>JBBAPJ010000006.1:0-69655 GCA_040400855.1 Rubrivivax sp.
CCACGAGCTGCGCGCGGCAGTCCACCAGGCGCGCGATCTCGGCGCCGTAGGCCCGGGCCTTGCGCGGGATCTCCTCGTAGTCGCTCTCGTCGGGCTGACCGAGGTTGGCCGTGTAGGCGCACGGGATCGCGCCCTTGCCGCGCATCCAGTGCACGGCAGCAGAGGTGTCCAGGCCTCCTGAGAAGGCGATGCCGACGCGTTCGCCGACGGGCAGGGACGGAAGGATGACTTGGCTCATGGTGGAGGCGGGTTCACGGGTGGGCCGCAGGCACGCGGTGGCCGCAGTCGGGCCGGCCGGGTCGGCGTGGCCCGCGATTATCGGCGGGCGGCGACAATCGGGCCTGGACCACCCTGCCCGAGAGATGTCCGCACCCGCCGCCCAGCCTTTCATCCTCGCCGGCGTCATCGGCTGGCCCGTGGCGCACTCGCGCTCGCCGTTGCTGCACGGCCACTGGATCGCCGAGCACGGCCTGCGCGGCGCCTACGTGCCGCTGCCCGTGGCACCGGGCCGGCTCGAGGCGGCGCTGCGCGGCCTGCCCGCGCTGGGCTTTGCCGGCTGCAACGTGACGATCCCTCACAAGGTCGACACGCTGCGTCTGGTGGACCGCGTGGAGCCGCTGGCGCAACGCATCGGGGCCGTCAACCTCGTGGTGGTGGCCGCCGACGGCACGCTGGAAGGCCGCAACACCGACGCCTTCGGCTTCGTGCAGAGCCTGCACGAGTCGCAGCCCGGCTGGCGGGCCGACGCCGGCCCGGCCGTGGTGCTGGGCGCCGGCGGTGCGGCGCGGGCGATCGTCGCCGGGCTGATGGATGCCGGGGCCCGCGAGATCCGCTTGCTCAACCGCACGGCCGCACGGGCTGAGGAGCTTGCAGCCGACCTGCAAGGCACCGGCGGCGGCTGCCGGCTGCATGTGCTGCCCTGGGAGGCGCGCCACGACGCGTTGACTGGCGCGGCGCTGCTCGTGAACACGACGAGCCAGGGCATGCATGGGCAGGAGCCGCTGGAGCTGCGGCTGGATGCCCTGCCCGCAGGCGCAGTCGTGTGCGATGCGGTCTACGTGCCGCTGGAGACGCCGCTGCTGGCCGCAGCCCGCGCCCGCGGCCACCCGGTGGTCGACGGCCTGGGAATGCTGCTGCACCAGGCGCGCCCCGCCTTCGAGGCCTGGTTCGGTGTGCAGCCGCAGGTCACGCCGGCCCTGCGCGCGAAGGTCGAGGCGACGCTGTAGCCTCAGGCTGGCCAGCGGCCAGCGCATTGTGCCCACCCGACCCGAAGCGCGCAGCGCCCCCGAAGTGGCAGGGTGCCACGCTCGGCCATTGCGGCTCGGGCTAGCATGCCGCCTTTGTTCTCATTGAGCTGGCTGTTCCCCTTGCCGCGCACCGTGGCGGTGGTCGCAGGCCAGCCCTCCTCATGCGTATCGCCACCTTCCAGCACCAGGGCCGCCGCCAGGTCGGCCTCGTCGACGCCGACGGCCAGCACGTCACGCCACTGGCCGTGGACGATCCCGCCTCGGGCGCCCTGTGCCTGATCGACCGGCTGGTGCAGGGCCGGCCGCTGCCCGCGGCCGGCGGCCCGGCGTTGCCCCTGGCCGGGGTGCAGCTCGAAGCACCGATCCCGCGGCCTCGCCGCAACGTCTGGTGCGTCGGGCGCAACTACCACGCCCATGCACGCGAGCTGCGAGACACCGTGTTCAAGGACAGCGCGGCCAACGTCCAGGCCTGGCCCATCGTCTTCACGAAGGTGCCCGAGTGCGTGGTGGCCACCGGCACCGACGTGCGGCTGCCGCACACGGTCTCCACGCAGATCGACTACGAGGCCGAGCTCGCGGTGATCATCGGCCGCGGCGGGCGCAACATCACGCGCGCCGACGCGATGTCACACGTGTTCGGGTACACGATCGTCAACGACGTGACGGCCCGCGACGTGCAGATGCGCCACCAGCAATGGGACCTGGGCAAGAGCTTCGACACCTTCTGCCCGATGGGCCCGTGGATCGTCACGGCCGACGAGCTCGACGGCCAGCGCACGCGCGTGCAGTGCTTCGTCAACGGCGACAGGCGCCAGGATGCGAACACCGAGGACCTGATCTTCGACCTGCCCACGCTGATCGAGACCTGCTCGCGCGGTATCACGCTGCTGCCGGGCGACGTCATCGCCACCGGCACCCCTGCGGGCGTGGGAATGGGCCTGAGCCCGCCCATGTGGCTCAAGCACGGCGATGTGGTGCGCGTGCAGATCGACGGCATCGGCGCCATCGAGAACCGGTTCGTCGACGACCCTTCGCGCTAGGGCCGCAGCGGCACCCGCCTCACTCGAACTCGCCGGCCATCGTCACGCGGTTGCGCCCCTCGCGCTTGGCGTCGTAGAGCGCGCGGTCCGCACCCTGCAGCCACTCGTCCACGCCCTGGCCCGGGCGCCAGGTGTTCACGCCGATGCTGATCGTCACCGTGTCCCCGTTGGGCAGCCAGGCCTGCGACTCCAGGCGCTCGCGCAGCTCCTCGGCGATCGCGCGTGCCTGCGCCGGAGTGGTGCGGTACAGGAGCAGCATGAACTCCTCGCCGCCCGTGCGAAACAGCAGGTCGCTCGCGCGCTTGCGCGCCGAGATGGCGGCCACCAGCCGGCGCAGCACCTCGTCTCCCTCGGCGTGGCCGTAGCGGTCGTTGACGCGCTTGAAGTGATCGATGTCGATGGCCAGCAGCGAGTGCGTGTGCGATGCACCCTGCCCGGGCTGCGACAGCCGCGCGAGCTCGGCCTGCAAGTGGCGCCGGTTGAAGGCGCCCGTGAGCGGATCGGTGATGGCCTGCTCGCGCAGGGCGCGCTGCAGTTCGGCGATGAAGCCCAGCGCCCACGAGATCATGAAGAGCGTGAGCCCCATCGACGCGAAGGCGCGCAGGGCCGGCGACCAGCCCACCTTCATGGCGGCAATGGCCGTCATCACCACGGTGAACAGGGCGCCGAGGAGCGTGGCCTGACGCCGCGGCAGCACGAAGTACGCCCCGAAGAGGATCGGGAAGGCCCAGAACACGCCGTAGTAGCCCTGGTACCAGGTGGCGAAGCAGGCAGTCGCCGCCATCGACACGGTCAGCAGCCCGTACGGCACCAGCGGCCGGTGACGCACGCTCAGCCAGTAGACGTTAAGCGCCAGGAAGACGGTCGTGGCCGTCAGCAGCGCGACGAGCACCGTCCGGCCGCCGATGTACTGGTACACCCACATCCCGGCCGACACCGCAGCCGCCAGCTGTGACAGGCGCAGCGCGATGCGCTCGCGGTGCTCGATCAGCGGATGGTCGTCGGACCACAGCTCGCTCAGGGTCGGGCGCGGCAGCAGCGGGGCGGGCTCGGAGGGGTGGGTCATGCGAGGCGGACGGATTATGACCGTACACCTCCCGGGGGCGTTACGGGCCCGTTAGGGGCGAGCGTACAGAAAGCGCAGCATGCCCTCGACGCGGGAGGCCCAGGTGGCCTCGTCGTGCGTGCCCAGCGGATCCTCCACGTAGGCCAGCTCCTGCGGCGACCAGCCGCGCTGGCGCAGCGCCTCGCGCAGCCGCCTGGCCTGCCCGATCCCCTGCTCCGACTCACGGCCGCCCATGTCCAGCCACAGCCGTGGGCGGGCACTGCCAGTCGGCCGGGCGAGCACGTCGCGCAGCGCGGCCTCGTTGTCCCACCACAGGGAGGGCGAGACGACGAGCGCCGCCCCGAAGACGTCGGGCCGGTGCAGGGCCAGCCACAGCGACACGAGCCCGCCCAGCGACGAGCCACCCACGGCCGTGCCACCCGGGCCGGCCTGGATGCGGTAGCGCTGGGCGATCAGCGGCAGCAATTCCTCGGCCAGAAAGCGCCCGTAGGCGGCCGCCCCGCCGCCTTGCCGGCGTGGTGGCGAGCCGAAAGTCGCCGAGCTGGGCGTGTAGTCGGCGATCCGGTCGGGGCCTGACCCGACGGCCACGATGATCGGCGGATCGATCAAGCGGGCCTCGGCCAGGCGTTGCGCGGTCTCGTCGAACTGCCACTCTGCACCCGCGTGCGAGGCATCGAAGACGTTCTGCCCGTCGTGCAGCACCAGCACGGGGTAGCGCCGCGAGGAGTCGCTCCCATGATCGGGTGGCAGCCAGACCTGCACCTCGCGCGCCACCACGTGGGCCGATCGCACCACCCCCAGGCGCTCGATCCTGCCCGCGCGCCGCACGGGCAAGGCCGCCGGCTCGGCGCCAAAGGCGCGGGCGACCCGACCTACCGGCCCCGTGACGTCCGGCGCCGGCTGCAGCCACAGCGGGTGGTTGCGTCCAGGCTCCCACACGTCGGGCAGGCCACGCGCACCCCGTTCGATCACGAACTTGTACTGCAGTGGCTGCCCGCCGAAAGGAGGGCGCTCGATGCGCAAGCGCGCGCCGTAGCGATGCCCGCCCAGCGCAGCGGGATAGGCCGAAGCCCCCCATGAAAGCGGAGCCGCACTGCCCCGCAGCCCGATGCGGTCGCGCTGCGGGTCGAACCGGCCGTCGGCCACCGCCGCGGCGAGGTCGATTTCGAATTGCACCTCGGCGGCTGCTCCCGGCGCAGGCGTGAAGCTGGCCGGCACCGTCTGCGCCGTGGCTGCCACAGCGGGCAGCAGCGCCATCAGCAGGCAGGCCACGCGACGCAACAGCGCAGGCAATTGGAACAAGGCAGCAGGCTCGCAGTCGAGCCCGGATGGGGCCCGGGCAGCACGCCTAGTGTGCCGGAAGCGAACCCGACCGGGCCGTGCCCCCGACACCCCGGGGGCAATCGCACCACTTCAGTCGCTGCGCCGGCGCGGGGGAGGCAGCCAGCCCGTGGACAGCCAGGGGCCACGACGCCGGGCGAGCCGCCGCCCCCCCCAGGCCACGAACCCGGCCGCGGTGGCGAAGACGAGCGCGAATACGCCCGCCCACCCGGTGCGGTCCTCGGGCGGCACGCGCAGCAGCCACCACCCCACGGCCATCACCACGGCCAGGAAGAGCAGGAAGAGCCCGATGGCAGCGCGCAGGAACAGCCGAGCCAAGCGCACCCGCTCGGCCTCGAGCTCCAGCAAGGCAAGCTCGAGCCGCGTGCGCCCGATTTCGGCCGCCCCGTTCAGCAACCGCTGCACGGTGCCGGCCAGGCCGCCCGGCGGCGCCCGGCCGGCCGGATCGATGCTCAACGGCGAGCGGCGAGGAAGCCGATCACCAGGCCCGCCGCAGCGGCCACGCTCATCGCGCCATAGGGGTGCGCCTGCACCGTCTCGTCGGCCTGGCGCGCCACGCGCTTGACGCGCGCGAGCGTGGCCTCGTTGAGCTCATCGACCTGCATGCGCATCTCGCGCACCTGCTCGGCCAGGCGGTCGCGCACGGCGTTGAAGCGCTGGTCGCCCGTGTCGGCGGCGGATTTCAGGAAGGTGTCGATCTCGTCGACCATGTTGCGAAGGTTGTGGCTGACGGCCGCCTGCTGGCTGCCATCGCCCGACAGGGTGCGGGAGTTGGTGTCCATGGGGATCCTCTTGGCGTGTGAAGGGGTGGGGAAGAAAGAGGTCGGGGCCGACCCCGCGTCACCCGTCCGTCCGTCCGGGCGACACTTCGAGTGCGCAGCATGGATGCGCCCGGCGCGGCCGGCATTGCGCGTGCGCATGGCCCGCCGCGAGGACCCCCGCGGGGCCCGATCCGTTGCACACTTGCCCCTCGTGCGGACGCCCAGGCCAGCCCGGACACACGGTTGCCGGGGAGCCGCCCGCCCCTCTCCCCTCACACCTCCCGCCTGCCCATGGACCTCTCACGCTTCGCCCGCCGCCGCTACACCGAAGGTGCCACGCCGCTGGAGCCGCTGCCGCGGTTCTCCGCGGAACTGGCCAGCAGCTGCCCGGGCGGCCGCGGGCCCGAGGTCTGGGTCAAGCGCGACGACATGCTCGGGCTCTTCCCCGGGGGCAACAAGACACGCAAGCTCGAGTTCCTCGTGGCCGATGCGATGGAGCAGGGCGCAGACACGCTCGTGACCTGCGGCGCGCCGCAGTCCAACCACTGCCGCATCACGCTGGCTGCCGCCGTGAAGGAAGGGCTGAAGTGCCGCTTCGTGATCGAGGAGCGGGTGCCCGGCAGCTACGACCCCCGGGGCAGCGGCAACCACTTCATGTTTCGCCTGATGGGGGTGGAGGCGATCACGGTCGTGCCCGCCGGCACGAACATGGCTCAGGCCATGCAGCAGGTGGTCGATGCCCTTGCAGCCGAGGGCCGCAAGGGTTACGTGATCCCGGGCGGCGGCTCGAACGCGGTGGGCGGCCTGGGTTACGTGGCCTGCGCGCAGGAGCTGCAGCAGCAGTGCTTCGAGCGTGGGCTGCGCTTCGGCCGCGTGGTGGTGGGCTCGGGCAGCTCGGGCACGCACGGTGGGCTGCTGGCCGGGTTCCTGGGCAACCGCATCGACGTGCCGATCGTGGGCATCGGCGTGAGCCGCGACCCGGCCGACCAGGCCCCGCTCGTGCACAAGGAGGCACAGGCCGTGTGCGACCTCCTCGGCCTGGACCTGAAGGTAGCCCCCGAATCGGTCGTGTGCGTGGGCGGCTACTGGCAGCCCAAGTACTCGATCCCCAACGCCCGCATGGTCGAGGCGGTGCAGATGCTGGCACGCACCGAAGGCCTGCTGCTCGATCCGGTCTACACCGGCAAGATCATGGCCGGGCTGATGGGGCTGGCACGCCAGGGCTACTTCGCGCCCGACGAGCGCGTGCTCTTCCTGCACACGGGCGGCCTGCCCTCGCTGTGGGCCTACGAGGAGGCGGTGATGGGCGAGGTGGACATGGCGCCCTGAGGGGCATGCCAGACAGCGCCACGTGCTCGCCGCCAGCGCACGATGGCACTGCGGCGGGCGGCTCCGTCCCCCACGTGGGCCACGAGCTCCAGGCCCTGCGCATCGAGCACCGGAATGCGCAGCTGCTCCTGCCCCGTCCAGTTCGGCAGCAGGCTGACCTCCACGTGGTGCACGACCAGCCCGTCGTCACGAAGCGCCCAACGCCCGGCGTAGGTCACGCAGTCCTCGAAGGCCGCCGCCTTCTCGGCAGGCGTGGCCAGCAGCCGGTCCGCACTCGCGAAGGGCGCGCGCCGCGCCCGCGCCATGAAGCCGAACATGTAGCCGTCGGCCGTGTAGCCGATACGGCCCACGGCGTCGTCCCCGAGCGGCGCGAGTTCGGTTCCGTCGGGCAGGCGCACGAAGTAGCGCACGAGGTCCCACACGCCGATCAGATCTTCCCGGGTGATGGAGGGCATGGTCTGCGGGCTCCTCGAAACCGTCACCGGCGGCTGACGATGCCGCCGTCCACGTCGACCACCGTGCCGCTGACATAGGAGGCGCGTCGCGAGGCGAGGAAGACGACCATGTCGGCGATCTCCTCGGGCTCGGCAGGGCGCCCGAAGGGCCGGTCGAGCAGCAGTTCCTGCCAGCGCTCCTCGTCGCCCAGCCTGGCCCGCGCCATGCCGCGCATCACCTGCTCCAGGCGCTCGGTGCGCACCATCGGCGGGTTCACGCCCACCACGCGCACGCCATCCTGCGTCGTGCGGCTGCCGATCGCGCGCGTGAAGGCGTGCAGCGCGGCGTTGCCCGCCGTGCCGCAGATGTAGTCGTACATCGGCATCAGGCCAGCCAGGCCGATGACGTTGACGATCACCCCCGAGCCGCGCGCCCGCAGGGCCGGCAGCATCGCGCGCGTGAGGTTGACGTAGCCCATGACCTTGAGGTCCCAGGCCGTGCGCCAGCGGCTGTCGTCGATGGCGTCGATGGGCCCGCCCGGGATGTCGCCGGCGTTGTTCACGATCACGTCGTAGGCGGCTGCGCCCTCGGCCAGCTCGGACACGGCCTGGGCCTGGCGAAGGTCCAGCGCGCTGGTTCGCACCTGTACGCCGTGGGTCTTGGCAATCTCCTCGGCCGTGACGGCAAGCGTACGGGCGTCACGCGCAACCAGGTGCAGGGAACACCCCTCCTGCGCGAAGCCGCGGGCGACAGCCTTGCCGATGCCCTTAGACCCCCCCGTGATCAGAACGTGGCTGCCGTGCAAGCCCAGATCCATGTCCCGCTCCCCTTCAAGCCGGGTCGGTCGCGCCGCTCAGGCTGCGGCCTCCCGTAACGCATCGGGATCGATGCCGTATCCCCGGGCCCATTCCAGGCTCAGGGCCGTGCCCCGGGAAGGGCGGTACTCGCAACCCACCCATCCCCCGTAGCCGAGCCGATCGAGCTCGCCGATCAACCAGCACACGTCGATCTCCCCGCACCCGGGCTCATGACGATCGGGCGGGCTGCCGACCTGCACGTGCATGACCCAGGGCAGCGCCTCGCGCAGGCGGGCTGTCACGTCGCCCTCCTCGCGTCCAACGTGGTAGACGTCGAAGATGAGCCCGAGGTTGGGCTGATCGATGTCGTGCAGCAGTTCCAGGGCCTGTGCCACCGTGTGGATGGCAAAGCCCGGGAGGTCATGGCGATTGACGGGCTCGATCATCACATCCAGACCTTCTCCGGCGGCTCGTTCGGCTGCCCAGCGCAGATTGCTGCGCAACGTGTGCAGGGCTCGATCACCGTCACAACCCGGCGGCACGCGGCCTGCCGGTGCGTGCAGCCGCCCCACCTTGAGCGCCTGCGCCCAGGCAACCGCCCTCTCGAACTCGGCGCGAAACTCCTCGACCCGACCGGGGTCGCAGGCGAAGCCCCGCTCGCCGCCGTCCCAGTCACCGGGTGCCGCCAGGAAGTTCAGGTACTGCAGCCCATGGCGCTGCAACAGGTGCGCGAAGAGCTGCTGGTCATGCCGGTAGGGCACGCCGTACTCGATGGCGCGAAAGCCCGCGCGGCGCGCCAGCTCGAAACGCTGCTCGAAGGGCCACTCGTTGAACAGGAAGCTGATGCTGGCACCGATCTTGGCCATGTCACGCTATTCCATGAAGCCAGGCAGCAACAGGCTGATCCGGGGGAAGGCGATCAGCAGCCCGATGACGATCGCGTCCACCGCCACGAACCAGAGCGCGCCACGGAAGATGGCCGACATCGACACCTGCGAACCAACCACCGTCTTCAGGACGAAGCAGTGAAAGCCCACTGGGGGCGTCAGCATGCCCACCTCGACGAGCTTGACGACGAGCACGCCGATCCACAGCAGGTCGAGCCCCAGCTTGCGGCACACCGGGATCAGGATCGGCAGCGTCAGCAGCATCACGCCGATGGGGTCGAGGATCATGCCGAGCACGAGGTAGACGACGATCATCGCGGCGATGACGGCCCAGACCGAGCCCAGGCTGGCGAAGCCCGAGGCGATGTGGTCGGGCACGCCCGACAGCGCCAGGAAGCGCGTGAAGAGCACCGCGCCGACGACGACGAAGAAGAGCGAGGCCATGCTGCCGGCGGTGTCGCTGAATGCGCGGCGGGCGGTTTCCCAGCTCACGGAGCGTCTGGCGGCCGCCACGAGCAGCGAGAAGCCGGCCCCGACCGCGGCGGCCTCCGTCGAGGTGGCCGCACCCGACCAGATCGCGCCCACCACGCCCAGCACGATGACCGGCAGCGGCCAGACATCGCGCACCAGTTCGAGGCGCTCCCGCAGGGAGTAGGTGCGGTCTTCGACGGGCGCCAGTTCCGGCCGTGCCTTGCACAGGCCGACGATGAAGAGCGTGAACACCACTGCCGTGAGCAAGCCCGGCAGGATGCCCGCGATCAGCAGCTTGTCGATGGAGACCTCGGCGTACCAGCCGTAGATCACGAGCGCGACGCTGGGTGGGATCAACGCATCGATGGTGCCGGCCGCAGCGACCGAGCCAGTGGCCAGGGACGGGTTGTAGCCCCGACGCAGCATCTCCGGAATGGCGATGCGCCCGATGGCGGAGGTGGTGGCCACGCTCGAGCCCGAGGCTGCCCCGAAGAGGGTGCAGGCCCAGTTCGAGGCCACGGCCAGACCGCCGGGCAGCCAGCCCAGCCAGGCCTTGGCGGCATCGAAGAGGCCGCGGGTGAGCCCCATGTGGTGCGCAAAACTGCCCATCAGCAGGAACATCGGCACGGCCGAGAGCGTCCAGTTCGACGAGAACTGGTACGGCAGCGTGGCCAGCGAGCCCATGGCCGCGCCGGGGCCCCGTATGGCGGCGATGCCGGCCAGCGAAACCAGCCCGAGCGTGGCGCCGATGGGCACGCGCAGCATCAGCAGCACGAACATCGCCCCGACGCCGAGAAACCCGATCTGCAGGTTGCTCATGTGTGCCCGCCTGGCGTACTGGCGCCTTCGGATGGCTCGCCCCACCAGGCAGCAGCCATCTGCAGCAGCAGCGCACACGCCACGAGTGCGCTGCCCACCACCGGAAACCAGCGCGAGGGCCACACCTCGATGCGCAGCGCCACCGCCTCGGAGGTCTCGCGCACGGCCGTCTGCTCGACGGCCTCGCCGAAGCTGGCCACGCACAGGAGCACGGCAAACACCAGCATGCAGCTGTCGGCGAACACCCGCATCCCCCGCTCGAGCCGCCCTGGCAAGGCGCCTTGCATCAGCTCCACGGCGATGTGCTGGCGCCGCGATTGCACCCAGCCCATCGGCAGGAAGATGCAGGCCACCATGTAGTACGACGAGACGATCTCGAGCGTTCCGGTGATCGGCGTGCGCAGCAAGGCCTTGCCGACAACGTCCAGGCTCACGTGCACCATCATCAGCGCAGCAGCCAGTGAGCCCAGCGCCAGCGCCAGGTCGTTCGCGCTGCCGACGAGGCGCGCCGCGACGGGCTTCACGGCTTGAGCTTGGAGAAGATCTCGCGTCGCAGCGCGGCTTCGTACTTGGCGCGGTCGCCGCCCGTCTCGGCCACGATCCGGTTCCACTTCTCGAGCTTTTCGAGGTAGGTCTTCACGAGCGCGGCCGCGCCCGTGACGCCGCGCTTGTCGGCGTCGGCTATCACGCGTGCCTGCTCGCCGGCCACATGGGTGGCCACGAAGGCCTTGAAGTCGGCCGGCGGCGGCGTGCGCCGCACGCCCTTGCCAGCCGCCTCCTGGAAGGCGCGCTCGGTCTCCTCCATGTTCAGCAGCGTGGCCTCCGCCACGAGGAAGGGCAGCGCATCGATCATGGCCTGACGCTGTGCCGTGGACAGCTTGCGCCAACCCTCGCGGCCCACAGCCAGCACCAGGCTCGAGTTGTACTGGCCCAGCGGCTGGTCGACGACCGTCTTGACCACGTCCATCAGGTTGTAGCTCTTGAGCCAGACCCCGCCGACGATCGCGCACTCCACCGCCCCGCGCTGCATGGCCTCGTAGACCTCGGTGGGCACGGTGCTCACGGGGTTGGCGCCCGCCGCCTTGGCAAAGAGCGCGAAGGCCGAGGCGGCGCGGATCGCCTTGCCCTTGAGGTCCTGCATCGAGCCCACCGGCGAGCGGCACTGCAGGTAGAAGGGGGCCACCCCGTTGTAGGCCAGCGGCGTGGCCTTGAAGCGGTTGAAGTCGGCCTCGCACTGTGGGCAGTTGAGCAGCATCGTCTCGTTGATGGCGCCTGCCTGCGCCAGCGGCTGGGCGGCGATCATCGCGAGGTCGGTGAGCGTCATCGAGGTCTTCAGGTCCGTCGTGTGGAACGTGTCCAGCAGGAAGCCCGCATCGATCAGCCCGTCACGCAGCGAGTTGCCGGTGGCGCGGAAGTTCGCCACCGTACCGTCGAAGCTGCGCTCGAACTTCAGGCTCCCGCCGGCAGCCTGCTCGACACGGTCGAGGTAGCGGTTGGCGGCGATCGCTTCGGGGCCCTTGCTGGGCGAGCCGCTGCCGTAGCTGAACTTGGCCTGGGCCCAGGCGCACAGCGGGACGGCAAGCATCAGGGCCAGGCCCACAATGGGCACGGCCCGCGGAAGTCGACGTAAGAACATGTCAGGTCTCCTCAGGGATTCATTGACCGGCCTTCGAGGGGGCCGGATCGCGCAATGGTCGAGCCTGCCCGTGCGCATGGCAACTTCGCCGCACGCATGGTGGGCATGCGCCATACCAATGAACCTTGTGTGCACGGGCGGCACGCCCTAGATTCGGCGGCATGCACGGGCTCCGCACACGGCCATGAGGGCCATTGGCTACCGCAGGCAAGGCCCGGCCCGGGAGGTGCTCGAGGCGATCGAACTGCCGCTGCCTGTACCTGCTCCGGGCGAGGCGCGCGTGCGGTTGATGGCCTCAGGCGTGAACCCGGCCGACTGCAACCGGCGGGCGGGCCGCGGCCACGCGATGGACGCTGCACTGATCGTGCCGCACAGCGACGGCGCAGGCGTGGTCGAGGCGGTCGGCCAGGAGGCCGACGGGCACTGGATCGGACAGCGCGTGTGGCTCTACAACGCCCAGCGGGGCCGGGCCATGGGAACGGCCGCCGAGCAGGTGTGCCTGGACGTGTCACTCCTGTCCGAACTGCCGCCGCACGTGGCCTTCGAGCACGGCGCCTGTCTGGGCATTCCCTGCATGACAGCCTGGTGCGCGCTCTTCGGCAACGGTGAGCTCGCGGGCCAGACAGTCCTCGTGACAGGGGGTGCAGGGGCCGTGGGCCACTTTGCCATCCAGCTGGCCGTGGACGCAGGCGCACGGGTGCTCAGCACCGCCTCGACGCCGGACAAGGCGCGCGAGGCCCTCGAGGCGGGCGCCGTGGCTGTAGCGGATTACCGCAGCCCCGACTGCGCCAGGCAGTTGCTCGACGCAGCCGGCGGCGCGCCGATCACGCGCATCGTGGACGTGGACTTCGGGCGCAACCTCTCCACCACCTTGGCGGTGGCAGCGGAAAACGCCACCGTCGTGGCCTACGCCTCGCGGGGCGACGAGCATCCGCGCCTGCCCTTCTACGACCTGCTGCGGCGCAACCTGCGACTGCAGGCCCTGTACCTCGCCGGCCTGCCGCCGCCGCTGCGCCAGGCCGCGCAGGCCGGCATCGGCCGGTGGCTGCGCCGCGCCGCGGTGCAGCACCGCGTGGCCGCCAGTTTCCCGCTGGCGCAGACGGTGCGGGCCCACGAGGCGGTGGAACGCGGCGACAAGCGCGGGACCGTCGTCGTCCTGCCGCAGTCCTGAGCCCGGAGCTGACGACGCATGACGCGCTGGGTGTTCAGGCGCTTCGGCGGGCCGATCGAAACCGACGCCGTCACCTCCGACGCACTGCAACCCGGCGCAGTACGACTGCGCGTCCTGGCATGCGGCGTGTGTCACACGGACATTCACACCTGGGAAGGCCGCTACGACCTGGGCGGCGGCCGTGAGCTCGACCTCTCCGGCCGGGTGAAGCTGCCACTGGCCCTGGGCCACGAGGTGGCCGGCGAGGTGGTGGCCTGCGGGCCGGGCGTGCAGGCCTCCTGGCTGGGCCGCAGGTGCGTCGTGTACCCGTGGATCGGCTGCGGACAGTGCACGACCTGCGCGGCGGGCCAGGATCCCTTCTGCGCCAAGCCCTGCTACCTCGGCATCGACCAGCACGGCGGCTTCGCCCACGAGGTGACCGTGCCGGATCCCCGCTACCTCGTGCCCTTCGACCGCCTGACCCCACAGCAGGCGGCGCCGCTGGCGTGCTCGGGTCTGACCGCATGGGCGGCGCTGGACAAGGCGGGCCCGCTGGGCGCGGAGGAACCGCTGCTGATCATCGGCGCAGGGGGCGTCGGGCTGGCTGCGCTGGGGCAGGCGCGTGCGCGCTGGACCGCCCCGATTGTGGTTGTCGATCTCGACGAGGGCCGGCTGCGCGCGGCAGCAGCCCTCGGAGCCGACCACACCGTGGTGTCCGACGGCGGTCCCGCGACACTCGAGGCGCTGCGGCAACTCCTGCCGCAGGGGTTTCGTGCCGCCATCGACTTCGTGGGCAGGCCGGCCACCTTCGAGCTGGCCTGGTCGGTGCTGCGCAAGGGCGGGCGGATGGTCGTCGTCGGGCTGTTCGGCGGCGAGGCCCGCTTTCCCCTGCCGATGCTGCCCGCGCGCTCCCTGAGCCTGCTGGGCTCCTACGTCGGCTCACTGGAGCAGTTGCATGAACTGGTTCAGGGGGCCGAGCGCGGCGAATTCAGCCTGCCGCCGGCGCACCCGCGGCCGCTGGCCAGCGCCTGGCAGTGCCTGTGCGACCTGCGAGACGGTCGGGGCCTGGGCCGATTCGTGCTTGTTCCGGAAGGTGCGGGCGCGTCCGGGTAGCATCGATGGAGCGGCCGATCGATCGCGGCCTGGCGGGACGACCTGATGCGCGAGGTGAACTTCCAGAACGTCGACCTGAACCTGCTTCGGGTCTTCGACGCCGTGTACCGCGAGCGCCATCTCACCCGTGCAGGCCAGTACCTGTGCCTCACGCAGCCGGCCATGAGCCACGCGCTGGCGCGGCTGCGCACGCTCTTCGGCGACGAGCTGTTCCTGCGCACCTCGCGTGGCATGGAGCCCACCCCAGGCGCCGAGCAGATCGCCGGGCCCATCTCCGAGGCCATCGGTGCGGTGCAGCGGCTGCTGCAAGGCATCGCCCGCTTCGATCCGCTGGCCGCACAGATGACCTTTCGCATCGGCGTGACGGACCACACCTCCGCGGTGGTGCTGCCGCCCCTGCTCGAACGCCTGCGCGAGAAGGCCCCGGGCATCGACATCCAGGCCTCGCACGTCAACGTCGAGAGCGCGCGCGAGCTGCTCGATGAGGGCGCGCTGCACCTGGCGGTGGTCGGCTCGGGGGACCATCCGCCCCGCTTCGACGTGCGCCACCTGCTGCGCGAACCCCTCGTGTGCATGGGCGCACACGACCACCCCGGGCTCGTCGAGCCGCTGACCCTCCAGGGCTTTGCCGCGCTCGACCACATCGTCGTCTCGCCCTCGGCCTCGCACCGCAGCCTGATCGACCAGCTCCTGGCATCGAAGAACCTGAGGCGGCGCACGGTGCTCTCGATCCCCTTTCTCACCGCGGTGCCGCAGCTCGTGGCGAACTCGCGGCTCGTGTGCGTGGTGCCGCGCAACCTGGTGGACAGGCTCGAGCCCTACGGGCGCTTTCGCTGGCTGCCGGTGCCGCTGGAAGGCGCCTACTTCGACTTCTTCGCGGTCTGGCACAGCCGCGAGACCCTGACGCCCTCGCACGACTGGCTGCGCAGCCAGGTGCTGGGCTCAGCCGGCGCCGGCTGAGCTGCTGCTGCGCACGCACGCCCGCCCGCCCGCCGGGGGCGAGGATTCGGCCCGGGCATACCACCCATGCCCCCTGTCGATTGGACCTGCATCGGTCCGACCGCTAGATTCCCCCGGGTCATGGACTGTGGAGACAGGATTGAGCTGGCAGCCCGAGCTCGATGAGATCGCCCGGCGGCGCACGCTCGCCCGCGAACACGGTGGCGCCGACAAGGTGGCGCGGCACCGCGCGGCAGGCAAGCTGCCAGCACGCGAGCGCATCGAGCGGCTGCTCGATGCGGGCTCGTTTCGGGAAGTGGGCGGCCTGGCTGGGGTCGGCCGCTACGACGAGCCTCAACGGGAGCTGCAGGCCTTCACGCCGGCCAACCTCGTCATCGGCCGCGGCACGATCGAGCAGCGCGCCGTGGTCGTTGCCGCCGACGACTTCACGGTTCGCGGCGGCGCCAACGATGGCGCCATCAAGGACAAGCTCGTGCACGTGGAGGACATGGCCGCCGGCCTGAGGCTGCCCCTGGTGCGCCTCGTGGACGGCACGGGCGGCGGTGGCTCGGTGCGCAACATCGAGACCGAGGGCGCCACCCATGTACCCAACAACGGCGGGCGCTTGTGGGACGTGGTGGTGCGCAACCTCTCGACGATTCCGGTCGTCGGGCTCGCCCTGGGCTCCACGGCCGGGCTCGGCGCCGCACGGGTGTGCACGAGCCACTACTCGCTGATGGTACGCGGCACTTCGCAGCTCTTTGCGGCCGGCCCGCCCGTCGTGGCGCGCGTAGGCCCCGCCGTCACGAAGGAGGAACTCGGGGGCGCCGACATCCACACCACCAACGGGGTCGTGGACGATGCCGTGGCCAGCGAGGAGGAGGCTTTCGCGCTGACGCGACGCTTCCTCTCCTATCTGCCCCCATCGGTCTTCGAGCTGCCGCCGCGCATCGCATGCGCCGACTCCGCGGGCCGCCGCGCCGAGGAGCTGCTGACCGCCATCCCTCGCGATCCGCGCAAGGTCTACCGCATCCGCCCGATCGTCGAGGCCGTGGTGGACCAGGGTTCGTTCATGGAGATCGGCCGAGGCTGGGGGCGGGCCGTCGTGACGGGCCTGGCCCGTCTGAGCGGACTGCCGGTGGCGCTGATGGCGAGCGACCCGTTCATCTACGGCGGCACCTGGTCGGCACAAGCTGCCCAGAAGGTAGCGCGCTTCGTCGACCTGGCCGAGACCTTCCACCTGCCCGTGGTCTTCCTCGTGGACGTGCCGGGCTTCGAGATCGGGGTTGCAGCGGAGCAGGCCGGCACGATCCGCCACGGCTCGCGCGCGCTGGCCGCCATCCACCAGGCCCGTGTGCCCTGGTGCAGCGTCATCCTGCGCAAGGCATTCGGCATCGCCGGCGCCGCGCACATGAACGGCGGCCGCTACAACGTGCGCTTCGCCTGGCCGTCGGCGCAGTGGGGCTCCCTGCCGCTGGCCGGTGGCGTCGAGGCCGCCTACAAGGCCGAGATCGAGGCCGCGAGCGACCCCGCAGCCCGGCTGCGCGAAATCGAGGAGCGGCTGCAGCGCCTGAGTTCGCCTATCCGCTCGGCCGAGCGCTTCTTCATCGAGGACATCGTCGACCCGCGCGAGACCCGTGCACTGCTGTGCGACTTCGCCGAACGCGCGGCCGTGCTGCGACAAGCCGGCGCCCCCACCTTCGGGATGCGGCCATGACGCTCGGCCCGGCCGTTCCCTGCGGCTGCGACACCACCCGTCTGCCACTGGCAGGCATCCGCGTGGCGGACTTCTCCCGCGTCTTCGCGGGGCCGTTTTGCACGATGCTGCTGGCCGACCTTGGCGCCGAGGTGATCAAGATCGAGGATCCTCGCAACGGCGACGACGCGCGCCAGTTCCGGCCTCCGGACATCGGCGGCCTGTCGGCTGCCTTCGTGTCGCTGAACCGGAACAAGCGCAGCGTGGCTCTGGACCTGCGCACCCCTGCCGGGCGCGAGGCGGCGCGCGACCTCGTGCAGGCCTGCCAGGTGGTGGTGGAGAACTTCGGCACGGGTGTGATGGAGCGCTTCGGGCTCGACGCCCAGACCCTGTGCAGCCGGGACGAGGCGCTGGTGTACTGCTCGATCTCCGCCTACGGCCGCACCGGCCCTTTCCCGGACCGCGCGGGGTACGACCAGGTCTGCCAGGCCGAGAGCGGCCTGATGTCGCTCACGGGCCACCCCGACCGCGAACCCGTGCGCACGGGGGTGCCGATGATCGACCTGTCGGCGGGCCTGTTCGGCTTCGGCGCCATCTGCGCGGCCCTGCGTGAGCGGGAGCTCAGCGGGATGGGCCGCTTCATCGAGGTGCCGCTGTTCGACACGGCGGTGTGCCTGACCAGCCACTTCGGCATCGGCCACCTGATGACTGGCCGTGACCCGACCCGCGTGGGCAACGGCAGCGTGGGCTCGCAACCCGTGGGCCTGTTCAACGCACGCGACGGCAGCTTCGTGCTGACCGTGGCCGGGGACCGGGTGTGGGAGCGTCTCGTGCACGACGTCCTGGAACGCCCCGAGCTCGCGCAAGACACCCGCTTCGCCACGAATCAGGCACGCCTGTCCCACCAGGGGGCGCTGCGCGACGTGCTGGAGGCAGCCTTTGCGCAGCAGGATACCGCTTGGTGGATCGACCGCATGCGGCAGGCTGGCGTGCCGGCGGGCCAGGTGCGCAGCGTCGCACAGGCCTTCGCCTCGGAGGAAGTCCAGGAGCGCGAACTGATCGGCGCGCTGCCGCACCCCCGGCTCGGTGCCATACCCCAGGTGCGCTCGCCGATCCTGCTCGACGGCGTGCCCACCCCAGGCGCGTCCGCACCGCCGCTGCTGGGGGAACACACGGACACCGTGCTGCGCGAGTTGCTCGGCTACGACGATTCCCGGCTGCGCGCGGTCACGGGGGAACCCGCCCGCGCACCTTCCTGAACCTGGCTCTCGAGGAGACGATGATGGACCGCAGATCCACCCTGACCGCACTGGGCGCCCTCACGGCGCTCGCAGCAGGCTTGCCCGCCGCCGCCCAGGCGCGCTACCCGAGCCGCCCCGTGCGCATCGTCGTGCCCTGGACACCCGGCGGCGCGGCCGACCAGACCGCGCGCATGCTGGCCACCGGTCTGGCCGCCACGCTGGGTCAGCCCGTGGTGGTGGAGAACAAGGCGGGAGCCGGCGGGCGCATCGGCACCGAGGAGGTCGCGCGCGCACCGGCCGACGGCCACACCCTCCTGCTCGGGGGGCCCTCGACGAACAGCATTCCCTTCGGCATCGGTACGCCCTTGCCCTATCACCCGGTGGACGACTTCGAGCCAGTGGCTTATGTGAGCCGCCTGCCACTGGTGCTCGTGACGAACGCGGCCCAGGGGATCAGCTCGCTGGCCTTGCTGGTGGAGCGTGCCCGCGCGCGCCCGGAGATGCTGACCTACGGCTCGGCCGGACCGGGGTCGGGCACCCATCTGGCCACGGCTGCTGTGCTCGCAGGCCTGGGCCTGAAGCTCACGCACGTCCCCTACAAGGGGCAGGGGCCCGCGCTGCAGGACCTGCTCGGAGACCGGATCACGCTGCTGATGGACCAGATGGGGGCCAAGGCCCACATCGAGGCCGGCCGCTTGCGGGCCCTGGCCACCACGGGCGAGCGGCGCTGGTTCGTCATGCCCGACACACCCACCCTGTCCGAACTGGGCCAGCGGGACCTCGTGATCTACAGCTGGCAGGCCATCCTCGCGCCCAAGGGCACGCCGCGAGAGGTCGTGCAGCTGCTCAACGCCCAGATCAACGCGGTGCTCAACTCAGCGCCTGCCACGCAGTTCCTCTCAACCAATGGCATGGAAGCCAGGGGTGGAGCAGCCGAGGCGCTGCGCGAGTTCATGACGCAGGACGCCCAGCGCTGGCAGGCGGTGGTGCGGCAGAACAACCTGAAGGTCACCGACTGAAGGGCGGCACATGCATACGTCCCGAGACATCCGCGCCGAGGTGGCAGGCCAGGTCATCGCCTTGCAGGTTGAAGCCGGCGCACGGTGCGAGGCGGGCCGGGAGCTGCTCGTCGTCGAGGCGATGAAGATGGAGATCCCGGTGCTGCTCGATGACGCCGTGCGGATCGTGGCCTGGCACGTCTCGCCGGGGGAGATGGTTCGGGAGGGGCAGCTCCTGGCGAGCGTCGAGCCCGCCTGAGGCCCTCTCACCGGAACCGCACGCTCACCGACGGGTTGCCCGGCAGCCCCTCGTAGACCACCCGGGCGCTCGCCCCGGGCTGCGTGGGCAGCCCCTTGGAGAAGGAACCCAGCGACAGCAGGTCCCCGGGCCTGAGCGTGATGCCTGCGCGCTTGAGGTCCGCAGCCAGCCACATCACGGCATTCAGCGGATGCCCCAGGATCACCTCGCCACGGGCTGCATCGAGTTCGCGGCCTGCGCCGTCGACGACGCGCACTGTCATCGACCGCAGCGCATCGGCAAAGGCTGCATCGGCCCGCACCGGGATCGGCGTGCCCGTCACGCCCAGGCGCGCGCCGACGTTGATCCACGTGATGGCGGGGCCCGTGATCTTCGACGGGTCGGCGATGTTGATGTCGGGCAGCTCGATGAAGGGGATCACGCTGCGCAAGGCGGCCAGCACCTCCACCGGCGTCTTCGCGTCGTGGAGGGCGGAGCTGCCCACCTCCACGAGCAGGTCGGCCTCGAGGAAGGGCCGCACGCCGAACTTCGCCGGCACCTCGGCCCCGTCGCGCAGCAGCATCTTCTCCAGCAGCGTGCCGCGCACGGGCTCGTCCACGCCGAAGCGTTTCTGCATCACGGGATTCGTCAGCCCCGCCTTCCAGCCCACCACGCGGCCATGGGTGGGGGCCAGCGCACGGGCGAACTTCGCCTGGCCGCAGGCAGCACCCGCGGCGCTCAGGTCGGTGGGCGGGTTGGGCTCGGGCTGCATCGCGGCGTAACGCGAGACAGCCTGCGCCACGGTGGCGTCGCCCGGGCAGGTCGGCACATCGGGCACGGGCGTCGCACAGCCAGCCAGCGCCGCGACCAGGGTGACCAGGATGGAACGGGCAGCATGCATGGGCAATCTCCTCGAGGCAGCTCGGCAGCCGGAGTCGGGATTCAACCGGGGCCGCCCTCTTCTGGCAAGCCCGGGGCTGCCGGGGGGCGCTGCATCAACGCCCTCAATCCCGGCAAGGTGTCGGCCTCGTGCAGCGGCTTGTCGTCGCGGATGCGCAGCATGCGCGGAAAGCGCACCGCCACGCCGCTCTTGTGGCGCGGGCTCGCCTGGATGCCCTCGAAGCCGAGCTCGAAGACGAGCGTGGGCCGCACGCTGCGCACCGGGCCGAACTTCTCGAGCGTGTGCGCGCGGATCTCGCGGTCCACGCGTGCGAACTCCGCGTCGCTCAGTCCCGAGTAGGCCTTGGCAAAGGGCACGAGCTGCAACCCGCCCGGCCGCGGCGGCTCGCGCCGGGCAATCGCCTCCACCACGGCCTGGGCCTCGGCGGCATCGGCAGGCGCACGGTTCCACACGGCAAAGGTGTAGTCGGTATAGACGCTCGCACGGCGCCCGTGGCCAGCCTGCGCGTAGATCAGGACCGCGTCGGCCGTGAGCGGGTCGATCTTCCACTTCCACCAGGTGCCTGCCTGCAGGTCGGCCTGCTTGCGCCGCCCGGTGCCGTAGCGCGCCCCGCGGTGCTTGAGCATCAGGCCCTCGACGCCGCGCGCGCGAGACTGCATGCGCAGTTCGGCCAGTTCCTGCCAGGTGCCGGCTGCCACCAGCGGCGAGACCGGCAGCGCCGAGCCCTCCAGCAGCTGCTCCAGGCGCTCGCGGCGCGCCTGCTGCGGCCGGTCGCGCCAGTCCAGCCCGTCGATCTCGAGCAGGTCGTAGGCCAGGAAGCGCACGGGCGCATCGGCCAGCACCTTGCGCGTCAGGCTCTTGCGCGCGATGCGCTGCTGCAGCAGCTGGAAAGGCGCAGGCGCGGTCTCGCCGGCGCGCCAGGCGAGGATCTCGCCATCGAGCACGGTGCCCTGCGGCAGGCTGGCAGCCAGCGCCACCACCTCCGGAAAGCGCTCGGTGACGAGTTCCTCCCCACGCGACCAGATCCACGCCTGCCCCGCGCGCCGCACGAGCTGCGCACGGATGCCGTCGTACTTCCACTCGGCCAACCACTGCGACACCTCGCCCAGCGCGGGGGGCGCCACATCCAGCGCATGCGCGAGGAAGAAGGGGTAGGGCTGGCCCGCGTCCTGGCCAGGCGTAGCCGTGGTGTCGAGCAGCGCCCGGAAGCGCGCGGCCGTGGGGGGGTTGCGCGCGTCGGTCCAGCCCATCATGCGCTGCGCCAGCAGCTTCTCGTCGAGGCCGCACACCTGCGCGAGCGCGCGCTGCACGAGCTGGCGGCTCACGCCCACGCGGAAGCCCCCGCCGATGAGCTTGACGAGCAGGAAGCGTCCGGGCGTATCGAGCTCGTCGAAGGCGGCGCGCAGCCGCTCGCGCTGCGCGTCGGCCTCCAGCCCCCGCAGCGGCAGCAGCCGCTCTTCCACCCAATGCGCGAGCCCCTGCTGGCCGCCGCCGGATCCCGAAGGCCACACGTGCGCGATCGTCTCGGCGAGGTCGCCCACCGCCTGGTAGCACTCCTCGAACAGCCACTCGTCGATGCCGGCGGCTTCGCCGGCCAGCTCGCGCAGCCGCGCCGTGGGCACGACCTGCCTCGGCTTGCCTCCGGCCAGGAACCAGGTGGCCCAGGCGGCGTCGGCAGCCGGCGCGTGCGCGTAGTAGCGCGTGAGCGCCTCCACCTTGTCGGTGGTGGAAGTGGTGGCGTCCAGGCGCTGGTAGAGCGTCGCGAAGTCGCGCATGCCGCGATGATGCCGCCGGCTCAGGCCGGTGGCCGCGCGCGCAGGAACATCACCGACCCCCCGCCAGCCAGCAGCGCAAGCACGACAAACCCGACCTGGTAGTGCCCGGTCCAGTCGTAGACGACGCCAGCCACCAGCGGCCCGACCACCTGTCCGATCGAGATCACGACCGCCGACAGCCCCATGATCATGCCGATCTCGCGCACACCGAAGAAATCAGCCCGAAGCGCCTGCATCAGCGGCCCGCGCAGGCCCCAGGCCATGCCGTGCAACACCGCGAACACGACCAGCATCGACACGTGCACCGCATAGGCCAGCATCAGCAGCCCCACCATGTGCGCGAGCATGCACAGGGCCGCGATGTGCCGCTTGCTCCAGCGGTCGCCTACCGCAGCGCCCAGCAGCATGCCCGCACCCTGGGCGATCGTCATGAGCGTGATGATGAAGCTCGCCTGCGGCAGCGAGTAGCCAAGCTCCTGCTTCATGTGCGAGATGGCGTGCACGTTGACAGCCGTGACCACGAGGAGCGCCAGCCCGTGCCCGACGGCCAGCAGCCAGAAGGCCTGCGTGCGCAGCGCCTGCGCGGCCGTCAGGCCTTCCTTCCAGGTGGGCGCCGGGGCCGCCGACTCGGGCTGCGTCGGCCTGGGCTCACCGTCCACCTCCTGCCCGACCTCGGAAGGGTGACGCCGCAGGATGCTCGCCAGCGGCCAGCCCATGGCGAGAATGAAGCCCGCCGCGCCCACGCAGGTCGCGCGCCAGCCGAAGGCCGCGATCGACCAGCTGAGCACCGGCAGCGCCAGCCCGCCAGCAGCCAGCCCCAGCGACATCAGCGACAGCGCCCGGGCCCGGCGGCGCTCGAAGAAGTGCATCAGGCACACCGACAGCGGAAAGTAGCCGCTCATGCTGGCGCCCACGGCAATCAGCGTCACGGCGGCGTAGAAGCCGGGAATCGTCTCGACCGTGCTGAAGGCCAGGAAGCCGAGCGCAAAGACGACCACTCCCGCTCGCACCACCGTGCGCGGGCCCAGCCGGTCGACGAGCCAGCCCAGCACCGGCCCGATCAGCGCGCCTTCCAGCGACTGGATCGCCGCGCCCCCAGCCAGCGCCGTGCGGCTCCAGCCGAACTCCGCCGACAGCACCGCGACGTAGGCACCGAAGGCCTGCACGAGCAGCGCCGAGACGAGGAATTGCAGCCCCGCACCGGCCGCGGCCATGCGCCAGCCATAGTAGATCTTGGGCACAGGCCGATTGTCGCGCGCGCAAGGGCCCGCCGTCCGCGAATTCGGCCCGTGCGACGTGTCAACGGCCGTTCAGGACAGGCAGGCATCATCGGTCAGGCCAGGAGGGGCCCGACGTGACGATCCGCAACCTCGACCACCTCTTCGACCCGCGCTCGGTGGCGGTGATCGGAGCCAGCGCGCGACCCGCCAGCGTGGGCGGCACGGTCTGGGCAAACGTCCGAGCCGGCTTTCCGGGCGCGCGCTGGGCGGTGAACCCCAAGCATGCCGACCTGGACGGCGAGCCTTGCCACGCGAACATCGCCGCGCTGCCCACCGCACCCGACCTGGCGGTGATCTGCACCCCACCTGCCACCGTGCCGGAACTCGTGGCCGCACTCGGTGCGCGCGGCACGCGCGCGGCCATCGTGCTCACGGCCGGGCTCGACGCCGCCACGAAGCAGGCCATGCTCGATGCCGCGCGGCCGCACCTGCTGCGCATCCTCGGGCCCAACTGCCTGGGGTTGCTCGCGCCACACGCCGGGCTCAACGCGAGCTTCTCGCACATCGCGGCGCAGCCAGGGTCGCTCGCCTTCGTGTCGCAGTCCGGCGCGCTGGCCACCTCGATCCTGGACTGGGCCGCGGGCCGGGGCATCGGCTTCTCGCAGGTGGTGTCGCTGGGCGAGCACGCCGACATCGACTTCGGCGACATGCTCGACTGGCTCGCCTCGGACGTGCGCACGCAAGCCATCCTGCTCTACATCGAATCGGTGCAGGCGCCGCGCAAGTTCATGTCGGCCGCACGCGCGGCCGCACGCAACAAGCCCGTGCTCGTGGTGAAGGCTGGCCGCTCGCCGCAGGGCCAGGCGGCCGCGGCCTCGCACACCGGGGCGCTGGCGGGCTCGGACCTCGTCTACGACGCCGCCATCCGGCGCGCCGGGATGCTGCGCGTGCAGACGCTGCAGGACCTCTTCGTGGCCGCCGAGACGCTGGCCTACCATCGTCGTGGTGCCACGACCCACGACCCCCATTCACTGGAGAAGCTCACGCTCGTGACCAACGGCGGCGGTGCGGGCGTGCTCGCGGCCGATGCGGCCGCGCAGGCCGGGCTCGAGCTCGTGCCGCTGCCGCCGGCCGTGCAGGCCGAGCTGGACGCCGTGCTGCCGCCCAACTGGAGCCGAGCCAACCCGGTGGACATCATCGGCGACGCCCCCGTGGAGCGCTACGTGCAGACGCTGCGCGCCCTGCTGGCCACGCGCGAGACGGGCACCGTGCTCTTCATGCACGCGCCCACTGCGATCGTGCCCAGCGCCCAGATCGCCCGCGCGCTCGTGCCGGTGGTGCACGAGGCCCGCGAACGCGTCGTGTCGAGCTGGATCGGGGGTGCGTCACTGCAGCAGGCGCGCGACACCTTCCACGCCGCCGGCATCCCGCACCACGATACGCCCGAGGAGGCCGTACGCGCCGTGGAGATGATGGCCACCTACGCGCGCAACCAGGCCCAGCTGATGGAAGTGCCGCCGGCACACGGGGCCACGCCGGAGATGGACCTGGCCAGCGTGCGCGCGATCGTCGACGAGGTGCTCGCGTGCGGCGGCCAGTGGCTCACGGAGCCCCAGGCCAAGGCGCTGCTGGCCGCCTGCGGGGTGCCGGTGGTGCCCACCCGGGTGGTGCCGCCCGATGTCGAGCGCGCCTGCGAGGCGGCGCAGGCGATCGGCTTTCCGGTGGTGCTGAAGATCCTGTCGCCGCAGATCACGCACAAGAGCGACGTGGGCGGGGTGGCGCTGCACCTGGAGACACCCGGGCAGGTGCGCGATGCGGCACAGGCGATGCTGGCCCGCGTGCGCCGCCTGCGGCCGCAGGCCGAGCTGCAGGGCTTCACGGTGCAGGCGCAGGTTCAGCGCCCTCGCGCGCTGGAGCTCATCGTGGGCGCGAGCATCGATGCGCTCTTCGGCCCCGTGATCCTCTTCGGCCAGGGCGGCACCGCGGTGGAGGTGGTGGCCGACCGCGCAGTGGCGCTGCCGCCGCTGAACCTGCCGCTGGCACACGCCCTCGTGCAGCGCACGCGCGTGGCGCGGCTGCTGGCCGGGTGGCGCGACGTGGCACCGGCCGACGAGCCTGCCGTGCTGGGCGTGCTCATCGCGATCTCGCAGCTGCTGGCCGACGAGCCGCGCATCACGGAGATCGACATCAACCCGCTGCTGGCCGATGCCGAGGGCGTCGTCGCGCTCGATGCGCGCGTGCGGGTGAGCGCGGCGGCGCCCGGTGGCTCGGCATCCTTCGCGGTGCGCCCGTACCCGGCCGAGCTCGAGCAGCAGCTTGCCTGGCGGGGCCGCACGCTGACCCTGCGGCCGATCCGACCGGAAGACGGCGCGCAGCACCTCGCCTTCTTCGAGCGGCTCGATCCGGCCGATGTGCGGCTGCGCATGTTCTACAGCCTGCGCACGCTCGAGCCGAGCCAGCTCGCGCGCTTCACGCAGATCGACTACGAGCGCGAGATGGCTTTCGTGGCCACCGCCGCCGACGCCCTCGGCCAGGAGGAGACGCTGGCCGTGGTGCGTGCGATCTGCGACCCGGACAACGTCGAGGCCGAGTTCGCCGTCACCGTGCGCAGCGACCTCCAGCGCGGCGGGCTCGGGCGCCTGCTGATGCAGCGCCTCGTCGACTACCTGCGCTCGCGCGGCACGCAGCGCCTGGTGGGCACGACGATGCAGGAGAACGCCGGCATGCTGGCGCTGGCACGCGCCGTGGGCTTCAACGTCAGGCCCGACCCGGCCGACCCGGGGGCGTGGCGGCTCGAGCTCGCGCTCGATGCGGATGCGGGCGGAAGAACCAGCGCTTGACGGCTTCCGTGCACACCGCATAGGCGACCACGAGTGCCAGCATGGCGCCGGCCACGGCCGGTGGCATCGGCACCAGGCCCATCCACGCAGCCAGCGGCTCGATGGCGGGCAAGAGCCAGGCCAGGCAGGCCACGCCGACGGTCGCCGCCACGAGCAGCGGTGCGGGTCGGCTCTTCCAGCAGGCTGCCTGCGTGCGCAGCACGAGCAGGGCCGCGAGCTCCGTGAGCAGCGACACCACGAACCAGGCGCCCTGGAAGAGGGCCTGCGGGGCGTGGAAGAGGTACAGCAGCAGCGCGAAGGCCAGCAGGTCGAAGACCGAGCTCAGCAGCCCGAAGACGAGCATGAAGCGGCGCATGGACGCCAGGTCCCAGGTCTGGGCGTGGCGCAGCTGCGACGCGTCCACCCGGTCGGCCGACAGCGTCATGGCCGGCAGGTCGGACAGGAAGTTGTTGAGCAGGATCTGCATCGCCGTGAGCGGCAGGAAGGGCAGCAAGGGCGTGGCCAGCGCCATGCTCGTCATGTTGCCGAAGTTGGCGCTGGTGGTGATGCGGATGTACTTGAGCGTGTTGGCGAAGGTGCGCCGCCCGTCCTCCACACCGCGGCGCAGCACGTCGAGGTCCGGGCGCAGCAGCACCACGTCGGCGCTCTCGCGTGCCACGTCCACCGCCTGATCCACCGAGATGCCCACATCGGCCGCATGCAGTGCGGGGGCATCGTTGATGCCGTCGCCCAGGTACCCCACCGCGTGGCCGGTACGTTGCAGCGCGCGCACGATGCGCTCCTTCTGCGAGGGGTCGACCTCCACGAAGAGGTCGGTGCGTGGCGCCAGGTGCCACAGCGCCTCGTCGCGCAGCGCCGTGATCTGCGCGCCCGTGAGCATCGCCTGCGCGTCCAGCCCGACGGCGCTCGCCACGTGGGCGGCAACGTGGCGGTTGTCGCCTGTCACCATCTTCAGGGCCACGCCGCGCCTGCGCAGGTGGGCCAGCGCCGCCGCAGCGCTCGCGCGCGGCGGATCCGAGAAGCACAGGAAGCCCTCGAAGACGAGATCTGTCTCGTGGCCTGCGTCGTAGTGCAGCTGGGCCGCCAGGCGCCGGCTGGCCAGGGCCAGCACCCGCACGCCAGCCTGGCCTTCGGCACGCGCGTGCGCAACCAGCCGCTCACGGACGGTTTCATCCAGGGGCACGTGCTCGCCCGCCACTGGTGTGGCCACGCGTGTGCAGCAGGCCAGCACGGGATCGAAGGCACCCTTGACCACGAGCACATGGGTGCCAGGCTCACCGTGCCGGGCCACCACGATCGTCAGTCGACGGCGCACGAAGTCGTAGGGGATCTCGTCGATCTTGGTCCAGCCAGCCGTGTCCAGCCCCACGGCCGTACCGGCCTGCACGAGCGCCGTATCGAGCGGGTTGTCGATGCCGGTCTCGAAGGCGGCATTCAGGTGCGCCAGGCGCAGCACCTCGGGATTGTGCTCACCCTGCGGGTCGTGCGCCGCCACCAGTCGCATCTCGCCCGAGGTGAGCGTCCCCGTCTTGTCGGTGCACAGCACGTTCATGAGGCCCAGATCCTCGATGGCCTCCAGACGCCGCACCAGCACGCCCGAGGCGGCCAGCTCGCGCGCGCCGCGCGCAAGCGACACGCTGACGATGGCCGGCAACAGCTCTGGCGAGAGACCCACGGCCAGCGCCACGGCAAAGAGCAGCGAGTCCACCACTGGCCGCCCCATCAGCTGGTTGACCACGAGCACGGCCACCACCACCACCAGCATCACGCGCAGCAGCATCTCGCCGAAGCGACGCACGCCGCTCGCAAACATGGTCTCGGGAGCGCGCGCGGCGATCCGCGAGCTGACCTCGGCCAGCAGCGTGTCTCGCCCCGTTCGCACGATGAGCACGCGCGCGGTGCCGCTGCGCACGGAACTCCCGAGGTGAACACAGTGGCTGCGCTCGCTCAAGGGTGCATCCGGAGCCGACACCCCCGGGCGCTTCTCCACCGGGAGCGATTCGCCCGTGAGGCTCGCCTCGGTGACCAGGAAGTCGCGGGCCTCCAGGACGACGCCGTCGGCGGGCACGAGATTGCCGGCGCCCAGCTCCACCACGTCTCCCGCCACGATCTCGCTGGCCGGGCGCAGCTGAACCTGGGCGTCGCGCCACACGCGTGCGGTCAGCGCGAGCCGGCTGCGCAGGTGTTGCACAGCCTGCGAGGCCCGCCATTCCTGCACGAACCCGATGGCCGCGCTGCCCGCGACGATGGTGACGATGGTCAGGGCCTGCATCCACTCGCCCAGCACCAAAGCGATGGCCGCACCCGCGAGCAGGATCAGCACGAGCGGGCCACCGAACTGGTGGGCCATCAGCATCCAGGCTGCCCGTTCCGTCGACGGCGCCACCGCGTTCGGGCCGTCACGACCCAGCCGGGCCTGTGCCTCGGCCCCGCGCAGCCCCCCTGGCGTCGAGTCGAGGGCCTGCAACAGCGCCTGCGTGCTCTCGGCCCACCACGCCGTGGGCGTCGTCACGGCGCCTGTGCGACGGCGCGCACCGCCACCCGCGCGCCGTCCGCGACGGCGGGAGCCGGATAGACGACCACCGACTCCCCGTCGCGCAGGCCGCTTCGCACCCATGCGAACCGCGTCTCCCGCGCCTCCAGCCGCACCGCACGCAGACGCGCCCTTCCCCCCTCCACCACGAAGGCTGCCACGCAGCCCGACTCCAGCGTCGAAAGCTCCCCGGCCTGGGGTACCGGACAGCCGTCATCGGCTTGCAGCCCGGCCGGGCGAGGAAAGATCGCCCCCACGGGCACGCGCAGCACGCGCTCGGCCTGGCGCGTCACCACGCGAACGCCTACCCGGAACCCGTCTCCGAGGCTCGCCCACTGTGCCGGCGGGCTCGTGAGTTCGATCAGCACGCGCACCCGCTGCTCCTCCACCCCAAGGGCCGACACCTTGGTGAAGCCTGAAGGCTCGACCGACCTTACCGTGCCCGCCAGGGCCTGCGGCCCGCCCCAGCGCTCGATGCGCACGGCGCTGCCGGGACGAACCTGCAGTGCGTCGCCCGTGAGCAGTTCCACCACCACCTCGAGGGCGCCCACATTGCCCAGTTCGAGCACCGGCGTGCCGGCCGCCACCGTAGCCTCGCTGGCCAGGTGCAGCTTGAGCACGCGGCCGGCCACCGGTGCGCGCAGCAGCACGGCGTCGGCGCCGGTGGTGGCAGCTTCCGCTTCGCCGGCAGCCACCGCCGTCGAAGTCACGAGCGCCACACGCGCCGCCTCCCGCTCGAAGCGAGCTGCGCGCTCGGCCTCCTGGGCCGCCTGCCACTCGGCATGCGCGGCATCGCGCGCCAGGCGGTCCGCTTCGGTCTTCGCCTCCGACACAAAACCCTGCTGCACCAGCGAGTCGGTGCGACGCCAGTCGCTGTCGGCACGCTCCCGCATCAGCCGAGCCACGCCCACGCGCGCCTGTGCCGCCTGCCACGCGGCGTCGGCCGCCTGCGCACGGGCCTGCTGCTCGCGCCGCGCGCGCGCGTCGAGCATGGCAGGCAGCAAGGGCTGCAGCCGGGCCACCACGTCACCCGCGCGGACGACATCCCCCTCGCGCAGCAGCGGGCGTTGCAGCCTTCCGGCGATCGGCGCGGAGACGACGTAGCGATCACGCAGCCGCGTGCGCCCCTCCTCGTCGATGCCCGCCTCGAAAGCGCCCGGGCCCACCCGCGCAGCCTCCACCGCCACCGGGCGAGGCGCAAAGGCCCACGCGAGCAGGGCCACCAGCACCAGCATGCCAGCCGTCAGCATGAAGGCTGTTCGGCGCGTCATCGGCTTGCCTCCTCACTGATCGAACATCCTGTTGCGCGCACGGCCGCCTCACTCGCGCGTCTTCAGCGCAGCCACCATGTCCAGGCGGTCGATCCGCCGGCGCACGACGAGGGCGCTCGCCATGCCGGCGCCCAGCACACACAGGGCCGACCACGCGTAGGTGCGCGGCAGGATCACCACCGGAAAGTGGAACTGGTCGCTTTGAAGCAGGACGGCCACGAGGTGCACGAGGCCCCATCCGAGCGTCATGCCCAGGGGAAGCGCCAGCGCCAACGTCAGCGCCCCCTCGCCCAGCAGCAGGGCCGACACCTCTGCGCGCGTGAAGCCAAGCACGCGCAGGCTTGCAAGCTCCCAGGTGCGCTCGGCCAGCGCGATGCGCGCGTGGTTGTAGACCACGCCCACCGCGATCACGGCGGCAAACAGCGTGAGCACCGTGCTCATGATGCGCACGTTGCGTGCGCTCACCTCCTGCATGTTGCGCAGCATCGTGGCCTTGCTGAAGGCTCCGGCCACGCGCGGCTGCACGCGCAGCGCCTCCAGCGCAAGCGCCTCGGTACGCCCGCCCGCGCGTGCGCCCGGCACCGCCAGCACGAAGCTGCCGGCGAGGTCGCCGTCACCCAGCGCACGGTTCAGTGCCCCGCGCTCCATCAGCGCGCCCGTGCCCATCATCTCCTGCACCGTGCCCTCCAGGGGCAGCCACAGCGTGCGCGGCCGGCCCTCGAGCACCTCCATCAACACCAGGTCACCCACGTGCAGGCCGAGCTTGGCGGCCAGGCGGTCGGTGAGCACGATCCCGCCACGGCCAGGTCTGGCCACGCGCTGCGAGCGGTCGATCACGCGTGCCAACTCCGACTGCGCCTCGTAGCCGCGCACCTGGCTGCGCTCGCGCAGGTGGCCGTTGCTGAGCGTCACGGCCACTGCACGCTGCGGTTCGGCCCGCGCCACGCCTGGCAGCCGAGCCAGCGCCAGGCCGACAGCAGCCGCGTCAGGCTCCTGAAGGAAGACCATCATGTCGCCCCGCATCCCGAGCACGAACTGCGTCTCGACGATGAAGTCGATGGCGTCGCGAAAGAAGTTGCCCAGCACGATGATGGCCACCGAAGCGGCCACGCCGCCCACCGCCAGCGCGGAGCGCCAGGGCCGGCGCTCCATGTGGCGCAGGATCATGCGCAGCGGCGTGGGCACGCCGCGCAGGCCTGCCCGCTCCACGAGGGTCGGCCGGAACCGGGCCGGTGCAGGCGGGCGCATCGCCTCGGCAGGCGCCAGCTTCACGGCCGCACCGATGGCATTGAGCGTCCCGGCCACCGAAGCCGCCAAGGTCAGCCCCACCGCCCCGAGCGCCAGGCCCGGCGCCAGCACGTGCGTGACATCCGGGAAGCGGAAGAACTCCACGTACAGCCCCACCAGCCACCGGCCCAGCACGTCGCCCAACGCCAGCCCCAGGCCGCAGCCGGCGAGCACGATCACCCCGACGAACTTGAGGTAGTGCCCAGCCACGCTCCGGTTGGCGTAGCCCAGCGCCTTGAGTGCGGCGATCTGCTCGCGCTGCGTGGCCACCACACGCGCCACCACGACGTTGAGCAGGAACACCGCCACGCCCAGGAAGATGGAGGGCAGCACGGTGCCCAGCACGCGCTGCTCGCGGATCTCGTTGTCCAGCATCGCGTGCGAGGCCTGGTGCTCGCGCGTGCGCGCCTCGCGCGCACCGTAGCGCTGCAGCAGCGGCTGCAGTTGCGCGATCACGGCACGTGGCTGCGCGCCCGGTGCCAGCCGCACCGCCAGGTGGTTGAAGGCACCGTCCATGTCCCACGCGGCCGACAGCGCCTCGCCATCGACCCAGAACACGCCGAAGCTGCGCGGATCGGGCATGCCGAACATGCCGGCGAACACGTACTCGGGCGACAACGCCACGCCGGCCACGACGAGGGCGCGCTCCTTGCCGTTGATGACGGCCAGCAGCCGGTCGCCGTGCGCCAGGCCGCGCGCCTGCGCGAAGGCCTCCGAGACCCAGGCCGGCAGCGCCCCGTCTGGCAGCGCCCGCCCGGGCGACATCGAGGCATCCTCGGCGCGGCCGCTGCGCAGCGTCAGCAGGTTCAGCGCGTTCGGCCGGCGCCGGTCCAGGCCGATGAGCTGGCCGGCAATCGGGTCCGACAGGCCCGGGATCTGCACCCGCACCCGCACCTCGACGGTGGCCTGCGCATGGGCCACGCCCGGCAGGGCCTGGATCACGGGCAGCAGCGTCAGCGGCGCACGCTTCATCGAGGCGAACACGTCGGCAAAGCGCCCCTGCACGTAGAAGCGCTCGCGCGCGGCGTCCAGCGAGTCCACCGCCGAGAGCGTGGCGATGAAGCCGCCCACGCCACTGGCCACGACGAGCGCGATCGTCAGCGCCTGGCTCCACATGAGCCGCAGGTCGCGCAGCAGCTTGCGGTCCAGCGCCTTCATGCGCGCCTCACCACGAGATGTCCTTGGGCGCGACCCGTGTCGCGTTGGCCTGCACCTGCTGAACCGAACCGTCGGACAGGCGAATCACGCGATCGGCCATGCCCGCGATCGCGGCGTTGTGCGTGATCACGACCACCGTCGTGCCGAGGTCGCGGTTCACGCGCTCGATCACCTCGAGCACGAGCCGTCCCGTGGGGTAGTCCAGCGCGCCGGTGGGCTCGTCGCACAGCAGCACGTCGGGACGCTTGACGATGGCGCGCGCGATCGCCACGCGCTGCTGCTCGCCGCCAGACAGCTGTGCCGGGAAATGGTCGCGCCGCGGCAGCAGCCCCACGAGGCCCAGCGACTCGTCGATGTCCATCGGGTGCTCGGCGATGTCGGTGACGAGCGCCACGTTCTCGCGCACCGTCAGGCTGGGGATCAGGTTGTAGAACTGGAAGACGAAGCCCACGTGCTCGCGCCGGTAGCGCGTGAGCGCCGCCTCGTCGGCGCCCGTGAGCAGGTGGTCGGCAAAGCGCACCTCGCCGCTGGTGGGCACGTCCAATCCGCCCAGGATGTTCAGCAGCGTGCTCTTGCCGCTGCCCGAGGGCCCCAGCAGCACGATGAACTCGCCGCGCGCGATCGCCAGCGACACGTCGCGCAGCGCCACGACCTCGACCTCACCCGTGCGATAGACCTTGCGCAGGTGCTGCGCCTCGAAGACCGGCGCGAGGTCGGGGTCTGGGCTCACGGTCGGGCCAGTATGGCCACCTCGCAGCGCCGTGCCTTGATCCGCCTCAAGAAGGCGGGACCTGCCCAGTGGGGATCGTGTCGGGTTCCTCGGTCTCCTGACCCCAGGCCGTGCGCAGGCTGTGCGCCTCGAGCCCCTGCTGCTGCAGCCAGCGCACCATCACGGCCTCGTAGCCGTGGGTGACGATGACACGGCTGGCGCCAGTGGCGGCGATGGCGCGCTGCAGCCCGGGCCAATCTGCGTGGTCGCTCAGCACGAAACCCCGGTCCACACCCTGGCGGCGGCGTGCGCCGCGCAGCTGCATCCAGCCGCTGGCAAACGCATCGCTGAAGTCGCCCAGCCGCCTGGCCCACGCGCTGCCCTGCGCAGCAGGCGGCGCCAGCACGAGGGCGCGGCGCAGACCCTCGCGCGCCGGTGTCTCGTCGAGCCGCACGGTGGCCGGCAGCGCCACACCGGCCGCGCGATAGGCCTCGTTCAGAGGCTCGACCGCCCCGTGCACGACGATCGGCCCGATCGAGGCGTCCAGCCCGGCCAGCAGGCGCTGCGCCTTGCCGAAGCTGTAGCCCAGCAGCAGGCTTGCCCGGCCGGCATCCGCGTTGGCCTGCCACCAGGCGTTGACCTCGGTCATCACGTCAGTCTGGCGGGGCCAGCGGTAGACGGGCAAGCCGAAGGTGCTCTCGGTGATGAAGCAGTCGCAGCGTACGGGTTCGAAGGCTTCGCAGGTCGTGTTCTCGTCATGTACGCCGCTGACGAAGTAGTCGCCCGAGGCCACCCAGACGCGCCCGCGGTGCTCGATGCGCACCTGCGCCGAGCCGAGCACGTGCCCGGCCGGGTGCAGGCTGACCACCACTTCGCCCACCGTCTTGCGCTCACCCCAGTCCAGGGTGTCGAGCACGATGTCGCCCAGCCTCGCACGCAGCACCCCCTGCCCGCGCGCGCTGGCGAGGTAGGCGGCGTGGCCGCGCCTTGCGTGGTCGGCATGGGCGTGGGTGATGACGGCCCGCGACACAGGCCGCCAGGGGTCGATGTAGAAATCCCCGGGCGGGCAGTACAGGCCCTGCGGCCGCCACACCACCAGGTCCTCCTCGGGCAGATGCCGCACCGTGCCGCCCCTGCCAGCGCCTCAGTAGCGCCCCGCGGCGCCGGCCAGCCGCAGGTAGGCATTGGCCAGCCAGGCCACCAGGCCGCGCACCGCCCAGCCCCGCAGCCCCGGGCGCAGCGCCGGAGAGGTGATCAGCACCGACTCGGCAAAAGCACGCTCCAGGTGCTGGGCCAGGCTGCCGTTGAAGGGTTCGTCGAACAGCACGACGTTGGCCTCGAGGTTCAGCAGCAGCGACAGCGGGTCGATGTTGGAGCTGCCCACGGTGGCCCACTGGCGGTCCACGAGCGCCACCTTGGCATGCAGGAAGGCCGGCGAGTACTCGTAGACCTGGATGCCATGCGCGAGCATCTCGTCGTAGAGCACCCGCGCAGCCAGCGCGGCGATGCGGTAGTCGATCTTGCCCTGCATCAGCAGCCGCACCCGCACCCCGCGTGCGGCAGCCCGGCGCAGCGCACGCCGGAAGGCGCGGCCCGGGTAGAAGTAGGGGCAGGCGATGTCGATGCGCTCGCGCGCACGGCGGATCGCTTCGACGTAGCTGCGCTCGATCGCCCGGCGTTGGCGGAAGTTGTCGCGCACCACGAGCGCCGCGCGCACCGGAGGCAGCTGCTCGAGCGCTGCCGCCTCCCGGCCCTCGCGTACGCCCGTGCGCATCTCGCGCAACAGTTGCAGCGTTCGAGCCACGGGCTCGGCGCTGCGCGCCAGCAGCGCCACCTCCTCGCGCCAGCCGCGTGCCAGGCTCGCGCGCGTCCACAGGGCCTGTGCCAGGCGCTGCACCTCGCCAGCCACCACGCCCCGCAGCTCCACCGCGAAGTCGAGCCGGGCACGATCGCTCCAACCATGGTGGATGTCGTAGCGGTCGTCGATGACGTTGATGCCACCGACGAAGGCGACCTCACCATCCACCGCCAGCAGCTTGTGGTGCATGCGCCGCAGCTGACCGGGCTGCAGCCACGCCCACCAGCGGTCCAGCGGCCGGAACACCTCCAGCTGCACGCCGGTGCCGGCAAACCAGCGTCGCAGCGCGGGCAGGCGCGAGACGCTGCCGAAGCCGTCCACGAGCAGCCGCACCTGCACGCCGCGTGCGGCCGCGGCACACAGCGCATCGGCCACGCGCCGCCCGGCCTGGTCGTCGTTGAAGATGTAGGTGGCCATCCAGGCCTCGCCGCGCGCGCGCCCGAGCGCCTCGGTCATTGCGGGGAAGAGCTCGTCGCCGCCTCCGAGCAGCCGCACGCCATGACCTCCGCGGAACTCCATGACCGCCGCGCCTCCTCAGCTGCCCTCGCGCGCGAGCTCGACCACGAGCGGCAGATGGTCCGACATCCGCACCCAGGCCGTGCCGCGCGGCACGAGCGCCGCCTCGCAGCGAAAGCCGCGCAGGTAGACACGATCCAGCGCAAACACCGGCACGCGTGCCGGGAAGGTCGCCGGGCCGGGCCGGGAGCCCGCGCGGGCACCGGCGCGGTGCAGGCCGATGCGCGTCATCGGCGCGTCCAGCCGCTCGCCCCAGTCGTTGAAGTCACCCGCCACGAGCAGCGGCTCATGCAAAGGCACCTCCTCGCGCAGCATGGCGGCCAGGCGCTCGACCTGGCGCACGCGGCTGGCGTGCACGAGCCCGAAGTGGGCCACCACCACGTGCACCGTCTCCCCGCCCCATGCCACGGGCACGTGCAGCAGTCCGCGCTGCTCGAAGCGGTGGTCGCTCACGTCGTGGTGGCCGATGTCCCCCAGGGGCCAGCGCGACAGCAGCGCATTGCCATGCTCGCCGTGACGCGTGACGGCGTTCGTCCGGTAGGCCACCTCGTAGCCCTCGGGCGCAAGAAAGTCGGCCTGCCCGCCCGCCGGCCAGCCCAGGTGCGGACGCTGGAACCGACGCGCTTCGCGGTGGTGGAAGAGGCGCACCTCCTGGAGGCACACGATGTCGGCCTCCAGCGCCTGGATGCCGCGCTCGAGGTTGTGGATCTCCAGCCGCTTGCCCGGCCCCACGCCGCGCACGCCCTTGTGGATGTTGTAGGTGGCCACGCGCAGCCGACCTGCCCGCGCCGGCCCGTGGGCTCGACGAGGGTGGAGCGGGTGCAGGTGCAGCGGGGCTGCGGCCATGGAGGAAGACTATCCGATGAAACGCGGCAGCTGCAGGATCGCCTCGGCATTGCTGGGGGAGAAGCAGCGGTCGGCCGCCTCGCGCCAGGGCAGCCAGGCATGGCGCAGGTGCTCGCGCGGCGCCAGGCGCACCGGCGTGCCCTCGGGCACGCACAGCCCGAAGACATGCTCGGTGTTGTGCGTGACGCCCGGCGCGTAACGATGGCGCCACACCGGGTAGATCTCGTAGACGTTGCTCAGACCCCAGTCACGCAGGTTCGACAAGGGCACGGCGTCGCCGCCCACGACGATGCCCGTCTCCTCCTCGACCTCGCGCACGGCCGTCTCGACCAGCGGCTCGTCTGCACGGTCCTTCGAGCCGGTGACGCTCTGCCAGTAACCCGGCTTGTCGGCCCGCTCGATGAGCAGGACCTGCAGCGCCGCCGTGTGGATGACGACGAGCACCGACTCCGGGATCTTGTGCCGGGCCGCCGTCTCCACCTCAGTTGCCAGGCTGGGGATTGCGCAGCCGGATGTGCAGTTCGCGCATCTGCGCCTCGTCCACGCGGCTGGGCGCGCCCGTGAGCAGGCACTGTGCGCGCTGCGTCTTCGGGAAGGCGATCACGTCGCGGATCGAGTCGGCGCCGGCCATCAGCGTGGCGATGCGGTCCAGCCCGAAGGCCAGGCCGCCGTGCGGCGGTGCGCCGTACTGCAGCGCATCGAGCAGGAAGCCGAACTTCAGCCGCGCTTCCTCGGGCCCGATCTTCAGGGCCGTGAAGACCTTGCTCTGCACCTCGGCGCGGTGGATGCGAACCGAGCCCCCGCCGATCTCCCAGCCGTTGAGCACCATGTCGTAGGCCTTGGCCACGCAGGCGCCGGGGTCGGTGTCCATCAGGTCCTCGTGCCCGTCCTTGGGCGCCGTGAAGGGATGGTGCACCGCCACCCAGCGCTGGGCATCCTCGTCGAACTCGAACATCGGGAAATCCACCACCCAGGCCGGCGCCCAGCGGTCCTCGAAGAGACCCTTCTCACGACCGAAGTCGCTGTGCCCGATCTTCACGCGCAGCGCGCCGATCGCGTCGTTCACGACCTTGGCCTTGTCGGCGCCGAAGAAGATCAGGTCACCGTTGCAGGCCCCGGTGCGCGCGAGCAGCTGGCCGAGCGCGCCGTCGTGCAGGTTCTTCACGATCGGGCTTTGCAGCCCGTCGCGGCCGCGCTCGACGTCGTTGACCTTGATCCAGGCCAGGCCCTTGGCGCCGTAGATCTTCACGAACTCGGTGTAGGCGTCGATCTCGCCACGGCTCATCTCACCGCCGCCGGGCACGCGCAGCGCCACCACCCGGCCGCCGGCCTGGTTGGCCGGGCCGGAGAAGACCTTGAAGTCCACGTCGCGCATCACGTCGGTGAGCTCGGTGAACTCGAGCTTGACGCGCAGGTCGGGCTTGTCCGAGCCGTAGCGGCGCATCGCCTCGGCGTAGGTGATCACCGGATAGACCGGCAGCTCCACGCCCAGCGCGCGGCGGAACACGGTGCGGATCATCGCCTCCGTGGTGGCTCGGATCTCCTCTTCCGTGAGGAAGGAGGTCTCGATGTCGATCTGCGTGAACTCGGGCTGGCGGTCGGCGCGCAGGTCCTCGTCGCGGAAGCATTTCGTGATCTGGTAGTAGCGGTCGAAGCCCGCCACCATCAGCAGCTGCTTGAAGAGCTGGGGGCTTTGCGGCAGCGCGAAGAACTGGCCGTCGTGCACGCGGCTGGGCACGAGGTAGTCGCGCGCGCCCTCGGGCGTGCTCTTGGTGAGCATCGGCGTCTCGATGTCCACGAAGCCCTGCTCGTCGAGGAACTTGCGCACCTCGATGGCCACGCGGTAGCGCAGCATCAGGTTCTTCTGCATCGCCGGGCGGCGCAGGTCCAGCACCCGGTGCGTCAGGCGCACCGTCTCCGACAGGTTCTCGTCGTCGAGCTGGAAGGGCGGCGTCACGCTCGGGTTGAGCACCTCGAGCTCGTGGCACAGCACCTCCACCTTGCCGCTGGTGAGGTTGGCGTTCTCGGTGCCGGCCGGGCGCGGCCGCACCTTGCCCACCACCTTCAGGCAGAACTCGTTGCGCACGCCCTCGGCGGTGCGGAACATGTCGGGGCGGTCCGGGTCGCACACCACCTGCACCAGGCCTTCCCGGTCACGCAGGTCGATGAAGATCACGCCGCCGTGGTCGCGCCGGCGGTGGGCCCAGCCCATCAGGGTCACGGTCTGGCCCATCAGCTTTTCGCTGACGAGGCCGCAGTAGCTGGTTCTCATGGGGATGTCGCTCGTTGGCAGGTTGTCGGGTCAGGCGGGTCGGGCGCCAGGCCCGTCACCGCGTTCAGTGGCGCCGGCACGGTGTGCCATCAGGGCCGAACGCTCGCCGCGCGTTCAGCCGGTCCGGTTTCGGTCGGCGGCAGCCGGCTCGCTGCCCGGTGGCGGCGCCACGACGCCCATCGAGATGATGTACTTCAGCGCCTCGTCCACGCTCATGCCCAGCGCCCGCATCTCCGAGCGCGGCATCATCAGGAAGAAGCCCGAGGTCGGGTTCGGGGTGGTGGGCACATACACGCTCAGGTGCTCGCCCGGCAGGTGAGCAGCCACCTCGCCGCTGGGCCGCCCGGTGACGAAGGCGATCGTCCACGAGCCCGGGCGCGGGTACTGCACCAGCACCGCCTCGCGAAAGGCGTTGCCCGAGGTCGAGAAGAGCGTGTCGGAGACCTGCTTGACCGAGCTGTAGATCGACTTGACGATCGGGATGCGTTGCAGCAGCGTGTCCCAGCGGTGCAGCAGCCACTGGCCGAAGATGTTCGTCACCAGCACGCCGGTGAGCACCAGCAGCGCGGCCAGCACGATCACGCTCAGGCCCGGCACATGGCGAAGGCTCTCGAGCCAGGCTGTCTGCGTGGCGGGCAGCACCGCCTGCGCGGCATTGAGCAGCGTGGAGAACAGCCCGTCGATGGCGCCCAGCAGCCACACGAGCACGGCGATGGTCACCGCCAGCGGCAGCCAGGCCAGGACGCCGGCCACCAGGTAACGCTTGACGTGGGCTTTGGGCACCGAGGGGTTCCGATCGGGTGGCAGGTTCTGCGAGCGCCGGGCCCGCCTCAGGGCTGGGGCGCCGACGGTGGGGCAGCTGCCGGCGCAGGTGCCGATGCAGGGGCCGGCGCCGGGGCTGCCGCTGCCGCCGAGCCGCCTTCGGCGGCGGAGGCGCCGCCCGAGGCCGCTTCGGGCTTGGCATCGGAGGCGGCTGCGCCCTTGCCGTCGCCTGGCCCTTCTGGCTTGGCTTCGGCCTTGCGGCCCGCACCGTTGTCACGGAAGTCCGTCACGTACCAGCCCGATCCCTTGAGCTGGAAGCCGGCGGCGGTCACCTGCTTGGTGAAGGCCTCGGCGCCGCACGCCGGGCAGGTGGTGAGCAGGGGGTCGGAGAGCTTTTGCAGGACGTCGCGGCTGTGGCCGCATTCGCCACAGCGGTAGGCGTAGATGGGCATGGCAGCGGGTTGAATCGGGCGAAACCGCGCATTATAGGCCGCCCTTTCTTCACGCGCACCCCGGCGGGCCGGGGTGCGTCAGGCCCGACGACCCTCAGTGCTGAGGCGCGCCGTGGCCGCCGGCAGCCGTGCCCTGGCCCGCATGCTTGAGCGCGTGCTCGATGGAGTGGCCGCGGTTGGCAATCAGCGTGGGCGCGAGCGAACCCAGGAGCATGCCGACGATCGAGGCGAAGAAGCCCACCAGGTTGGCCGGGATCATCGCCTCGGGCGCCACGTTGGTGGCCGCCAGCCAGGTGCCGATGCCCAGGATGAACGACAGCAGCGCCCCTTGGGTGTTGGCGCGCTTCCAATAGGCCCCGGCCACCAGGGGCACGAAGGCCCCGCACAGGGTCACGTTGTAGGCGTTCTGCACCATCTCGTACATCGTGCTCTTGCTGTTGAGGGCGAACAGCAGCGCGCCGGCCGTGAAGGTGACCAGGATGATGCGCAGCGTCAGCAGCATCTGCCGGTCGCTCATGTTGGGCACGAAGGGCCGCAGCACGTTTTCCGTGAAGGTCGCCGTGGGCGCCAGCAGCGCACCGCTGGCAGTGGACAGGATCGCCGACAGCAGGGCCCCGAAGAAGAGGATCTGCGCCCACATCGGCATCTGGCCGAGCACCAGGTCGGGCAGGATGCGCTGGATCTCGCGCGCGTCCTCGGACTCGAAGAGCTTGGCCAGCTCCGGCGCATGCACGATGGCGGCGTAGGCGATGTAGATCGGCACGAAGGCGAACACGAAGTACACGAGGCCGCCGATGAGCGTGCCGCGCACGGCCGTCTTCTCGTCCTTGGCGCTGGTCATGCGCTGGAAGACGTCCTGCTGCGGGATCGAGCCGAAGGCGAAGGCGAAGAAGGCACCGGCCATGGCCCACCAGCCGGCAGCGTCCATGTTCAGGTCGAACAGGATCAGCTTGCCCTCGGAGGCGGCTTGCGAGATGACCTTGGTCGCCCCACCGGCCAGGTCGCCCACGAGCCAGGCCACCGCCGTCAGGCCGATCAGGATGACGATGGTCTGGAACAGGTCGGTGAAGGCCACCGACCACATCCCGCCGAAGATCGTGTAGACGACGACGATGGCCGCGCCGATCATGATGGCCGTCTGGAAGTCCACCGCACCGCCGGACAGCACGTGGATCACCAGGCCCAGCGCCGTCAGCTGGGCGGAGGTCCAGCCGAGGTAGCTCATCACGATGGCCACGCTCGTGAGCACCTCCACACCCTTGCCGTAGCGCTGCTTGTAGAAGTCGCCGATCGTCAGCAGGTTCATGCGGTAGAACAGCCGCGCGAACAGCAGCGCCGCCAGCACCAGGCACAGCGAGGCGCCGAAGGGGTCGCCCGGGATCCCGGACAGGCCGTCCTTGGCGAAGGTGGCCGACACCGACAGCACCGTCTCGGCGCCGAACCAGGTGGCAAAGACGGTGGCGACGTTCATGTACAGCGGCAGGCTGCGTCCCGCCACGAGGTAGTCCTTGGCGCCGTGCACCCGCCGCGCGGCGAGCAGCCCGATGGCGATGGTCAGGGCCAGGTAGAGAACGACGAAGGTGATCAGCACGGCACGCTCCAGGGAAAGTGTCGGGTGTGGCCTGGCCGCAAGGCAGCCCGGCCCGATCAGGCAGCGCTGCGCCGGATTCCGGCGCGCACGGAAAATGCGGCCGCAGTGTAGCGGCGCCCTCCGGACCGTTTCAGCCCGTCAGGATTGCCCTTGCAAGCATCATGCCCACGACGAACCCGAAGCCCACGAGAAGCGCGGACTGGACCAGCCGATGGGTGCGCCGCTGCTGCTCCACGAGCGTGGCCAGTTGCCGCTCGGCCAGCGTCGGCCCGGGCTGCGGCTGCAAGGCCGCATGCACGAGCCGCGGCAGCTCGGGCAGCAGGTGCGCGTAGCGTGGCGCCTCCACCTTCAGCCGCTCCAGAAGCTGGCGCCAGCCCACCTGCTCGTCCATCCAGCGCTCCAGGAAGGGCTTGGCCGTGGCCCACAGGTCCAGGTCCGGGTCGAGCTGTCGCCCCAGGCCTTCCACGTTGAGCAGCGTCTTCTGCAGCAGCACGAGCTGGGGCTGGATCTCGACGTTGAAGCGGCGCGAGGTCTGGAACAGGCGCAGCAGCACCTGGCCCAGCGAGATGTCCTTGAGCGGGCGCTGGAACTGGGGCTCGCACACGGCGCGGATGGCGCTCTCCAGGGCGTCCACCCGCGTGGCCGGTGGCACCCAGCCCGACTCCACGTGCAGCTCGGCCACGCGGCGGTAGTCGCGCCTGAAGAAGGCCACGAAGTTCTGCGCGAGGTACTGCTTGTCGCGGTCCGTGAGGGTGCCCACGATGCCGAAGTCCAGCGCGACGTAGCGTCCGAAGGTGTCGGGCTCCAGGCTCACCTGGATGTTGCCCGGATGCATGTCGGCGTGGAAGAAGCCGTCGCGGAAGACCTGCGTGAAGAAGATCGTCACGCCGTCGCGCGAGAGCTTCTTCAGGTCCACGCCCGCCTCCCGCAGCCGGTCCAGGTGGGCGATGGGCACACCCTTCATGCGCTCCATCACGATCACGCTGGGCGTGCACAGCTCCCACACCATCTGCGGCACGAGCACGAGATCGAGCCCCTGCATGTTGCGGCGCAGCTGCGCCGCGTTGGCCGCCTCGCGCACCAGGTCGAGCTCGTCGTGCAGGTAGGTGTCGAACTCGGCCACCACCTCGCGCGGGCGCAGCCGCCGCCCGTCGCTGCTCGCCCGCTCGACCCAGCGCGCCAGCGTGTGCAGCAGCGCCAGGTCGCGCTCGATCAGCTCGAGCATGCCCGGGCGCAGCACCTTCACGGCCACCTCGCGCCCACCGTGCAGCCGGGCGAAGTGCACCTGTGCGATCGATGCGCTGGCCACCGGCTCGGCCTCGAAATGCTCGAAGATGTCCGCCACCGGCCGCCCCAGGGCACGCTCCACCGCGGCGCGGGCGGCCGGCGCGGGGAAGGGCGGCACGCGGTCCTGCAGCCGCGCGAGTTCGTCGGCGATGTCTGCCGGCAGGAGGTCGCGCCGCGTGGACAGCACCTGGCCGAACTTGACGAAGATGGGCCCGAGCCGCTCCAGCGCCTGGCGCAGCCGCGCGCCGCGAGGCTCGTCGAAGCGCCGGCCCAGCGTGACCACGCGCACGATCAGGCGTACCCAGCGCTGGCGCAGGCCCTGGAGCGCCACCTCGGCCACGCCGAAGCGCAGCAGCGTCAGGACGATGGCCAGCAGCCGCGCCAGTCGCCTCACCGCGTGCCCTCGGGCGGTGTGGCGGAGCCGGGGCGGCTGCCGGGCGGATCGGGGGACGGGGCCGGGGCGCCTGCACCAGGTGGCCAGGCCTGCACGGCATCGCGCAGCGCACCGGCCAGCATGCCGGCGAAGGCCGTCATGGCCTGCGCCGGGCCGGGCCCGAGCGCGCGCTCGAGGTCGGCGGCAAGGTCCCAGCGCACGTGGCTCGCAACCCAGTCGACATCGGCCGCGAGTGCGGCATCACCCTGCACCTGCACGCCCGGCCGCTCGCCCATTGCCAGCCGCCAGGCGAGTCCGGCGGGATTGGAGGCGTCCACGCTCAGGTGCAGGTCCGGCTCGCAACCCGCGCCTGCACCCTCGCCTGCACGTTCCAGCAGCCCGGCTGCCGTCAGCCTGAGGTCCACCGGCGCCAAGGGCGGCAACAGCGCCGGCCAGCCCTGCGCCCGCACGCGCACCACGCGCCCGGCGTGGGGCCGCAGTCGCTGCACCGCCGCCGCCTCCCCCGCGAGCACGTGGTTGGCCAGCAGCACCGCGCGGTCCAGCGCCGCCGGGATCAGCCATTCGTGTAGCGCATGCAACATGGAGCGGGATTGTAGGTAGCGCCCGCGCCACACCCTCGGCGCTTGCGGTGCGGCACTAATTCACGCCGACGGCGCGCGCGACGTGCGTGGTCCGCGTGCTGCCGCAATGGCTTGGCCAGGCACATCCCGATTCGGCACAATCCGTCTTTCGGGCCATCAGCCGCGCGGGCCGCTCGCGCGCCCCATGTTCGAGCACCGACCCCACTCCGCCAAGACCTTCCTCAGTGCGCCGCAATCGGTGGGGGCGCTGATTGCCGCCTTCCTCGAGCCCGCCGTGATGGTGCTCGCCTATGCAGCGGCGATGCAGTGGCACGAGGAGCCCTTCGGCCGGCCCGACCTGGTGCTGTGCCTGCTGGTCTTCACGCTGATCTTCCCCGGGCGCAACCGCTTTCGCCAGCGCTGGCTCGCCGCGGCGGTGGACATCCTGGCCTCCTGGTTCGGCGTGCTGGCGATCCTGCTGCTGTGCGGTTGGGCCACGCAGAGCCTGCACCTGTTCCGGGCCGACGTGCTGCTGACCTGGGTCGTCGGCACGCCCGTGCTGCAGTTCGCGGCCGTGCTCGCCGGGCAGTACGCCCTGCGCCTGCATGACGCCAAACCCGAGAACCGGCGCCGCGCGGTCGTCCTGGGCGCCGGGCCGCTGGGCCTGAAGGTGGCCCAGGCCCTGTCCGGCTCGGCAGACCGCGGGATCGACTTCGTCGGCTTCTTCGACGACCGGGCCGACGACCGGGTCGATCCGCAGTCCAAGGGCCGGATGCTGGGCCGGCTGGCGCAAGCCCAGGTCTACATCCTGGCCCACGGCATCCGCGAGGTCTACATCACGCTGCCGCTGGGCTCGCAGCCACGCATCGTGCAGCTCCTGGAGGAGATCCAGGGCACGACGGCCTCGATCTTCTTCGTGCCCGACGTCTTCGGCATCAGCATCATCCAGGGCCGGATGCTCGACCTCAACGGCGTGCCCGTGGTGGGCATCTGCGAGAGCCCCTTCACGGGCACGAATGCGCTCGTCAAGCGGGTCTCCGACCTCGTCCTCGGCTCGCTCATCGTGGTGCTGATCGCGCCGCTGCTGGCCGTGCTCGCCGCGGGCGTCAAGCTCTCCTCGCCCGGGCCGGTGATCTTCCGCCAGCGGCGAAGCGGCCTGGATGGCGAGGAGATCGTCGTCTACAAGTTCCGCAGCATGCGCGCGATGGAAGACGGCGCGCAGGTGCGCCAGGCCACCCGGGACGACCCGCGCATCACGCCCTTCGGCGCCTTCCTGCGCCGCACCTCGCTCGACGAGCTGCCCCAGTTCATCAACGTGCTGCAGGGGCGCATGAGCATCGTCGGCCCGCGCCCGCACGCGCTGGCCCACAACGAGATGTACCGGGAGCTGGTGCGGGCCTACATGGTGCGCCACAAGGTGCGCCCAGGCATCACGGGATGGGCCCAGATCAATGGCCTGCGTGGCGAGACCGACACAATCGACAAGATGAAGGCACGGGTGGAGTACGACCTGCAATACCTGCGCAACTGGTCCTTGCGGCTGGACCTGCAGATCATCGCCCGCACCGTGAAGCTCGTGTTCTTCGACCGCAGCGCCTATTGAGGGGCGCGACGAACACGCCGATATGGAAACACAGGGGCAGCCTCGGGCATACTGTCGATATGTCCAGGCCGCCCGGGAGACGTCCTCGATGACCCACCGCCCCTTCCCGTCCCTGCTCACCCTGGCCCTGGCCGCCCTGCTCGGGGCCGCGCCCGGGCTGGTCCAGGCACAGGCGGCTGCCAGCTGGTACGCACGCGCCTCGCTGGCCTTCCTGCACGACACGAACTATCTGCGGCTGGCCGACGGGCAGGCCACCCCAGCCGGTTACGCGAAAGCCGACACCGTGCTCACGGGCACCCTGGCTGCCGGCTTCGACCAGCGCTTCGGCACCGACCAGCGCGCCTACGCCCGCGCCGAGATGCGCTCCAACCGGGTGGCCAACAACAGCATGTTCGACAACCAGGGCTGGCGCCTCGTCGCCGGGCTGGACTGGCGCACCGCAGGAGCCATCGCGGGCGAGATGCGGGTGTTCACCGACCGCAGCCTGGCTGCCTTCGAGACCGGCACCACGGGTGTGCCCGCTTCGGTCAACCTGATCACGCTGAACCAGGCTGACGCCCTCTTCAGGATCGGCTACACCACCGGCTTCAACGCCGAGGCTGCGCTCGGCTGGCGCGAGGTGGATTACAGCGCCGCGCTCTACGACAGCCGCGAATACCACGAGGGGTGGGCCTCCGCCGGCGTGCGCTACCGGCCGACGGAACGCAGCAGCATCGGCCTGTCGGCCCGCTCCACCCGTGGCAGCTTTCCGCGCTACCGCGCACTGGCCGGCGGCGGTTTCCAGTCCGATGACTACACGGGCCGCTACATCGACCTCACCGCCACCTACACCGCCACCGGCAAATCCGAACTGCGCGCGCGGCTGAGCAGCGGCCGCACCACCCACGACAACGCCGTGCAGAGCGACTTCTCCGGCCTCACCGGGAGCCTGGACTGGCGCTGGCTCGCCACGAGCAAGCTCACCTTGACCACCACCCTCACCCGCGAACCGAGCCAGGATGCCTTCTTCCTGGCCTCGGGCGCGAGCGCGCAGCTGCTCGAGTACACACGCGTGTCCACCGCGATGCGGCTGGGGGCCGACTACGCGGCCACCGCCCGCATCCGGCTGCGCGCGTCGATCGAGGCCACGCACCGCGATCTGTCGCAGTCACTGCCGCTGCCCGGCGGGAGCGCCATCATCGTCAACGGCAGCGATCGCCTCCTGGTGGGCAGCCTGGGTGCCACCTGGCAACCCACGCGGTTGCTGAGCCTGGGCTGCGACATCGGGCACGAGCTGCGCCGCGGCCAGCCACCCCTGTCGGCCGATATCACCGCATCCAGGCTGGGCTGCCAGGTGCAGGTCTCGCTGGAGGGCCGCCCGCTGGAGGGCCGCTGAGCGCGCCCGATGCCCACCGTCCTGCTGACAGGGGCCACCGGCTACATCGGCTCGCACACCTGGCTGGCGCTGCAACAGGCCGGCTTCGACGTGGTCGGCGTCGACGACTTCTCCAACAGCTCCCCCGAGGTGCTCAACCGGCTGCGGGAACTCGGCGGCCGTGAGCCCGTGTTCGAGCGTGCCAGCGTATGCGATCCGGCGGCGATGGACGCCCTGCTCACCCGGCACCGGGTCGATGCAGCGGTGCACTTCGCCGCCCTGAAGGCCGTGGGCGAGTCGGTGGCCCAACCGCTGGAGTACGTCGCCAACAACATCGGCGGGCTCGTCACCATGTGCCAAGCCCTGCGCCGGCATGACGTGCGCCGCTTCGTCTTCAGCTCGAGTGCCACCGTCTATGGCGACCCCGAGCGGCTGCCGATTCGCGAGGATGCGCGGCTGGCCGCCACCAGCCCCTACGGCCGCACCAAGCTCATGGGCGAGGAGGTGCTGCAGGATCTTGGCGTGGCCGACCCGCAGTGGCGAACGGCCACGCTGCGCTACTTCAACCCTGTGGGTGCCCACGAGAGCGGGCGCATCGGCGAGGATCCGCGCGGCACCCCCAACAACCTGATGCCCTACGTCGCGCAGGTGGCGGTGGGGCGGCGGCCCTTCCTGCAGGTCTTCGGCAACGACTACCCCACCCCTGACGGCACGGGCGTGCGCGACTACATCCACGTCGTCGACCTGGCCGAGGGGCACGTGGCGGCGCTCGCGCGGCTGCTCGACCAACCCGGCTCCTTCACCGTCAACCTGGGCACGGGCAACGGCTCGAGCGTGCTCGAGGTGGTGGCGGCCTACGCGCGGGCCAGCGGCCGCGAGATCCCGTGCCGCATCATGCCGCGCCGACCGGGCGACGTGGCTGCCTGCTGGGCGGATCCATCCCGGGCCCATGAGCTGCTGGGCTGGCGGGCCCGCTACGATCTGGCCCGCATGTGCGAGGACAGCTGGCGCTGGCAGTCGCACAACCCTCAAGGATTCGAAGCATGACCTCCTCTGCTACGGAAGTGCTGCCGGTGATCATGGCCGGCGGCTCGGGCACACGGCTGTGGCCGCTGTCACGCGCGGGCTACCCCAAGCAGTTCCTGGTGCTGTCGGGCACGACGAGCCTCTTCCAGCAGGCTGCAGCGCGCCTGGCCGCCCTCCAGGCAGACGGCCTGGCGGTACAGCCCCCCCTCATCGTCGGCAACGAGGAGCACCGCTTCCTGGTGCTGGACCAGCTGCGCGAGTCGCAGCTGGAGCCCGCGGCCGTCGTGCTCGAGCCGGCCGGGCGCAACACCGCACCGGCGCTGACGCTGGCGGCACTGGCCGCCTGCGAAGGCGGTGCCGACCCCGTGCTCGTCGTCACGCCCGCGGACCAGACCGTCACCGATGGCACCGCTTTCACCACCGCGCTGCGCCGTGCCGTGCACGCCGCTGCGCAGGGCGCGATCGTCGTGCTCGGCGTCACGCCCGACCGGCCCGAGACGGGATACGGCTACATCCGGGCCAGCGGCGGCGCGACCGAACCCGACTCGACCCAGCGGGTCGAGCGCTTCGTCGAGAAGCCTGATCTCGCCACCGCTCAGGCCTACCTCTCCGACGGCGGGTACTACTGGAACGCAGGCATGTTCGTGCTCAAGGCCAGCACCTGGCTGGCGGCGCTGGAGCAGTTCCGGCCGGACATCTCGGCCGCCTGCCGGGCCGCCTGGGCCGTGCGCGGCACCGACTCGAGCTTCGTGCGGCCGGGGCGCGCCGAGTTCGAGGCCGTGCCCGCCGAGTCGGTGGACTACGCCGTGATGGAGCGTTGCCCCGGCAGCGCCTTCGACATCCGCATGGTGGCCCTGGACGCCGGCTGGAACGATCTGGGCGCCTGGGAGGCCGTCTGGCAGGTGGCCCAGCAGGATGCGCAGGGCAACGCCACGCGTGGCGACGCGCTGGTCAGCGACAGCCGCAACACCCTGGTGCATGCCACGAGCCGCCTCGTGGCCGCGGTGGGCCTGCAGGACGTGGTCGTGGTGGAGACACCCGACGCCGTCCTCGTGACCAGCCGCGAGAGGAGCCAGGATGTGAAGAAGATCGTCAACTGGCTCGGCGCCGAGCAGCGCGGCGAGCAGGCCCTGCACCGCAAGGTGCACCGCCCCTGGGGCTGGTACGACAGCATCGACAGCGGCGAGCGCTTCCAGGTCAAGCGCATCCTCGTCAAGCCCGGCGCGTCTCTGAGCCTGCAGATGCACCACCACCGCGCCGAGCACTGGATCGTCGTCTCCGGCACCGCCGAGGTGACGGTGGGCAACAAGGTGCTGCTGTTGTCGGAGAACCAGAGCACCTACATCCCGCTGGGCGAGACGCACCGGCTGCGCAACCCGGGCAAGGTGCCGCTGGAGATCATCGAGGTGCAGTCGGGGAGTTACCTCGGGGAAGACGACATCGTGCGCTTCGAGGACACCTACGGACGGCAGTAGTGGTCGACGCGCGCCCGGAATCCGGCGCCGCGGCGCCGTTGCACACTGCCGCGCGTCGGGTGCGCGTGGCTCTCGTGAGCAACGCCCCGGCTCCCTACCGGGTACCCGCACTGCGGATGCTGGCGCAATGCCCGGACGTCGCGCTCGAGGTGGTCTATTGCGCCCCGCCCCATATCGACACGTCCCTGTCTGCCACCGACCACGGGTTCGAGCCGCGATACCTGGGCGGGCGCTATGTCGCACTGGACCGCCGTTTCCTGCACGCGGATGGGCGGGTGGTCACCCTGCTGCGCCGCCTGGACCCGCAGGTCGTCATCACCTGTGGGTTCATCCCGACATTCCTGGCGGCCTTCGCATGGGCCCGGCTCACCCGTCGCGCGCATGTCGTGTTCATCGATGGCACCCTCCAGTCGGAGTCCAGCCTGTCGGCCGCGCACCGGGCCGTGCGCCGCTTCGTCTTCGCGCACAGCTGCGCCTTCGTCGGGGCCAGCGAGGGGTCCTCCAGGCTGTTCGCAGCCTACGGCGTGCAGCCGTCACGGATCTTCAAGGCGCCCCTGGCCATCGACAACGCGCGCTTCCGGATTCACCCGCAGCCCGAGCGCACCGTCGACCTCCTGTTCTCGGGCCGCCTGATCGCCCACAAGTCTCCCCTGTTCGCGCTCGAGGTAGCGGCCGGCGTCGCCCAGCGGCTGGGCCGCCGGGTGAGCATCGATTTCCTGGGAAGTGGCGAGCTCCTGCAGGAGCTGCAGGCGCGCGCCCTGGCACTGAACACATGGGTGCAGGCGCGTTTCCTGGGTCACCTGGCCCAGGCCGAGTTGCCCGATCGCTATGCGCGCGCCAAGGTGTTTCTGTTCCCGACCCGGATGGACACCTGGGGCGTCGTGGCCAACGAGGCTGCAGCCGCAGGGCTGCCAATCGTGGTGTCGCCGCATGCGGGAGTCGCGGGGGAGCTGGTGCGCGATGGCCAGGAAGGCAGGATCCTGCCGCTGGACCTCCCCACCTGGACAGACGCGGTGGCAACCCTTCTGAGCGATGCATCACAGCATCGCCGCATGGCCGACGCCGCCCAGGCCGCCGTTTCGGCCTACACCTTCGAAGCCGCGGCCTCGCAGCTGCGCCTGGCCATCCTGCACGCCGGCGGCCATGCCGACTCCTGAACACACCGGCGCCGGCCGTCCCGTCGTCATCGCGATGCTGCTTCGCGACCGTGGCACCACGGGGGTCCAGACCCACGTCCGGGTGCTCAGAGAGTGGCTGTCGGCACAAGGTCGCCCCGCCACGCTGGTCACCCCCTTCGATGCACCCGGGTGGTCGCGACTGGTCCTGCTCGCGCTGGTCGCCCTGCGCCGGGTTCTGGAGACCTTGTCACCGCCCCTGGCCGTGAGGCTGTACCGCTGGGGTCACGGCTGGTGCCTGCGGCAGGCCCTGCGCCGGCACCTGCAGCAGGGGCCCGGTGCAGTGATCTACGCGCAATGCCCGGTGTCCGCAGCCGTTTGCCTGCAACTGCAGCCCGGCCGCCACGCAGCCGTGGCGATGGCAGTCCACTTCAACGAGTCCCAGGCAGACGAGTGGGCCGACAAGGGCGCCTTCGCCCGTGGGAGCCGGCACCACGGGCGCATCCGGGAGTTCGAGGCGAAGTGGCTGCCGGCGGTCGATGCGCTCGTCTTCGTCTCCCGCTACATGCAGGAACGTGTGTGCATGCAGCACCCCGCCTGCGTGGGCGTGGAGCAGGCGGTGATCCCGAACTTCGTCTCCCCTGCACCACCTGCCCCGGCGGGCAGCCCTGCGGCCGACCTCGTCTGCATCGGAACCCTCGAGCCCCGCAAGAACCAGCACTACCTGCTCGACATCATTGCGGCAGCGCGCGACCAGGGGCGTCCCTTGAGCGTGACCATCGTCGGCGACGGCCCGGACAGCCCGGAACTCGCAGCGCGCGCCCGGGAGCTCGGCATCGCCGAGTGGGTCCGCTTCACGGGATTCGCCCGGCACGCTGCCTCGCTGATTCATGTGCACCGCGCGCTGGTGCACGTGGCGAGGATCGAGAACCTTCCGCTCGTCGTGCTCGAGGCCTTCGCGTGCGGCAAGCCCGTGTTTGCCGTGCCAGCGGGTGGCATTCCGGAGATCCTCGACGACGGCGTGGAAGGCCGGCACCTGCCACAGGCCGACCCCGCAAGGGCCGCCCGGATCATCCGGGACAGCCTCGACGACCCGGCAGGCCTGGCAGCGTGGGGGCGGGCTGCCCTTGAGCGGCACCAGGCCGCCTTGCGCACGGAAATCGTTGCAGCCCGGCTGGAGACCTTCCTCAGGCAGGTGCCCCATAGGCGCGAGGCAGCGCCTGCACCACACCCGACCAGTCCAGCTCAGCGGCCTTCGCCCTGATACGGGCCCGGTCGAGGGCCGCGCGACGGGCCGCCAGCCGGTCGATGGCGGCTGCCAGCGAGCGCGCGCTGCCGGGCTCGCACAGCTCCCCCACGTCCGGCGTCACATGGTCCTCGAAGGCACCCACGCGGGTGGCGACCACCGGTGCGCCATGCCGCAGCGCCTGCATGAGCACGCCGCTCTGGTCGATGTGCCTGTAAGGCAACACGACCGCATCGGCCTCCTCGAAGAGCGCCCGCATCCGGTCGTCGTCGACGTAGTCCTCGCACCACGTGATGCGAGTGTGCGCCGGGCTCGACCGGATACGCGCTCGCAAGCCGCGGGCCAGGTCGGGGTCGCGGCAGGTGCCGCTGACATGCAACGTGCAACTCGCCTGCACGTGGGCGAGTGCATCGACGAGGACATCTACCCCCTTGTAGGGCATCACGTGCCCGAAGCACAGCAGCCGCACCGGCAGGCAGTCCATAGGGGCCGGCTGCTCGTGCGAAGGTGGCAACGGCTCCAACCCATGTGCCATGACGGTGATCCGCTGCAGGGCCACATCGAAGCTGTCAGCGAGCTCGCGCGCCATGCGGCCCGTGTGCACCACCAAGGCGTGCGGCATCCGGTAGGCGATCCTGCAGGCTCGGCGTGCGGCGACGGTGTGCCGGTCATGCGGCAGCAGGTCGTGCACGGTCAGCACGAAGCGCCGGGCCAGCAGGCGCAGCAGCAGGCCTTCCATCACGCCCACGATCCACAGAGGTTCGATCAGACCGATCACGTGAACCACATCGTGCCGGCGGCCAGCCACCCGCCCCAGCAGGGCAAGGTGGTAGCGCGCCATGTTCAGCATCTTGGCCCAGGCCGACCGTCCCTCGTCCTGGCTGCCCCGCAGCGCGAGCACCTCGATCTGCGGCTTCAGGCCGAGGCGATCGCACCGCTCACCGGTCACGAGCGTGACCCGATGGCCGACCGAGACCAGCCCGTTGCAGAAGCCCCGCTCGTACGCGGGCTGGAAGCCATGCGAGATCACCAGCACGCTGCGGGTGGCTGGCGGCGGGAGTGTCATCGCAGCGCCCCTGGCTCAGCGCGTCAAGGGCGAATCCAGGATCACCGGACGCCCGTCGAGCCGATGCGCGGTGTGCACGGGCGGCTCTGCCGGCGAGCGCCCCCATAGGCGCCAGGCACCGTCGGCGCTGGGCAGCGGCAGACGGCCGGCTGCAGCACCGGCCGCCCAGGCCACCTCACGCACCCGGCCGTCGCCCCAGCGCAGCGTGCAGTGCCACAGGCCATCGGCCGAAGCCTGCGGGCAATCCACCGTCTTGAGGCCGCGCAAGAAGGCGACCGTGGCGCGGGCGGCTTCCTCGACGACGGGCCCCGCGTTGCGCGACCGCCGATGCAGGCCAAGCTCATCGTCGTGGTCCCACGCGTACCAGTAAAGCCGCTTGACCCCCGAGCCGAAGTTGACCAGGTAGGTTCGCAGGGTCTCCCCGAACACCTTGTCGCGCAGGGCCTGCGCTCCCTTGCCGGGCTGCGCGGCAAACGACACGCCCGTCTCGGTGTTCCAGATCTCGACATCGCCGCGCCCATGGCGCGCCAGTACCGCGCGCACGCCGCTGACGTAGGCGTGGGCACGTTCGGGGGGATGCTCGCCCGTGTAGAAGTGGAAGCTCAGGCGGTCGAACCATGCCCCGCCACCCGCTTCCAGGAAGCGGTCCAGCTTGCCGAACCACTCGCCCGAGGAGTGGAAGGAAGGAGACAGCACGCAGGCCTTTGGATCGGCCGCACGAATCTCCTCGAATGCCGCGCGCTGCAGGGCAACCAGCTGCTGGACGGTGCCCGAGTAGAACTGCGGGTCACCCCCGCCGTTGCGCGAGCGCGCGTTGAGCACGGGATCGTCTGGAAAGCTGACCTCGTTCCAGGTCTCGTAACACTCGATGCGACCGGCGAACTCGGTGGCGATGCGGCGGACATAGCGCCGCCACGTCTGCAGCTCTGCGGGCGGCGCGGCACAGCCCCAGCCATAGGGGCAGCGTTCACGCGGCCTGGAGGAGGCCCACGCCGGTGTGGCGCCCAGCGTCAGCAGGACGCGCTGGCCGGCTTGACGCGCCTGCGCGACGCGGGCCTGCAGTTCGCCCAGCCGCAGGACCCCTGGCTCAGGCTCGAGGTCACGCCACTGCGTTCCGGAATCCCACAGACGGATGGCGCCATAGCCCACGCCGGCAGCAGCGGGTGCTTCGCTGCGTTCGTGCACATGAATGCCCAGGGCCTCCGCCTGCTGCGCCGACGCGCAGGAAGCGGCCCATGCCAGGGCGATGCCCAGGGCGCGCAGGCACCATCCTGGCTTCATTCGAAGGCCCGGCAGAAGCCCGCTCCTGCCACGCGTCGGGCGTTGCACGCTGCTACTCCCGTGACAGGCGCGAGGAGGCCGCCACCGCCAGCAGCAGGAAAACCACCGGCCAGGTCTTGCTCGCATACGAGGACACGACCGCAGTCATGCTCTGCAGCGCCAGGAGTGCGCAGGCGAAGGCGCTGACCCCGCGCGACCAGGAGGGCAGTTTCGCGGAAGTGGCGAACTGGTGCATCGTCAGCCACAGCGCCCCGTACAGCACGAGCCCGAACAGGCCCTCGGTGATGAGCAGGTGCAGCGCCTCGTTGTGGGCGTTGTGCACGTCACCCGTGGTCGTGTTCTCGGCAAACAGCATCAGGTCGGCGTACAGCCCGCGCCCGAACAGCCACTCCGTGGCGGAAAAGCTCATCACGCCTTCTTCGATGAGGATGTCCCAGATCCGGTTTCGGCCCTGGGTGAAGCTTCCGGGATCGCTCAGGTCGAAGCCGAGCATGCGACGCGAGTCGAACAGGAAAGCGACCACCACGGCCACCAGACCGACGAGCACGGCTGCCTTGAGCAGCGTGGCCAGCCGCAATCCACCCTTCAAGGCGATGAATGTCACCACGGCCAGGAACAGCAGATAGTTCAGCCGCGAGTTCGACAGGACGACCTGTGCCGCGCCCAGGCTGGTGGCCACGATCAGGACGGGCGTGAACCGGAAGCGCTGCCACAGCGCAACCGAGAGCGTGGCGAAGGAGACGGCATAGGCCAGATCCGTCTTGAAGAAGTAGTAGCCCTTGAAGGTCCGGACGCCGCCCCAGTAGACCCAGCCGGCGTCGAGGGGCAGCAAGGCCGCGTTGCTGACGATGATCAGCAGTGCGCCGATCCCCAGCACCTTCACGAACCAGCCTCCGACGAGCGGTGCCAGCAGGGCGAACAGGATGAAGGGGCTCATGATCTTGAAGATCTCGGTGAGCGAACCCAGGTAGACGGCCAGGCTCACGAAGAGGAAGACCCCATAGGTCGCCGCCAGCCCCACGTGATGCATGTAGCCCCGTGCTTGCGCCGGGCTCAGGCCCGTCGAACCCGCGACGCGGCGGCCGACATAGGCAAAGAAGGCCGCGAACATGAGCAGGCCCATGTAGGCGTACTTGACGGCGCCGTACTGGTGCAGTGCGTCGACTGCAGGCTTGGCCACCACGACAGCCACGACCAGCCAGTCGGAGAATCGGATCTCATCATCCCTCGAAGGAACGAGAGGCGGTCTGGAGCCTGCCGCGAGCGTGACAGCCGGTGCGCTCATCACGATGCATCCCGGGCAGCGGAGCGGATCGCGGCAGTACGCGCGACCCGCATCCGCTGGAGTCGTCCGGCACACTCGCGGCGCACGAGCTCGCGCAAGTGGGCACTCATGCAGGCGCGGCTGGCTGCAACAAGCGCCAGGGCGATGCTCGCCAGGCCCGCCACCAGGGGCACCACCGGGGAAACCTGCAGCAAGCCGGGCCCCAGGGTGCGCACGGCCAGGCAAACGCCCGCCGCAAGCGCCGCGAGCACGACTGCCCCGCGCAACGCTGCGAGCACGCGGGACATCGGCAGCTCGAGGCGGCCGCGCACGGCCATGATGAGCCAGGCGGCGCGCAGCACCAGGGCCGCTGGTGCGCACCAGGCCACCACGGCCAGCGGGCCTGAGGAAAGGGCTGCCAGGCCAAGCAGGAAGAGCGCGGAGGTCACGAGCAGCACGCGCAGTTCGAGGCCCACGGCGCCGATGCCGCGCAGGACCGAGGAGACGAGCGTGGACACCACCAAAGGCGGCACCGCCACGGCCAGGGCGGTCAGGAGTGGCGCTGCGTCGCGCCAGGCCGGTCCGTAGACAAGGACCAGCACGGCCTCGGCCTCGAGGCTGACGAGCACGAAGGTGGGCACCGTGACGAGTGCGGCGGCCTCGATCATGAGGAGCAAGGCGGCCGCCACAGCGGCTCGGTCCTCCTGGGCACGGGCCGTCCCGGCGAAGGTCAGGGCGCGCACGGAGGCCATCAGCATGCCAACCGGTGCCCGGGCCAGGCTGGACGAAACGGTGTACTGGCCCAGCGCAACCAGTCCCCATGCCCGCGCGATGATGAAGCGGTCGAGCTGCTCGGCCGCCCAGGTCGTCAGCTCGTTGCCCATCGCGCGCAGCCCGAAGGCCGCAAGCGCGCGGTCGCCCGACAGGCGCGGTCGCAGGCAATGACGGCACCGCAGGTAGGTGGCCACCAGGGAGAACAGCACCTGCGCGGCGAATCCCGCCAGCAGGCTCCAGGCTCCCCAGCCCTGGGTGGCAGCCGCTATGGCCACGCCACCGAAGCACAGCACGTAGGAGACGAAGTCGATCAGCTGCGGGCCCTTGAAGTCGAGCTGGCGCTGCAGCAGGCTCACCGAGACGTTGCGCAGGGTCATCAGCACGATCAGCACAGCCGCCACCCGACACATCGAGGCAAGGTCCGGATCTCCCATGAGACGGGCGAAGGCGGGGGCACTGATCGCGATGACCGTGGCAACGGTCATGCCCAGCAGGAGGGTCCAGCCCAGCGCCTGCCGGACATCTTCTTCCGTCAGGTTGGGGCGCTGCACGAGGGCTGCGCCGAATCCTGCGTCGGCCAGAACCAGGCCCAGGCCCATCAGCGCCAGCACCACGGCAAAGGAGCCGAAGGCCTCGGGTCCGAGCAGCCGTGCCAGCGTGATCTGGACGACGAGCTGGCTGGACACTCGGCCCAGGGCACCCAGCACCACCCAGCCCAGCGCGTCCACGCTTCGTGAAGCAACGCTCGAGGGCATGCCCATTCCCGCGGCGCCCATCACGATCCGCGGGCCCTGCGGCCAGCCAGCAACTGCGCGGCCGCGGCGCGCAGGAACGCCGCGTTGGTGTACAGGTAGCGCCGCCACAGCCGCGACGGCTCCTGCAGCAGCCGGTGCAGCCACTCCAGGCCCGATGCCCGCATCCAGCCTGGCGCGCGGGCCACGAGCCCCGCGTGGAAGTCGAAGGCTGCGCCCACCCCCAGCATCACCGGCCGGACACGGCCCAGGTGCGCGTGCATCCAGATCTCCTGCTTGGGACAGCCCAGGCCTACCCAGACCGTGCGTGCACCCGAGGCGTTGATGCGCTCGACGTCGTCTGCATCCTCGCTCGGATCCAGCGCCCGGAAGGGGGGCGACAGCGCACCGGCTATCACGAGTCCAGGGAACGCCTCGCGCAGCCGGTCCTGCAACGCGACCAGCGTCGAGGGCGATCCCCCGTAGAGGAAGATGGGTTCGCCCCGCTCCGCAGCCTGCTCGAGATAGGCCCACATCAGGTCCGGACCCGACACCCGGGGCTGGGTTTGGCCGCGAAGCCGGCCGAGTACCCAGGCAACGGGAGCGCCGTCGGGCAGGCAGAGCCGGGCTTGCGAGAGCGCCTGGGCCAGGGCCGTTTCCTGGCGCGCGGTCACCAGGGCATGCGCATTCGTGAAGCACACCATGGCCGGCTGCCCGGTCTGCGCCCAGTGGGTGACGCGTGCGATCGCCTCGTCCAGCCGTATCGCGTCGACCCGCGTCCCGATGACGGTTCCAATGTCGCCGGAGAGGATCTCATCCCCCGGAGCACGCAGGACCCGGGATGAAGAACGGTCGTGCAGGTCCTTCAAGGCAGCACCTCCTCGGGTGCGGCCTGGGCCGCCATCCGGACCTCGCCACAGCCGGTGCCCGTGAGCAAGCCCTCGTAGATCTCGATGAGGCGGCGCAGGTTTTCCTGCGGCGCATACGAGCGCGCGTGTCGCTGCCGGGCCGCCTGCCCCATCGCTCGCATGGCCTCAGGGTGCGCCAGGGCCCATGACATCTTCAGGCGCAGGGCGTCCGGACTGCCAGGCTCGAAGAGCAGGCCGGTCACGCCGTCCTCGACGAGTTCGGCCAGGGCTCCTATGCGGCTCGCGATGACAGGCAACCCGCTGGCAAAGGCCTCCAGTGCGGCAAGCGGCGAGTTCTCGTAGCAGACGCTGGGCAGCACGAGCGCGACGGCACCTGCCATTTCGTGGCCGAGCGCATCTCGAGCCAGTTGGCCCAAGGGGAGGATCGCAGGCTGCGCGGCCAGCAGGCTGGCCATCGGCCCGCTGCCTGCCACCCGCACCGTGCGCGATGGAAGACCGACGGCAGCGCGTACCAGCGTGTCGATTCCCTTCTCCGTGGACAGACGCCCGGCGAAGAGCAGCCCGGTGCGCGGCACCTCGGGCGCCGGAGGTGGCGCCCAGACACTGTTGGGCTTGACGACGACACGTTCGGCGGGCAGCCCACCCGCAATGAGGCGGCCGCGGGAAAACTCGCTCAAGGCGATGTAGCGATCGACCTTGCGCCGCCAGGTGCCCAGGCCCTGGTGCAGGACAGTCATGCCCGCCACCACGGCGCTCTGGCTGCGCGAGCCGCGGTAGCAGGCGTGGCCGATCGCGGGAAGGGGCAACCTTCCGACACAACTCTCGCAGGGCCGGCCGTCTCTCAGGAGCAGGCCTTGCGGGCAGATCAACCGGAAGTTGTGCAGCGTCTGCACCACCGGTATGCCGGCCCGGGCCGCCGCCCAGAAGACCGAGGGAGACACCAGGGGAAAGGCGTTGTGCACGTGCACGACATCCGGCCTGCGTCGACGCACGAGCGCCTCGATGTCTCGCGTCGTGCGGCGGCTCCACAGCGCCTGCAGTGCGGCCGCCCACGGAGCCGACTCGTCGATCTCGTCGTTGTGGCGGCCGTACTCGGTCACCTCGTGGCCGGCGCTGCGCAGGAGCCCCACCTCGTGCTCGACCACCGCATCCTCACCGCCCCGCTCGCGGTAGCGGTTGTGCACGACGAGCACGTGCATGTCAGTGTGATCGTCCGGTGACGCGCACCCGATCGGCCTGGGGCATCACCGTGAGCATCGAGCTCACGAACTCGCGCTGCACCTCGTAGGCGCGGTCGACTTCACGGTCGATGCTGGACACCCGCACCAGCATGCCGTCCGGGATGAGGCCGCGCAGGCCGTAGCGCAGTTGGGTGAGCTTCTGATCGGTGCCGCTGACGGCCACCCACTCCCCCACCACGAACCAGTAGCTGATGGGCTCCTGCCGGGTGTCCATGCGCGCCACGAGCTGGCCCACCGGCATCGCGTGATCCGCGACCTGCCAGGTCACCTGGCGCCGACCCGAGATGTCGAACCCCTGTGCTGGGTAGCACACCTCCGGCCGATGCGCCCGGCCCGCATCGCTCTGGTCGCCGCCATAGGCCACGGAGAGCATGATGCGCCGGCCGCTGGGCTCGTGCACGTACACGCGCGACAGCACCTGGCTGTAGAGCTTGTCCAGCAGCGCCTGCACGTCCGGGGACACGAGCTGCACCGGCATGCGGTCGTCCACGCTCCACTGCCCGAATCGCTTGGGGAAGACAGTCTCGAGGTCGATGCGCGGGCGCAGTTCCGCCAGGTGCTGGCGCGGGCGCCAGGCCTCGGCACCTGCGAAGACCAGCAGGGCCAGACAGACGATGGCGGCCGCATGGCGCCGCAGGCTGCGCGTGCGCGGGCCCGCTTCTTGAGCAGTCTGATCCGTCGACAAGGCGCTCATGACTTCACCGGGGCGGCATGCGCCGGCATGAAGCGGCCCAGGACCCAGTCGACGGCCAGCATCAGCACGAGCGCCACCGCGAACAGGAACATCCCGGCAAACCCATGGACGAAGCCCTGGCCCGCCTCATCCCCGAAGTGATAGGTCACGAGCACCAGCACCATGACGCGGATCACGTTGGCGAAGAAGGCGATCGGCACCAGCAGCACCGCCAGGCTCGCGTTGCGCCAGGCATGCGTGTAGCCCATCAGGTTCATGTAGAGCAGCCCGAGCGCCTCCAGCGTGAACATGCTGTTGAGCCCGGCGCAGGCATCGGCCACGAACATCTGGTAAGGGCCGACTGTCAGGATCACGCCTGAGCGGCCCACCGGGTAGTCCAGCAGGTGCAGCAACCAGGCCGCGGCGGCCGACACGGCAGTCTTCAGCGGCGCCGTCACCGCTGCCACGAGGGCTTCAGGCAGCGGCACCATGAAGAGCTGGAAGAGGAGCGGGAACCAGGCCAGCCGCAGTGCCGCACCCCCCTTGAAGATCAGCAGCAGCGCGGCCAGGGCCGGAATCTGGCTGCCGATCTCGAACATGATGATGTCCTGGCTGCGTCCCACCGCGTAGCCCGCCAACGACAGCACCAGCAGACTCCAGCCGAGCACCGGTCGAGGCGCAGTCGGTGTCTGGGCGATCGCGTGGCGCAGCGTGTACAGCAGCCAGAAGCTGACGGCCAGGATGATCGGGCCGTGCCCGTACTCGTCGCTGCTCCAGATCGTCTGGGCAAGCCGGACATAGGCCGGCACGTAGAGCAGGGCCAGGCCACCGGCCACGCAGGCGAGGGACAACCAGTCAAGACCCGCAGGCGCCAGCGGCAGCGACCGGGGCCGCGAAGACGGCAGGGCGGGTTCCACGTGCATCGTCAGTAGGTGTTCATCACCACGCCGGCCATCTTGGCCGACGTGCTGGAGACGTTGGCCACCAGTTCCTGCATCGGTGCCAGGCGGCTCGTGTGCTGGCGTCCCACGACGACGGCCGCACCCGCTCGCGCAGCGATGACGATCGGATCGGCTCCGAAGCAGGCCGCAGGCGTGTCGACGACCACGTGGTCGAACTTGCCCGCAAGCTCGCGCAGCATCATCCCGAAAGCTGCGCGCTCGACGAGTTCAAGCGGGTTGGGCGGCACGACGCCCACCGGCAGCACGTACAGGCCCGGCAGGAAATCCACCTGCTGGATCACGCGCGAGCGGCTGCGGCCCGCCAGGATGGCCGACAGGCCGGCCCGGCTCTCCAGGTTGAACAGCTCATGCTGGCGCGGCGTGCGCAGGTTGGCATCCACCAGCAGCGTGCGTCCCCCGAGCTGGGACAGCACGATCGCGAGGTTGGCCGCAAAGAAGCTCTTGCCGTCGTGGGCCTCGGCGCTGATCACGGCCAGGGCGCGCGAGGCGTCCGGAGCCTGGAAGACACGCGAGATGAGCTGGCTGCGCAGCGCCCGGAAGGCCTCGGCCTGGGCCGAGAAGGGCTGGTTCAGCGCGATGAGCTCGGGGCTGCGCTCGCGCTCCTTCTCCGGGGCATAGGGATACTGGAACTGCTGCGCCAGGGCAAAGACGACGTCATCGGCACTGGCCATCTTCAGCGCCACCGCCGCCTCGCCGAAGCGCACCCCGTGCTCGCGCTGGTACTCGAGGATCTTCTCGACCTGGCTGGCCTTGAGGTTGCGGGTGTCGCGGATGATGTCGCCGATCGAGCGCTCCGGCGGCACGCCGTCGATGGACTCGACCACGGGTTCGGCGGCCAGACGTTGGGCGTTCATGCCGGCTTGCCCTTCCTCAAGGCCGAGGAGGACCACAGCAGCTTCAGCATGGCCTTGCGCGAGCGCCGTGCCAGCAGCCCGGGAGGCTTGGGCAGCACGCCGATCACGGGAAGCCCCAGCACCGCGGGCACCTCCTCCACCGTGCGCAGACGGCGGTTGCGCATCTCCAGAACGAGCGCCAGCACCACGCCCAGCATGAGGCCGCCGGCCAGCGAGACGATGGCGTTGAGCACCGGCCGAGGCGAAGAAGGCTTCCACGGCGGCGAGGCCTGCGCGAGCACATAGACGTTGCTCTGCGTGTTCAGGCTCTCCATGTTCGTCTGGTTCAGGCGCTGGCTGATCGCATCGAAGGCACGCTGGGCGTTCTCGACATCGCGCACGAGCACGGACCCTTCGTCGCGCACGGCCTTGAGCTTGCCCACCCGCACGCGCTGCGCCTCCAGGGCGGCTCGCAGTTCCGACTCGCGCTGGCGCTGGATGTCGGCTGTCACGGTCACGCCACCGGTCACGCGCTTGGTCTCGACCTCCAGGCGGCTGCGCAGCTCGGCAATGGCCGCACGCTGCTCGATCAGCTGCGGATGGTTGTCGCCAAAGCGCGAGGTGAGCTCCTGCAGCCTGGCCTCGGCACGGCCCAGGTCGGCACGCAGCTGCGCCACCAGCGGGTTGTTCAGCACCTCCTGCAGCTTGTCACCGGCCCCGGCCGTGGCCTGGGCGCGCCGGCTCGAGGAGTCGGAGGCCATGGCCTGGACCGCGGTGAGCTGGCTGGACAGCTCGTTCAGCCGCGCCGTCTCGACGTCCAGCCGTTCGTCGCTCACGACGATCCCGTTCTGGCGCTGGAAGGCCGACAGCCTGGCTTGGGCCTCCTCCACGGCCTCGCGTGCAGCCTTGGCGCGCGAATCGAAGAAGGCGGCGTACTGCCGGGCCGGATCGACACGCAGCTCGAGCGCCGTCTGCACGTAGGCCTCGACGAAGGCATTGGTCAAGGTGGCAGCGAACTTCGGGTCGGGTGCGGTGTAGGACAGGTTGATGACGCTGCTCTCCCGGGATGGCACCACATCCATGCGCCTGGTCAACGAAGCCGCGAGCCACTGCTCGACCGTGCCGTTTCCTCCGGTATCCTCCAGCCACTGTTCCCGCACCACGGGGTTCTCGGCAAGGCGAAGGTTGCGCACCACGCGCTGCGAGACCCGCGCGCTGCGGATGACGTCCACCTGGGAGGCCATGAATCCCATCGGCACGCCGCCGTAGACGGCGGCGCTGACGGGGTCGGGCTTGAAGTCCACCACCACGCTGGCGGTGGCCGTGTACTGCCGTGGCATCTTGTAGGTGATGCCCATGACGGCGCCCACCACAAGCGCGGTCATGCCCAGCACGATCCACCAGCGCGCACGCAGGATCGAAAGGAACTGTCCGAAGGTCATGGGTTGGGCCGGCCTGTCCGTTCAGTTCAGAAGAGGCTTTCGCGCACGTAGACGACATCGCCGTCCTGCATGCGCTCGTCCATCACGAGTTGCATCACCTGTACGCGACCGTCAGCCTGGCGGCGGTGCACGCGGATGCCCTTTTCCGTGCCGCGCGGGGTCAGCCCGCCGCCGGTGGCCAGCGCCTGCATCAGCGTCATGCCCCGCTCCAGGCGCATCGGCCCGGGCCGCTGCACCTCGCCGTAGATGTAGACCAGGGGCTGGCGGTCCACCCACACGGTGTCACCCCCCTGCACCACCAGGTCACGCGACCGGCCGCCGCTGGTGAACAGCGAAGGCAGGTCGATCTCCGTGCGCCAGGCCTGGCCTTCGCGCATGCCGTTGACGACCACGATGTCCGAGCCGCCGTTGGACACGCCCCCCGCCATCGCCAGCAGGTCGCTCAGCCGCAGGTCGGCCACATCCAGCGGGAAGCGGCCCGGCCGGTTCACCTGGCCGAGCACACTGACCTGGTTGCCGCGCACCTGCATCACGGCCAGGTTGACCTGCGGCTGGCGCACGAAGTTCCCGTTGCGCAGGCCCTCGGCGATCACGCGCTCGGCCGCCGTGACGGTGAGCCCGCCCACGCGCACCGAGCCCAGCAGCGGGAACGAGATCGTCCCGGCCTCGGTCACGCGGGTCTCCAGCGACAGGTCCGGGTTCTGGTACACGCTCACGCGCAGGACGTCGCCCGAGCCGATGCGGTACTCGGCAGCCGCCGACACGTTGGCGGCCGCAGCCTGTGCCCATGCGCCTGTTGCGCCCAGAGTCGACAGGGCAGCCAGCAGCGTGGCACGCAGAAGAACCCGGGCGGCGCGATCGATCATTTGAATCCCATCCCCTTGGAAATGTCGTTGTTGGTCAGGCCGGCATTGCCGGTCGTGGCGGCAGCGGCAGCCTGCTGCTCCGTCGGCTTGGGCGCGGCCTCGGCGAACTTGCCCACGTACTCGATGCGTGCGGCCGTGCGCAGCGCCTTCGTGTCATCTTCCAGGGCCTTGCGGCGGCGCTCGTTGAGCAGGTAGAGCTCGATCATCGGCGTGGCCTGCTCCAGCGTGAGCGGCTCGCTGCGGCTGGCCGCCACGAGGACGACGTTCGCGCCCGTGGGCGAGGGCTGCATGGCGGCCTCGCCATCCTTCATGCGGGAGAACTGGTCGACGCTCGCCAGCGGCAGCTCCTCGGCTGCGCGGATGGCCTGGTTGGCTGCAAACCGCAGGCCCTGCGCCCGCAGGTGCTCGACGAATTCGCCGATGTTGCGCGAGGACTGCAGCTTGCTGCCCAGGGCCTCGATCTGCTCGGCCTTGGCCTCGATGGACAGCTCCTGGATGTTGTAGACCCTGCGCTGCTTGAACAGTGCCGGCCTGCTGTCGTAGTAGGCCTGGATCTCCTGGGGCGAGGGCTTGGGCACCGACTCGGCGATGCGCTCGGCGTAGGCCCGCGCGATCACCTCGCGCTTGGCGGCCTCGATCGCCTGGACCACGCGCGGGTCGCGGTCGATCTTGAGCTCCGAAGCCTTCTGCAGCGCCACCTGCTGGTCGATCAGGCGCTCGAGCACCTGGCGGCCTGCCGCCTCGGCCTGCTCGGGCTTCAGGCCGCGCTGGCCCTGCAGCACCTGGTTGATCTGGTGGACCGTGACCTCTTCCTTGTTGACCTTCGCTGCCGTCTGGCTGCTGGCGGCCTTCTCCTTCTTCTCTCCGCAGCCAGCCAGCAGCAGGGCAGACAGGGTGAGGGCGGCGGCAGCCAGCGGCAGCCGCGCCAAGGATTGGATGTGCGTGCGGTTCATGGGGTCCTTCCCGGTTGGATCGACGTCGGCGTCGCCCGCGCTCGACGGGCCATACGGGTTATCGGCCAGCCCCGCCCGAACTTCAATGCACCGGCGTCACGCCGCGGCGCGATCCGTGACCTAGGCCACACCGCCCCCCCGGTTCGAGGGGGGCCGTGTCGTCGTTCTCCCCACATGCCGGAATCATCGGCTCGCCAGCCGGCAAACTGCAACCGCCGAACGTGGGAAGCAGAGGGGTTTGGGCCCCCTAGTTCAAGGCTGGCCCGGGCGAGCCTGCCGGCGCGGCCCAGCCGGTCAGCAGCGTATGCCCACGTGCAGCGCGACGATGCCGCCGCCCAGGTCGTGCACGTCGACGTGGCCGAAGCCGGCCTCGCGCATCATGGCCTTGAGCGTGGCCGCATCCGGGTGCATGCGGATCGACTCGGCCAGGTAGCGGTAGCTGTCGGGATCGCCGGCCACCAGCGAACCCAGACGGGGCAGCACCTTGAAGGAGTACCAGTCGTAGGGCGCCTGCAGCGCCGGCGCCACCTTCGAGAACTCCAGCACCAGCAGCCGCCCGCCCGGGCGCAGCACCCGCGCCATCTCGGCCAGGGCGCGCTCCTTGCGCGTCATGTTGCGCAGGCCGAAGGCCACGCTCACCAGGTCGAAGCAGGCGTCCGGGAAGGGCAACTGCTCGGCGTCGCACACGGCAGCCGGCACATTGAGCCCCTCGTCGAGCAGCCGGTCGCGCCCGACGCGCAGCATCGAGGCGTTGATGTCGGTGTGCAGCACCAGGCCGCGCGGCCCTGCCCGGCGGGCAAACGCGCGCGTGAGATCACCCGTGCCGGCAGCGATGTCGAGCACGCGGTCACCTGGCCGCACGTCGGCCACCGCCACCGTGTAGGCCTTCCAGGCGCGGTGCAGGCCCAGCGACATCAGGTCGTTCATCAGGTCGTACCTGGCGGCCACCGAGTCGAATACACCGCGCACGCGCGCGGCCTTCTGGGCCTCGTCGACGCTCTCGAAACCGAAGTGGGTGGTGGCCATCGCCTTGCCCCTCCGCCCTCAGCCGTGGTGGCCGCAGGCAGAGGCCGCTGCCGCTCCCATCGGCGCGTCGCGGTCGACCCCGGCCTGCTGCAGCCGCTCGAGATAGCGCGCCCAATGAGCGTCCAGCCCGCAGCCGAGCTCGTGCAGGTAGCTCCAGCTGTAGATGCCCGATTCGTGGCCGTCGCTGAAGATCGGCTTGATGGCGTAGTGGCCCACCGGTTCCACCGCCACGATCAGCACGTGCCGCTTGCCTGTCTGCAGCACCTCCTGCCCGGGGCCGTGGCCCTGTACCTCGGCCGAGGGTGAGTACACCCGCAGAAGCTCGAAGGGGATGCGAAAGCGCTCGCCGCCGTCGAAGGCGACCTCGAGCACACGCGAGGCCTGGTGGACAACGAGCTCGGTGGGGCGCACGGGCGCCGGTGTGGTGGCAGCGGTGGTCATCTCGTCGCGCAGTGTAGTGCGGCGCAGCGGGGTGCCCGGGCACACCCGGCCAGGCACCTCAAACGCAAAAGGGTGCCGCATTGCGGCACCCCTTCAGACGCATGGCAGCCGGCGGCCGGGCCGCGGGCCGGAGGATCCCCGGAGGGCGCTCAGGCTGCGGCCGGGGCCATCCCCATCGCCGGAGCGCGGCGGCGCGCCACGAAGCCGATCGCGGCCAGGCCGGCGAGGAAGAGCGCGTAGGTCTCGGGCTCGGGGACGGGAGAGGCGGAGGCGATCAGGGAGTAGGCGCCGCCGCTGGTGCCCGTGGCCAGGCCCGTCACCTGGTAGTAATAGCTCTGCCCGCCAGTCAGGGCGATGCTGCTCAGCGTCGCGCTCGAGCCCGCCTGGGCGCCGGTGGCGAGCTGGGTGGGGGTCGTGCCGTTGCTCCACAGGCTCACCTGCAGCCCGTTGATTCCCAGGATGCCGTTGAGCGTGAGCGACACGGCGGCGCTGGAGGCGAGGTTGCCGGTGGCCGGGAAGGTGAAGTTCCAGCGGTCGATGAAGCTGCCAGCCGGCACCGTCACGGCCTGGGAGAAGGGCGCACTGGGCGGCGTGACGGGCAGGGTTCCGATGGTGTTGAAGGTCCGGATGGTCTGCGCGAGCGCACCGCCGGCCGAAAGGGCAAGGAGGGCGGCGAGGGCAACGGTCTTGAGCTTCATGGGATTCCTCTGGCGTGTAGCCGGCCATACAACCGGGATGGACGCATTCTGGGAATTCCCCTTCGCAACCGGTACCCCGCGACTCGGGGGTCGCAGGGGCTGGCGCGGGGCACACCCCGCGAACGGGGGGGCGGCTCCTCGGGCGGCCACCCGCCCGGGCCCTACACGAGCACGCGCTCGATGCCGCCGGCGTTGGCTGCCGCCACGTAGTCCTCGAGCCAGCTGGGCCCGAGCGACTGGCGCGCCATCTCCACCACGATGTAGTCGGCCTCCAGCAGGCCGTTCGTGAGGTCGTCCTGGTAGCGAGACAGGCCCTGCAGGCAGCTCGGGCAGCTGGTGAGGACCTTCACTGCCGAGCTGGGCGCCGCTCCCTTTGGCGCGCCGCCGGCCGGGGCCATCAGGGCACGCAGCGCCGCCTCGCCCTTGCGCAGCTCCTCTTCCTTGCGAAAGCGCACCTGCGTGGAGATGTCCGGGCGCGTCACGCCCAGCGTCCCGCTCTCGCCGCAGCAGCGCTCGCTCCTGAGCACGTTGGGTCCCACCAGCGCCTTGACCGTCTTCATCGGGTCCTGCTGTTTCATCGGGCTGTGGCAGGGGTCGTGGTAGAGGTAGCCGGCGGAGTTGCCCTCCAGCGTCACGCCCTTTTCCAGCAGGAACTCGTGGATGTCCACGATGCGGCTGCCCGGGAAGATGTCCTCGAAGCGGTAGCCCTGCAGCTGGTCGTAGCAGGTGCCGCAGCTCACGACGACGGTTCGGATATCCAGGTAGTTCAGCGTGTTGGCCACGCGGTGGAACAGCACCCGGTTGTCCGTGATGACCTTGTCGGCGCGGTCGAACTGGCCCGATCCGCGCTGCGGGTAGCCGCAGCACAGGTAGCCCGGTGGCAGCACCGTCTGCACGCCCGCGTGCCACAGCATCGCCTGCGTGGCCAGGCCCACCTGGCTGAACAGGCGCTCGCTGCCGCAGCCCGGAAAGTAGAAGACGGCTTCGGCGTCGGGCGTCGTCATGCGCGGGTTGCGGATGATCGGCACGTAGTCGCGGTCCTCGATGTCGAGCAGCGCGCGCGCCGTCTTCTTCGGCAAGCCGCCGGGCATCTTCTTGTTGATGAAGTGGATCACCTGCTCGCGCACCGGTGCCGCCCCGATGGTCGCAGGCGGCGCGCTCGTCTGGCGGCGCGCAGCAGGCTTCAGGAGATCGTGCAGCAGGCGCTGCGCCTTGAAGCCCACGCCCACCATCGCCGTGCGCATCGCCTTGATGGTCTGCGGGTTCGTCGCGTTCAGGAAGGCCATCGCCGCCGCGTTGCCCGGCCGCCAGCTCTTCCTGCCCATCTGGCGCAGCAGGTTGCGCATGTTCATCGTCACGTCGCCGAAGTCGATCTTCACCGGACAGGGCGACTCGCACTTGTGGCACACCGTACAGTGGTCGGCCACGTCCTCGAAATCCTCCCAGTGCTGCACGCTGATGCCGCGGCGCGTCTGTTCCTCGTAGAGGAAGGCCTCGATGAGCAAGGAGGTGGCCAGGATCTTGTTGCGCGGGCTGTACAGCAAGTTGGCGCGCGGCACGTGCGTGGAGCACACCGGCTTGCACTTGCCGCAGCGCAGGCAGTCCTTGATGCTGTCGGAGATGGCCCCGATCTCGCTGCGCTGCATGATGAGCGACTCGTGCCCCATCAGGCCAAAGCTCGGCGTGTAGGCCGCGCTCAGGTCGGCGGCCAGCACGGGGGCATCCTGCGATGCAATCCCGTCAGGAGATGCGCCCCCTCGCAGCAGCTTGCCGCGGTTGAAGCGGCCCTCGGGGTCGACGCGCGCCTTGTACGCCGCAAAGGGGGCGAGCTCCTCGTCGGTGAGGAACTCGAGCTTGGTGATGCCGATGCCGTGCTCGCCGCTGATCACCCCGCCCAGCCGCCGCGCCAGCGCCATGATGCGTGCCACCGCCTCGTGCGCGGTCTGCAGCATCGCGTAGTTGTCGCTGTTGACGGGGATGTTCGTGTGCACGTTGCCGTCGCCCGCGTGCATGTGCAGCGCCACCCACACGCGCCCCTTGAGCACGCGGGCGTGGATGCGGCGGCACTCCTGCACGATAGGCGCGAGCGCCGCCCCCGCGAAGAGCTGCTGCAGGGGCTCGAGCACCTGGGTCTTCCAGCTCGCGCGCCAGCGCCCGTCCTGCAGCATCGCAAAGCAGGTCTCACCCGCACCCGGGGCGCCCGCGGGCTGCACCCAGTCGAGCTGCTCGAGCCAGTGCGTCCACAACCCCCGCACCTCGCGCAGCCGCGCCAGCGCCTGCTGCACGCGGTCCTCCAGCAGCTCCGCGCCCGGGATCTCGCCGGCGTCGTCGCCGCGCCCCAGCGGCAGCGACCCGCCCTCCAGGAGAGCCTGCAGCGCGTCCAGCAGCTCGAGCTTGTTGCGCAGCGACAGCTCGACGTTGATGCGCTCGATGCCCTCGGTGTACTCGCCCAGCCGCTCCAGCGGAATCACCACGTCCTCGTTGATCTTGAAGGCGTTGGTGTGGCGGGCGATCGCCGCCGTGCGCTTGCGGTCGAGCCAGAACTTGCGCCGGGCGTCCGCGCTCACGGCGACGAAACCCTCGCCGCCGCGGCTGTTGGCGATGCGCACCACCTCGCTCGTGGCACGCGCCACCGCGTCGGCGTCGTCGCCCACGATGTCGCCGATCAGCACCATCTTGGGCAGGCCGCCGCGCCCGGCAGCGGCCACGCGCTTGCTCTTGGTGGTGTAGCCCACCGCCTTCAGGTAGCGGTCGTCCAGGTGCTCCAGGCCCGCCAGCAGCACCGGCGAGGCGTGGCCGTGGTCGGCGTCAGGCTGGCCGCGCGACAGGCTGAGCAGGTAGTCCTTGATCTCGACGATGCTCGGCACCGCCTCGCGCGGCGGGCCGAAGAATTCCAGGCACACGGTGCGCACGTGGGCGGGCATGCGGTGCACGATCCAGCGCGCGCTCGTGATGATGCCGTCGCAGCCCTCCTTCTGGATGCCTGGCAACCCGGCCAGGAACTTGTCGGTGACGTCCTTGCCCAGCCCCGCCTTGCGAAAGGCCTGCCCAGGGATGTCCAGCCGCTCGGTGCGCTCCAGGCGCTTGCCGCTGGCGTCGTAGTGGCGCAACTCGAAGCTCGCCAGCTCCACGTCGTGGATCTTGCCCAGGTTGTGGTTCAGGCGCACCACCTCGAGCCACTTCGCCTCGGGCGTGACCATCTTCCAGCTCGCGAGGTTGTCCAGGGCCGTGCCCCACAGCACCGCCTTCTTGCCCCCGGCGTTCATGGCGATGTTGCCGC
>JBBAPJ010000007.1:0-61095 GCA_040400855.1 Rubrivivax sp.
CCTGCGCCACCGCCAGCACGAGGATGCCCTCGAGCACGATCTTGGACAGCGGCGCACCGTTGCCGCGCTTTTCGTCATCCACCGTCGTGTGGACCATCACGTCCACGAGGTTGCCTGGCAGCGCGAAGCCCGCCACGCCGATGACCTCGTTGACGCGCACCGTGATCGCGCGCCGGCCCTCGCCGATGGCCGCTGCCAGCCCGCCGCGGGCACCGACCGGGGCGAGCTTGGAGGCCAGGATCGGCTCACCGCGTGCCAGCGAGGTGCGCACCACGCGGCCCTGCAAGGCGGCCGGATCGTGGAACGCGCCCTCGGGCAGCGAGCCGCCCGGCCAGGCCAGCGTCGTGATGGCCGTGGTGTCCAGCGCCGTGCCCAGGTCGATCTCGCGTGCGGCCACGGCAATGTGCGCGCCAGACGCCTTCTGGCCGGTCATCCAGCGCGCGGCCAGTGTGACGGACACGAGGCCGGCCAGCAGCGCCAGCGCCAGCACGATCAGGGCTCGGGTGTGTTTCATGGGATGGGGGGATGAGGGTGAAGGGATTCACAAGGGCAGGCGGTGCCTGGCCGGCAAGCGGCAGGCGTGCGCCTCAGCCGGAAGGCGCCGAGCGGGTGAGGGCGAGGACCGAGGGGCTCGCATGCGCCAGGGCGCCAGCCGTGATGGCCAGGGCGTAGGGCAGGCGTGCGGGCTCCGTGGGCTGGGCGGCGCGAGGCGAAGACGCCGCGCGCGAAGCCAGCCACAGGTGCCCATGGCGCCAGGCCGCGGCGACCAGCGCGAGCACGCCGCCGGCGAGCAAGGTGTAGAGCAGCACCGGAAGCACCCCCGCCGGTCCGACGTAGGGGCCCAGGGCCGCGAGCAGCTTGGCGTCGCCCGCGCCGAACAGCCCGCCGCGCCACAGCAGCATGCCCGCTGCAAGCAGGACGACGCCGGCCAGCAGCGCTGCGCTCAGGCCGATGCCACCTGGCGCGAAGGAATCGAAGAGGCCCCGGCCTGCAGGCAGTGCAGCCTGCAGGCCGAGGCCGAGAAGGGCGCCGCTCACGACCAGTGCATTCGGGATGCGCCGCGTGCGCAGGTCGATGGCACTTGCCACGGCCAGCAGCACGGTCAGCGTGCCCATCCCGATCCAGGTCGACATTCGTGTGGAAACGTGTCGGATGAGGGCAGGCGCCTGTGTGCCTGGCCAGACTCAGGCGCCGCCGCCCGGGATGGCGGTGACCAGACGCGTGAACACGCCATCGAGCTCGGTGCCCAGCGCCGTGGCCCCGCCGACGATCGCGATGGCGATGAGCGCGGCGATCAGCGCGTACTCGATGGCGGCGGCGCCGTCTTCCTCTTGCCAGAACGCCTGGAACAGTGAACGCATGGATGCAACTCCTGTGGATGAAAGTGACGAAGGGACTTCAGGATCTGCGCGGGCCATCCGCTTGCACGTGGCGGGCGGAGGCCGTTGCGTCCTGTGAGGCAGTCTCGGTTCCTCTTGCCTTTGACGCCATCGACCACCCTTGGGGGGCAGTCTCCTCGCCCGTGGGGGAAAGGCGTTGCCTTCGCGCAATGGGTTTGCGCGGCAGTCGCGGCTGACGCCGGGGTGCCGCGTGCCTCAGTCGCCCAAGCGCGGCAGGCGCAGCCGGCTCGGGCGCTCGGGATCACGCACCCCGCCCAGCAGCTCCCCCATCACGTCCACCGCGTCGTCGAAGCAGCCGTGCGAGGCGGGTATGCGCCCCGCGCCGGTGGAGACGGTGGAGGCGCGCAGCACGTGGCGGTGCGTCGCATCGGTGCCCAGGGCGCGCCAGAAGTCGAGCCACTGCGCCACGTCGTCCACGCCCTGGCGCGACCACATGCCGTCTGCGGCTGCGGCCCGTGCGGTGCGGGCATCGAAGCTCGCCTCCAGGCCCAGCAGCGGGGTCTTGTGCCGGTCCTCGAAGGCGCGCGAGACGAGCAGCAGCAGCGACTTGCGGTACGGCCCGACGTGGTCGCGCAGCTCGTTGGCGTGCGACAGCTGGTGCAGGTGCCAGCGGCGCGCATCGAGCGTGCCGTCGCGCACCGCTGCCGCGTACGTGTCCAGGGCGAAGCGTGTCGTGCAGGCGGGTGCGAGCAGCCGCAGCGTGCGCACGCGCAGCCCCGCGTCGCGCAACACGCCCAGCATCGCGCCGATCAGGATCGCCCCGGCCGAGTGAGCGGCCAGGTGCAGCTCCAGGCCGCCGGGCAGCTGCGCGTGCAGCGCGCGCCAGTGCGCCACGAGCGCACGAACGCCGCCTTCTTCGTGCTGGCTCGCCCGCTCGGCATTGAGCTTCATCTGGCCCCACAGGGCCAGGCCTGGCGGGCGCAGCAGCGTCTCCAGCAACCGGTCGGTGCGCTCGCTGAGCTGCCCGAGCCAGTCGCGCCCGGTGGCCGGCAGCGCGGGCGTGTGTGGCTCACCGGATGAGCCTGTGGCGCGCAGGAGCATCTCCTGCACCAGGTCGCCCATGGTCTCCAGCGGGCCGGTGCGCCAGGCCAGGAAGAGCGGGTAGATGCCGTGCGCGAGCGCGTGCGGGGCCAGCTGCCGCGTGCGGGCGAGCGCGGCCGCCTCGCTGTTGAGCCCGCCGTGCACGTACACGAGGAGCTTGCACGTGCGCTGCGTGCGCAGCCAGGCCAGCGGCCGCTCCAAGGCGGTGCGCGCCAGGCACTGCGCGGAGTCGACGGCCGTGATGTCGCGCCGGATGGCAAAGCCCCGGTCCAGGACGACCATGTGGCCGGCAGCCGTCTCGGGCCCGTGTGCCGGCCAGGCGTCCTGCCTCGGGCCGGGCGCCGCCACGAGGAGGGCCGCCGGGCGCACGGCAGGGCTCCTCGTCGCCTGCCGATGACGCGGTGAGCGCGCCACGCCGCCGCCCGTGGCCCCGAGGCCGGCGCGACGCGGCACGCCCAGCGTGAACACCCAGGCGTCCTCGCCGTGCGCGACCCAGGCCTCGTAGGGCAGCCGCGCGTAGCCGCCTGCACCCCAGCGCGCGCCCCAGGAGTTCTGCACGATGAAGCCGGCCTCGTCGTAGCCCACGAGCGCATAGGCGTGCACGCCGGGCTGGCGCGGCTCGGGGATGTGGGCGATGGTGGGCAGCTCGGCGTGCGAGCCCGCAAGGGGGCCGGCCTCAACCGCCCACCCTTCGTGCACCGTGCCGCAGGCGTAGACCGCGCCCGTGTCGCGCAGGGCGGCCTGCAGGCACACGACCGAGCCCGCCTCGACGCGGTAGTACACGCCCAGCGTGCAGCCCAGCGCGTCCACGTCCCAGTTGGCCAGCGGGTCGTCCCGGTCTGCGGCCCGCTCCAGCGGCCCGTCGGCAGGCCACAGTGCCTCGCTGCACACGCCGTGGCGGTGCCAGCCCTTGAGTGCGCCGCGGCAGCTCGAGCCCTCGTAGTCCTCGCCAGGCCACTCGTCGTACAGCCGTGCCAGACGGTAGAGCATCGCCGGGCTCACGCGCGGGGGCGGGGCCTGCCCGCGTTCACGGGCAGCCAGCCAGCGCAGGTGGTTGATCACCGCTGCCAGCGCGAAGCCCGTGCAGGCGCCGTCCTGGCCCTGGTCGAGCACGAGGCCGGCTTGTGCGCATTGCGCCAGCAGTGCGGGCAGCCCGGCGTCATCGGGCAGGCGCGGCGCGAGATGGCCGAGCGTGGGTTGGTAGCGCAGGTCGCGCAGGTCGAGCCGGTCCGGGCGCGCGTCGAGCGTGATGGTTCGCGCGCCGATCGAGAGCGAGCGTGCGGGCATGGTCTGTCGCCTCCCGCCCTTCAACTTAGCGCCGCCGGCCGGTCGTCGCCAACCCGGGAAAACGCAACCTCGGGGCGGCCCCGCCGGGCGCGCGAAGGCTGGCAACATCGCGCCTTCCCCATCCACCCCTCCTGCCTGCCATGACCCTGAAGATCTACGGCATCGCCGCCTCCCGCGCCCTGCGCAACCTGTGGTGCGCCGAGGAGCTCGGCCTGCCCTACGAGCACATCAAGCTCTCCTTCAACGACCCGGCCATCAAGGAGCCGGCCTTCCTGGCCCTCAACCCCAACGGCTCGATCCCGGTGATCGACGACAACGGTGTGGTGGTGTGGGAGTCGCTGGCCATCAACCTGTACTTGGCCGAGCGCTACGGTGCCGGCGGCCTGGGGCCTTCGGGCTTCGAGGAGGAGGCGCAGATCCTGCAGTGGACCTTCTGGGCGGCCACCGAGATCGAGAGCCAGACGCGCATCTGGTTCCAGCACACCGTCTACCTGCCCGAGGCCGAGCGCCGCGCCGAGGCGGTGGCCGGGGCGCTGGAGGCCATCGGCAAGAAGCTCGCCGTGGCCGAGCAGGTGTTCGCGAGCCGCCAGTGGCTCGTGGCCGGGCGCTTCACGGTGGCCGACCTGAACCTGGCGGCCGTACTGATGCGGCTCAAGGAGCTCGGTGGCGAGGCGTATCCGAACCTGTGCGCGTGGCACGCACGCTGCATGGCGCGGCCGGCGGCGCAGCGGGCCATGGAGTTGCGGGCGCAGGCGATGCGGGCAGCGGGGTAGGCTGGGCTCAGGGCGCTTGCTCGCGGTTCGGCGGGCGGTGCTCAGGGCCTGTCCCGCGCGCGGCGGGCGGGCGCCGGGCAGGACGGGCCATCGGGGCGGCCGGCCCTCCAGGCCGGCTCCCCTGCGGTGCTCGGCCTTCGGGCCCCGCCGCCGAACTCGCTCCGCTCACCTGCGGTTCGCTGCGCTCAAACACCGGCGGCGAGTCAGAAGTGGATGCGCGCTGCGCGCGCTGGCCCGAAGCCCTCCGCTCCTCGGCGCCCCTCCATGCCCGCCCCGCCCAGCGCCCGCCCGCCCCCCACCCCCAGTACGCACGCCCCCGATCCCCTCTGAATCCCCTCTCGATCCGGCCTCGCACAGCAGGCGCGAGTTGTCAGGGCGAAGCGCAAGCGAGGCCGAACCGTCCGAATTGAAGCCCCCCTCAAGGCCTCACGAACACCACCGCCGTGCGCGCCGGCACCGTGAACGCCCCGCTGGCCGGCGTGTACACCGCCTCCAGCGCCCGCCGATCCGCCGCCCCGAAAGCCCGGTGCACCGGGTGCAGCACGTAGCCCTTGGCCTTGAGCGCGTCCACCGTCACCGTCTGCGCCACCTTGTCGACGTTGACGAGGTAGACGAGCTCCGAGAACCCCGCCCCCGCATAGCCCGCCCCGTCGAGCTGCCCCACGAGCACCGTGGCCACCTGGTCGGGCCCGGTGTTGTGCAGCTTCAGCCGCGCCGAGATGTCGGCCGCCGTGCGCAGCCGCAGCAGCGTCGAGCTCGCGCGGATCCTGAGCAGGTCGCGAAACGCATCGCGCGTCCACGCGATCTCGTCACCCGTGGGCTTGATCCGTGCGTCGGCCAGCAGCGGCTGCATCACGCCCCAGTTGCTGCCGTTGTCCCACGAAGGCGGCAGCCCCGTGCCGAAGTAGTTGTCCTGGTAGCTCCAGTCGATGCGGTTGAACCAGTCGCCCGAGTCGTAGCTGTTGCGGTCGAAGCTCTTGCTGCGCAGCGTGTCGATGCCGGCGTGGAAGTAGGCGATGCCCTGGCTGAACATCGTGATCGCCGCCGACAGCGTCTGCACGCGGGCGCGGTCCTCGCGGCTGGTGGCCACGGGCAGCTTGTAGGCGTGGTTGTCGAAGAGGGTCTGGTTGTCGTGGTTCTCGGCGTAGTTCACCACCTCCGAGGGCTGCGTCACGTAGCCGGCGGGCTGGTTGGTGTAGACGAAGAACTCCTCCAGGCGCTTGGCCGTGCCGTCGCGCAGCGTCATCGTGTAGCCCCGGATGGCGCCCGCCAGCCCCGCGCGCACGATGTCGCCCTGCAGCATCAGGTCGTTGCGCGTGCGGCCCATGCCCAGCGTGTTCGGGTCGTAGAAGAGGCCGTTGACGAAGCCCTGGTTGGCCACGAGCGAGTTGCCGTTGTCGAAGGGCCCGCCGCCTCGGATGGCGTCGCGCGGGAAGGGGTTGAAGGTGCCGATGCCCGAGCCGTTCAAGCTCCACATCGAGGCTTGCACGAAGCGCGCGCCGTCGGCCACCTCGCCGAAGTTCCAGCCTTCTCCCAGCAGCTGCACCGGCCGGCCTGCCGCCGCGTTGACCGCCGTCTGCAGCCGCTCCATCGCCGCGCGCGGCTGGTGGCCCATGATGTCGAAGCGAAAGCTGCTGATGCGGTAGTCGCGTGCCCAGACCACCACCGAGTCGGTCATGAGCTTTTCCATCATGCGGTTCTCGGTGGCGGTGTTGTCGCAGCAGGTGGAGGTCTCCACGCCGCCGGCCGCGTTGAGCCGGTGGTAGTAGCCCGGCACGATCCGGTCGAGCACCGACTTCGCGTTTTGCCCCGAGGCGGTGGTGTGGTTGTAGACCACGTCCATCCCCACGCGCAGGCCGGCCGCGTGCAGCGCCTGCACCATCGCGCGGAACTCCACGATGCGTGCCAGCGGGTCGGCCACGCTGGTGGCGTAGCTGCCTTCCGGGGCCGTGTAGTGCCAGGGGTCGTAGCCCCAGTTGAAGCAGTCGGTCCCGCGCGTGGCGCCCACCGTGGCCTGCTGGCTGCTCGAGTCGGCCGCGCCCGAGGGGCTGGGCGTGGTGCAGCCCACCTCGGGGACGCTGGCGATGTCGAAGACGGGCAGCAGGTGCACGTCGGTCAGGCCCGCCTGCGCCAGCGCGCGCAGGTGCTTCATGCCGTTGGCGTTCGTCTCGGTGAAGGCGAGGTAGGTGCCGCGCCGCGCCGCGCTCACGCTGGCGTCGTTGGCCGAGAAGTCGCGCACGTGCAGCTCGTAGATCGACATGTCGGGGGCGGCCGCCACGGTGGCCGGGATGCGGCTCGTGGACCAGCCCGCGGGCTGCGTGGACGGGGCGTTGAGGTCCACGACGACGCTGCGTGCCGAGTCGGCCGTCAGCGCCAGCGAATAGGGGTCGGTGACGAGGTTGGTGACCAGGCCCGTGCCGCGCACGAAGACCTCCACCCGGTAGTGGAAGGCGCGCCCCGACAGGTCGCCCGTGCGCGCGACGCTCCACGTGCCGGTGGCATCGTCGCGCGCCATGTCCACCGTCGTCGAGCTGCTGCCCGCCAGCGAGTCGTAGAGCACGAGCGAGACCTTCTGCGCCGTGGGGGCCCACACCTTGAAGCGGGTGTTGCCGCCACTCAGCGTGGCTCCGAGGTCACCCACGTCGGCCGCCCCCGCGTAGAGGTCGTCCAGCGCGCCGCCGATCTGCGTGGTCGTGGCGTTGCGCACGAGGCCGCCGTCGGTTTCCTGAACGAGCACGAGCTGGGCGCGGTGCAGCTCGCTCAGCCGCGTCAGGTCGCCCGCCTTCACGGCCAGCGTGGCGCCGGCGCCCACCCACTTGAAGCGCGTGGCCCAGGGCTCGGGCACGCTGCCCGCGTGGGCTTCCAGCGTGATCGAGCCATCCGCACCGGTGAGCGCCGTGCCCACGCCCGCCTGGATCGAGCCCTTGGCCGACCAGTAGAGCTTGTGCACGCCCGTGGTGTCGATGCCCGGCCAGCGCAGCAGCTGCCGGTTGAGCCACACGCCGCGCGACTCGGCCAGGTTGACGCTGCCGGTGATCGGCGGCGTGGGCGTGCCGCCGGAGTCGCCGCCGCCACTTCCTCCCCCGCCACCGCCTCCGCAGCCGCCGAGTGCGGCTGCGAGTGCGGCTGCCAGTGCGAGGGCGGCAACGGCGCGGGCCAGGGCGCGCCGGGTGAGCCAGGGCTGGATGGGCATGGAAGTCTCCTCGGGATCCGTGTTCGGGTTCGGCTCAGCGCTCGACCCACACCACCGCCGTGCGCGGCGGCACGACGAGCCGCCCGCTGGCGGCATCGAAGCTCGCCTCGCGCACGCGCGCATCGGCTGCGTTCGGCGCGGCGAGCACCGGGTGCAGCTCGAGCCTGCGCCCCACCAGCGCGGGGTCGGTCAGCGCCTGCGGAACGCGGTCGACGTTGATGGCGTAGACGAGCCCGGCGTGGCCGGCCCCCTGCAGGCCGCGCCCGTCCACGTGCGCGGCCACGAGCGCGCCGCTGCCCGTGGGCCCGGTGCCCAGCAGCCGCAGCCGGCGCTGCACCTCCTCGGCCGTGCGCAGCCGCAGCATCGTCGTGCCCGAGCGGATGCGCAGCAGCTCGACGAAGGCGTCGCGCGTCCACGTGATCTGCGCCGGCTCGGGGCGGATGCGTGCATCGCCCAGGCGCGGGGCCATCAGCGCCCAGCTGCTCTCGTTGTCGCCGCGCGGGGGCAGCCCGGCGGCAAAGCCGTTGTCGGTGAAGCTGTAGTCGAGCCGGTTGAACCAGTCGCCCGAGTCGTAGCTGTTGCGGTCCATCGACTTGCTGCGCAGCATCTCCTGCCCGGCGTGGAAGTAGGCGATGCCCTGGCTGAAGGCCACCACCGCATTGGCCAGGTGCTGCACGCGCGCGCGCTCCTCGCGTGGGGTGGCGCGCGGCAGCTTGAAGGCCAGCAGGTCGAAGAGCGTCTGGTTGTCGTGGTTCTCGGTGTAGTTGACGACCTCGCCAGGCTGGCTCGCGTAGCCGGCCGGCCCGCCGGCGTAGTCGATGGCCGAGGCCGCGCGCACGCTGCCGTCGTGGGCCGTGAAGCGGTAGTCGCGCAGCGTCCCGGCCAGCGCCACGCGCACGAGGTCGGCGCTGCGGCGCAGGGCCTCGCGCTCGGCTGGGGCGCGTGCGGCCACCACGTCCTCGTTCGGGTCGGTGCCCAGCCCGCTCACCCAGCCCTGGCGCAGCACCTGCTCGGGCCCGCTGTCGCAGCAGCCCCCGCCGCGCACGGCGTCGCGCCCGCGGTCGCTGAAGGTGGCGATGCCCGTGCCGTCCAGCCGGCCCTGCGCGGCCTGCACGAAGCGTGCGCCGCGCGCCACCTCACCGAAATCCCAGCCCTCGCCGATGAGGTGGATGTGGCGCCCGGCGGCGCGGTTGACGGCCTGCTGCAGCCGCACCATCGCCTCGCGCGGCTGGTGGCCCATGAGGTCGAACCGAAAGGAGTCGATGCGGTGGTCGCGCGCCCACACCACGGCCGAGTCGATCATGAGCCGCGCCATCATGCGGTGCTCGGTGGCGGTGTTGTCGCAGCAGGTGGAGCGCTCCACCTCGCCCTTGGCGTCCAGGCGCTGGTAGTAGCCCGGCACGATCCGGTCGAGCACCGACTTCGCGTGCTGCCCCGAGGCGGTGGTGTGGTTGTAGACCACGTCCATCCCCACCCGTAGCCCGGCCGCGTGCAGCGCCTGCACCATGCGGCGGAACTCGACGATGCGCACTGCCGGGTCGCCTGCGTCGGTGGCGTAGCTGCCTTCGGGAGCGGTGAAATGCCAGGGGTCGTAGCCCCAGTTGTAGCAGTCGCTGCCGCGCAGCGGCTCGATCAGGGCCTGCTGGCGCGGCGAGTCCGGTGGCAGCGCGCGCAGCTGCGCCTCGTCGGGCCGCACGCAGCCGCGCTCGGGCACGGTGGCCAGGTCGAAGACGGGCAGCAGGTGCACGTCGGTGAGGCCGGCCTCGGCGAGCTGGCGCAGGTGGCGCATGCCGCGCCCATCCGGGTGGGTGAAGGCGAGGTAGGTACCGCGGTGGGCGGCGGGCACGCTCGCGTCGCCGATCGAGAAGTCGCGCACGTGCAACTCGTAGATCACGAGGTCGGTGGCGGCGGCCACGCGGTTCGGCCGCGGGGTGTCGCGCCAGCCCGGTGGCGCCAGCGCGGGGTCGTCCAGGTCGATCGCCGCGCTGCGCGCCGAGTCGGCCGTGAGCGAGAGCGCGTAGGGGTCGGTGACGCGCTGGCGCACGAGGCCGGTGCCGGGCACGAACACGTCCACGAGGTAGGTGTAGGTGGCGTGCGTGGGCCGGGGTGCCGTGGTCGAGCGCGACGCCCCGGGCGTGGCCACGCTCGCGCGCCACACACCGGTGGCCTCGTCGCGGCGCATCGGCACGCGCGCCCGCGCGGCGCCCTCCGGCCCGTCGTACAGGCACACGCTCACCTGCTGCGCCGTGGGTGCCCACAGCCCGAAATCGGTGTGCTTGCCGCGCAGCACCGCCCCGAGGCCCGGCGCCTGTTCGGCCGCGGCATAGAGCTCGTCGAGTGCGCCGGCGTGCTGCACGCGTGTGGCCGCGCGTACCCGGCCGTGCGCATCCTCCTGCACGAGCAGCAGCTGGCCGCGGTGCCAGGCGCGCTGCGTGGCTGCAGGCCAGTTCGGCGCGCGCAGCGTCACGCCCGCGCCGATGTGGCTGAAGCGCAGCGTCGAGGCAGTCTGTGCGGGTGGGTCCGCCGGCTGCAGCACGAGTGCGCCCGCAGCACCTTGCACCGTCTCCCCTGGCGCCACACGCATCCCGCCTTGCGGCGCGTGCACGAGCCGAAAGCGCGTGCCGGCCTCGGCCTGCACCCCGGCCCAGCGCAGCGTCGTCGCACCCAGCCACGCGGCGCGCGCCTGGGCATAGTCGCCCGGCAGGGCCGGGGTCGCGCGCAGCGTGCGGGCTACGGGCGTGCCGGGCCCGTCGGCACAGTCGGACAGTGGCGAGGCGGCTGCACCGGGCGCGGGTCGTGCGGGCGTCGATCCTGGGGAGGCGGCCCCTGCGCCGAGCACGCTGCAGGCCAGGGCCGCCGCCACGCCGGCACGCAGCGGCGCCAGCCAGCCAGACGGCCCCCTCTCGGGCTGGCGGGAGGAGTGGGAAAGAGGGTTGCGTGAGGGCTTCGGCATAGGCCGCGATGCTAATGAAACAAAACTACATTAGCCACGGAATTTCCCCAGGAGCTGTGTTGAATCGGCTCACGATATCCTTGCTGCAAAGGTGTAGTTCCACTACATTGCCCCGGCCCGGATGACGGCCCGCAAAGCTCATGCAGCAGGTGACCGATCGATGAAGACTTTCTGGATGGCCTGCCTGCTGGCCGGCGCCGCAGCACTGTGGCCGGGTTCGTCGGCGGGTGCCGGCGCCGCTGCGCCGCCCGACGGCCGCCAACTGCGCCCGCCTGCGCATTGGGAGCGCGGCGTGTTCATGGAAATCTTCGTGCGCGCCTACCAGGACAGCGACGGCGACGGTGTCGGCGACCTGCGCGGGCTGATCTCGCGCCTGGACTACCTGCAGGCCCTGGGCATCCGCGGCATCTGGCTCATGCCGATCCAGAAGAACGCCGACGGCGACCACGGCTACGCCACCACCGACTACCGCGCGGTGGACCCGGCCTACGGCACGCTGGCCGACTTCGACGAGCTCATCCGGCAGGCGCACCGGCGCGGCATCGGCGTGATCGTCGACTACGTCGTCAACCACAGCGCGGCCGAGCACCCCTTCTTCGTCGAGGCGCGCAGCAACCCGGCCAGCCCCTACCGCCGCTGGTACGTGTGGTCCGACGAGATGCCCGCGGGCTGGGACATCTGGGGCAAGAACCCCTGGTACCACGCGGGCTCCCGGCCCTGGCTCTTCAAGGGCGAGCCCAAGGACCTCCCCGCCCCGCCTGCCGGCGCGCGCGACTTCTACTTCGGCACCTTCGGCCCGCACATGCCCGACTTCGACCTGCGGCGCGAGGAGGTGGTGCAGTACCACCTGAGCAGCCTGCGCTTCTGGCTCGACCGGGGGCTGGCGGGCTACCGGCTCGACGCCGTGCCGCACATGATCGAGAACTCCGCCAAGGACTGGAACGACCAGCCCGAGAGCCGGCGCCTGAGCAAGCGGCTGCAGGACGCGATCCGCGCCTACCCGGGGCGTGCCGTCGTGTGCGAGGCCACCGCCGAGCCGCAGGCCTACGGCGACCCGTCGGTGTGCGGCGGGGCCTTTGCCTTCGGCTTCGTGCACCACTACGTGCAGGCCGCGCGCGGCGACCCGCGCTCGGTGGCCGCGCTGGCCGAGTACTGGAAGCGCGCCTCGCCCACCATGGCCACCTTCGTCTCCAACCACGACCGCTTTGCGGGTGCGCGGCTGTGGGACCAGGTGGGTGGAAACGTGGCAGCCTACAAGGTGGCCGCTGCCGGCTACCTCCTGCAGCCCGGCACGCCCTACGTCTACTACGGTGAAGAGATCGGCATGGGTGGCGTGAACCACCTGGAGGGCGACCTGCCGCTGCGCTCGCCGATGAGCTGGACGGGCGACCCCGCACGCGCGGGCTTCACCACCGGTGCGCCCTTTCGGCCCATCGCGCCGAACGTGGCCGGCTACAACGTCCAGAGCCAGCTGGCCGATCCGCAGTCGATACTTGCCTTCTACAAGGCGATGATCGGGCTGCGCAACACCTACCCCTCGATCGCGCGCGGGCGCTTCGAGCACGGCTTTGCCGACGGCCTGGTGCTGGGCTTCCAGCGCGCGCTGGGCGCCGAGCGCACCCTCGTGCTCATCCACTACGGCACCGAGCCCGCCACGGCCTGGGTGCGTGACCTGCCGCCGGGCGCCCGGCTCGAGCCGGCCTATCCCCGCGCGGACGCACCGAGCGGGCCTGCCACGCCGCGCGCCGACGCCCAGGGCACGCTGGCCCTGGAGATGGCGCCGCAGTCGGTGCGGGTCTTCCGGGTGCGCGCGGGCGGCGCGGTGGCCGCCGGCCGATGATCACCCGCGTGCCGGTGGACGACCCGGGCAGCACACTGCCCGCCCACTGGCACCGTGGCGCCTTCATGCAGCTCTTCGTGCGCGCCTGGCGCGATGGCAACGGCGACGGCATCGGCGACCTGCGTGGCGTCATCCAGGGTCTGCCCTACCTGCAGGAGCTGGGCGTCAGCGGCATCTGGCTCATGCCGATCCACCCGAGCCAGGACGGCGACCACGGCTACGCCGTCACCGACTACCGTGCCATCCACCCGGACTACGGGACGATGGACGATTTCGACGAGCTGCTGCGCCAGGCGCACGCGCGCGGCATCGGCGTGATCCTGGACTACGTGATCAACCACAGCGCCGCCGCGCATCCGCTGTTCGAGCTCTCGCGCAGCGGCCCGGGCAGCCCCACGCGCGACTGGTACGTCTGGCGCGACGCGCACCCTGCGGGCTGGCGCATCTACGACAACGACCCCTGGCGGCGCGACGGCGCGGGCTCGTACTTCGCGGCGTTCTCGCGCCACATGCCCGACTTCAACTGGCTCAACCCGGATGTCGTGGCCTGGCACCACGACAACCTGCGCTTCTGGCTCAACCGCGGCGTGGACGGCTTTCGCTTCGATGCCGTGGGCCACCTCGTGGAAAACGGCCCCGACCACTGGGACTGCCAGCCACAGAACTATCCCATCATGGCCGGCATCCGCACGCTGCTGGACGCCTACGCGCAGCGCTTCATGGTGTGCGAGGTGCCGGGCGACCCGGCAGGCTTCACCCGCATGGGTGGCAGCGCGTTTGCCTTCGACCTCAACCGAGACCTGTTGACGATGGCACGCGGTGGCGCGGCCGCAGCCGGTGCGACGGCGCGGGTGGCGCGCTACTTCGAACGCGCCCCGCACGCCACGAGCACCCTGCTGGCCAACCACGACAGCTTCGCCGGCGCACGCGTGGCCGACCAGCTGCGCGGCCAGGGCGCGGCGATGCGCCTGGCTGCCGCGGCCAACCTGCTGCTGCCGGGCACGCCCTTCCTCTACTACGGGGAAGAAATCGGCATGGCCGGCCACCGCACGCTGCCAGGCGACCTGGCGCTGCGCACGCCCATGAGCTGGAGCGAGTGCCCGCACACCACCGGCTTCACCACGGGCCGGCCCTTCCGGCCGCCCTCCCCGAACGCGGCCACGCACAACGTGGCGACGCAGCGCGACGCCCCGGACTCGCTGCTGGCCTTCTACCGCACGCTCGTCACGCTGCGGCGCACGCGCGCCTCGCTGCTGCGCGGCGACTACCGCGTGCTCGCGCGCGAGGGCGCGGCCTGGGCCTTCGCGCGCAGCCTCGGCTCGGAGTGCACGGTGGTGGCGCTCAACGCGCGCGCCACGCCCGCCCGGCTCGAGCTGGCCGGGCGACCCGGCACGTTGCGGCCCCTCCTGCCGGGGTGGGCGGGCGGGGCCTGCGCCCGCGACGCACCGCTGGTGCTGCCCGCGCGCAGCGTGGCGGTGTTCGCGCTCGAGTAGGGCCCCGAGGCCCTCAGGCCATCAAGCGCTGCGGATCCAGGTACTGGACGCGGTACTCCTCGAACGGCAGCGTGTCGGCCGCCTCGCGCCGCTTCTGCTCGGCCACCGATTCCTGCGCCGCGCGCTGCAGGCGCTGCGTGACGGAGGTGTCCACGGACTGCGCCAGCAGCGCCTCGCGCGCGGCCTGCGAGCGGCTGCGGCCGAAGTCGCGAAAGCACCCGCCATGCTCGGCCGTGATTGCGGCGAGCACGCGCGCAGACGGCGTGAGGGACGGGTCGGCCAGGCGCGCACGAGCCAGCGCCAGCGCCTGCGCATGCACGTCGGTGTGCTGCAAGGCGTCGAGCACCTGTGCGATCGGCGCGCACTCGTCGAGCACCTGCGCGCCCCATTCGGTCAGGGCCACCGTCTCGGCGCCGCGCTCGAGCCTGAGCTGCGGGTCGCGCCCGGCCGAGGCCGTGCGGTGCTGGTTGCGTGCCATCGCCACGGTCTCCTGGGGCGTGTCCGGCGGGCTGTCGGCCAGCAGGCAGTGCAGCAGGAAGACGTCCAGGAAGCGCATCGTGGGCTCGGCGATGCCGGCGACCTCGAAGGGGTCGAGGTCCATGCAACGCACCTCCACGTACTCCACGCCGCGCTCACGCAGCGCGTGCAGCGGGCGCTCGCCCATGCGGATCGTGCGCTTGGGGCGGATGATCCCGTAGAACTCGTTTTCGATCTGCAGCAGGCTGGTGGCGAGCTGGTTGTATTCGCCGCCCGGGTTGCGCACGCCGATGGCCTCATAGGGCGGGTGCGGCGTGGTGAGCGCGCCGTGCAGCGAGGCGGCGTAGCCCTCCAGGCAGTTGTAGCTCACGTTCAGCGCCGCCTGGGCGTCGCTCTGGTAGCCCAGGCGCCCCATGCGCAGCGAGGTGGCGTGCGGCAGGTGGAAGGTGTCCGGGCCCAGGGGCTCGAGCGCGTGCGCGCGACCCTGCACGAAGCTCGCGCACACCGCGGGCGAGGCGCCGAAGAGGAAGAGCAGCAGGAAGCCGTGGCGCCGGAAGTTGCGGATGAGCGCGAAGTACTCCTCGTTGCCCAGGCCCGGCAGCGACCAGTTGTAGTGGATGCCCGAGATCGTCTGCATGCGCCGGCCGTAGCGGTGCCCCAGGCCCATGCGGTACACGCTCTTGGCGCGCCCGACGTTGGAGGTGCCATAGCGCCCGAGCGGGATCGTCTCGTCGGTGGGCAGCACGCAGGGCATGCTCGACACCCACATGCGCTCCTCGCCGATCTGGCGCGCGACGAACTGGTGGATCTCCAGCAGCTCGCGCGCGCAGTCGCCCGGCGCCGCGTGCGCGGCCGTGATGAGCTCGAGCTGCGACTCGCTGAAGTCGGTCGTGATGCACGGGTGCGTGAGCGCCGAGCCGAGCGTAGCCGGGTGCGGCGTGAGCGCGAGCATGCCGTCGGCGTTGGCGCGCAGGCTCTCCTTTTCCACGCCGCGGCGCATGCCGGCCAGGCGTTCGGGCGAGAGCGCCTGCAGGCGCGCGTGAAGGTTGTCGTGGGCAGAGGTCATCACGGCCATCATAGGAGAGGCGCGTGACAGTGTGCGCTCAGCCGCCCGCCTCGCGCATCGCGCGCGCAAGCTCGTCGTGCCCGTGGCCGGCCAGCGTCTCGGCGGCGTTCAGGCGGTCGCGCGACTCGCGGTTCTGGCTGAGCTTGGACTTGCCCACCAGGCGCGTGAGCACGATCTCGATGCCCACGATGTTGCGCAGCATCATGTCGATGTAGTCGGGTGGGGACTCGCCCATCTTCCACGGCCGTGGTTCGCTCGCCTCGTGGTGGCGCGTCAGGCGTGCCACGAGGGCGCGTACCCAGCGGTCGCTGTCGTGCACGGTGACGACGCCGTAGGCGTGCACGACCTCGTAGTTCCAGGTCGGCACCTGGCGGTGCGTCTCGTGCTTGCTCGGGTACCAGTTGGGCGACACGTAGGCCTGTGCACCGCGGAACATCACCATCACCTCGGTGCCGCTCGGGCAGCGCTGCCACAGCGTGTTGGCGCGCGCCACGTGGGCCGAGAGCGTGCCGGCGGGGCCCGCTTCGGCGTCGAACTCGAAGGGCACGTGGTCGGCATCGAGCCCCTCGGGGCCATGCGTGATGACCGCCCCCAGCGGGTGCTCGCGGATGATCCGGTGCAGGGCGTCGGGGCGCTCCTGCTTGAAGTGCGGGGGCACGTACATCTTGTCGTCTCCTGTTGGTTGTCTCCTTGCGCCTGCAAGAATAGGCGAATGTCGATGTCCCCCGCTGCCGCCGACCCCGCCCGCCCGCTCGCAGGCGTGCGCGTGGTGGAGTTCTGCCAGATCGCCTCGGGCCCGTTTTGCGGGATGCTGCTGGCGGACTTCGGTGCCGAGGTGCTCAAGGTCGAGCCGCCCGAGGGCGACGCGATGCGCACCTGGCCGCCGCTGAGCGCGGGCTACAGCGAGAATTTCGCGAGCCTGAATCGTGGCAAGCGCTCCATCGCGCTGGACCTCAAGGACCCGGCCGACCTGGAGGTGGCCCGCTCGCTGGCGCTGCAGGCCGACGTCGTGCTCGAGAACAGCCGCCCCGGCGCCATGAAGCGCCTGGGCCTGGGCTGGGACTGGTTCGCGTCGCGCCGGCCGCAGCTCGTCTACTGCTCGATCTCGGCCTACGGCCAGGACGGGCCACGCGGCGCCGAAGGCGGCTTCGACCTCACGATCCAGGCGGCAGCCGGCGTCATGAGCGTCACGGGCGAGGCCGATGGCGCGCCGGTGAAGGCCGGCGTGCCGCTGGCCGACTTCGCCAGCGGGCTGTATGCGGCCTACTCGATTGCCGCGCTGATCGCGCGCGTGCGCGCCGGCGGCGCGGGCGGGCACATCGACGTGCCGATGTTCGCGGCGACACTGGGCATCTCCGCGCTGCAGACGAGCGAGTACTTCGGCACCGGGCGCGACCCGCGCAAGCTCGGCTCGGCGCACCCGCGCAACGCCCCGTACCAGGCCTATGCCGCGGCCGACGGCTGGTTTGCCATCGCTGCGGGCAACCAGAAGCTCTGGGTGTCGGTGTGCGAGGTGGTGGGCGAGCCGCAGCTCGCGCAGGAAGCGAACTTTGCCAACCCGACGCTGCGCGCGCGCCACCAGGCTGAGCTGGCCGAACGCCTGGCGCCGCGCTTCGGGCGCGAGCCGGTGGCGCACTGGCTGGCAGCCTTTGCCGCAGCCGGCGTGCCCTGCGCGCCCATCAACGGCTACGGCGCGGCGCTGGCCGACCCGCAGGCGCAGCACCTCGGGCTCGTGCGCGAACAGCAGTTGCCCGGTGGCCACGCCACGCGCACCGTGGGCTGCCCGGTGCGCATCGACGGCCGCGCGCCGCAGGTGGATACGCGTCCGCCGGCCTTGGACGAGCACGGGGCGCAGTTGCGTGGGCGCGTGGCGAATCCCGGCCCTGCGCCCACCCCCCAGGAGCCCACACGATGAGCGCCGCACACCCCGACCCCATCGCCCCCTTGCGCGAGTTCGTCGTGACGATGACGCACCTCGTTTCGCGCACCGGTGACGAACCCACGCTGCTGGCCGAGGGCCGCCAGGCCCTGGCCCGGCTGGTCGCCGACGACGCCTGGCTGCCCGAGGCCTGCGCGCAGCCGCGCAGCGACCGCTACGCGCAGTACCTGCTGCACTGCGATGCGCTGGAGCGCTTCAGCGTCGTGAGCTTCGTCTGGGGCCCGGGGCAGCGCACGCCCGTGCACGACCACACCGTGTGGGGCCTGGTGGGCGTGCTGCGCGGCGCCGAGCGCTGCGAGGAATACAGCGCCCCCGCACCGTCCCCGCAGGCCACCGGCCGCGTGCACCTGATGCGAGCCGGCGACATCGAGGCCGTCTCGCCCACCGTCGGCGACTGGCACCGCGTGGGCAGCGCGCGCGAGGACGGCACCACCGTCAGCATCCACGTCTACGGCGCCAACATCGGCGCGGTGCGGCGCCACCGCCTCGACGAGGCCGGCGCCATCGTCGACTTCGTCTCCGGCTACGACGCGCCGCTGCTGCCCAACCTCTGGGACCGCTCGGCCGCCGTGCGCCAGGGGCTGGCCTGATGGCGGTGAACAGCTGCCGCGAGGGCGGCACCGTCACGCTCGAGCTCGCGCGGCCCGAGCGCGGCAACGCGCTGGGCGAGGCGCTGGTGGAGGCACTGCTCGCACAGGTTCGCGCGGCGCTGGCCGACGACAGCGTGCACACGCTCGTGCTGCGCGGCCAGGGCCGGCACTTCTGCACGGGGCTGGACCTGTCGGACCTGGAGAGCTCCACCGACGCGCAGTGGCTGCACCGGCTCGTGCGCATCGAGACGCTGCTGGCCACCGTCTGGAGCGCGCCCAAGCGCACGGTGGCCGTGGCGCAGGGCCGCACCTGGGGTGCCGGTGCCGACCTCTTCGCGGCCTGCGAGGTGCGGGTGGCGCTGCCGGGCACGACGCTGCGCTTTCCCGGCGCACGCTTTGGCCTCGTGCTGGGCACGCGGCGACTGGCCGCACGTATCGGCGAGGTCCGTGCGCGCCGTCTCGTCACCGAGGGCGGCGAGCTCGACGCGCAGCAGGCGCTGCAGTGCGGCCTGGCCGATGCGAACGAGGAGCCGGTGCTGCCCGAACCCGTGGTCGGCCTGGCCACGGCTGCAGCCATCCGCGCCGCCACGCGAGCGGGCGAGGAGGCCGCACTTGCCGCCGACCTGGCCGCGCTCGTGCGCTCGGCGGCCGAGCCGGGGCTGCGTGCGAGGCTGGCGGCCTATGTCGCGACGCTGCGGCCCGCCGCTACCGCTTGACCCGCGTCACCTTCGTGCCCTCCAGGCTCACCCCGGCCATCAGCCCCTGCTGGTCGGTGACGAAGGCGTAGGCGTCGTCACGCAGCGTGGAGGTCGAGAGGTTGCGCGCCACCCCCTCGTTGACGACGACCACCGTGGGCCCGACGCCGAACTCCCAGCCCTTCGATTCCTCCAGGTACTTCAGCGCCGCGTCGTTCATCAGGTAGAGCACGTAGGCGTAGGTCTGCGCGCCGGCCTGCCAGCCCCAGGAGGCCGACACCGAGTTGTAGGTGCCTGCCACGGCTCCGTTCCTGAAGAGCACGCCTTCGCCGTAGCTGCCGCCGAACACCAGCCCGGCCTTGACGATCTTCGGGAACACGAGTGTGGCGCGCGCCTGGCGCGAGATGGCCAGCGCCGTCGGGTTGCGCCGGTGCAACGCGGCCAGTGCCGCCTGCGCCTCCTGGCGCAGTTCCTCGGCGGTGGCCGCGCGCGCCGAGGGCGTGGTGAGCGTGGACAGGAGCGCGGCGGCCAGCACCGCTGCGGCGAGCGAGGTCAGCCGTTCGGTGAATTCACGTCGGGTGTGCATGACCGGCACGCTAAGCGGCCCGGCCTGGCGGCGCGGTGCGCCTGCGCAACGCCGCCTGTGCAACCTGCCCCGCGCCGAGCGCTCAGCGCGGCCGCACGAAGAGCGTGTGCAGGCTGCGCCCCACCGGCCCCTGGCCGTCGAAGACGGCGGTGGTGACGGTGCCGATGCCGCCCTCGTCGGCCATCGTGTGCGCATCCATGCCGAACCATGGCCCCACCGGTTCGCGGTGCAGGTTCAGCGTGAGGTCCACCGGCACGAAGGTGTGGGTGCGGATGTCGTGCGCGGCGCTCACGCCGTTGGCCGAGTCCAGCAGCGTGAGCAGCCCCTCCAGGCCGTGCATCGGCTCGCCCGCCACCAGCGGGATACGCGGGCGGCCCCACACGAGCGCGGGGCCGGCTGCGCGAAAGCCCCCTTGCACGAAGCGCCACTCGAGCGCCTCGCCGTAGGGGAAGGTCTCCACGCCGGGGAAGAACTCGGTGCTTTCCTGCTCGGGCAGCGCCGGTGGCACGTAGGGGTCGGCCACGGGCGGCGAGCTGCCCGGCAGCCGCTCCAGGCGCCAGGCGTGTGCCAGCAGGGCCACGCGCCCGGCGACGGTCATCTGCGCCTGCAGCAGCTCGATGCGCTTGCCCGGGCGCAGCACGCGCACCTCGATCTCGCACGGTGCCACCGGCACCGGCCCGAGGAACTCCACCGTCAGCCGCGCGATGCGCAGCGCCTCGGGCCCGGGGTGCAGGCGCAGCGCCCGCGCCAGCAGCGCAATCGGCGGGCCGCCATGCTGGAAGTCCTGCGACCACGGGCCGATGACGGCGGTGCTGGGCTGCCAGGACTGCGGGCTGGTGGCGGTGTAGAAGGCCTCGGGCAGGGGGTTCTTCATGGCGTGCGCGTCTTGCGGGTGCCGGGCATCTTAGGCCCGCGCACGCCGCGCACGGCTCAGGCCGGGCCCGCCGGCCGCGCCGGCTCCACGGGATCGGCCACCAGCAGCACGAGATCGGCACCGACCTCGGACGCACGCATGCGTCGCACGCTCAGCCAGATCCGCCGGGGCTCCTGTGACGCGGTGCCCGGCAGTGTCGCCGGCCAGGCGGTCAGCGGCGTGTGGGCCGCGGCCGCCTCCTGCAGCGCCTCGCGCACGGCGGGCGTGTCCCAGGCCCCGCCGCCGAGCTCGAAGAGGCTGCGCCCGGTGGCTTCCTGCAGGCTGCCACCGAAGGTGGTGAAGCACGCCTGGTTGGCTGTCACCAGGTTCATCTGCGCATCCAGCACCATCAGCGGCGTGGGCACCACCTCCACGATCGACTGCGCCAGCACGCGCGCCCCGCGCGCGGCGGCCTCGCGTGCGCGCTCGCGCTCGGTGACGTCGGAAAAGGTCAGCACCACGCCGTCGATCACGTTGTCCACCGTGCGGTAGGGCTGGATGCGCGCGACGTAGCGCTGGCCCGCGGCGGTGGTGACCTCGCGCTCCACCGGCACGAGCGAGTCGAGCACGCGCTGCGCCTCGCCCAGCAGGTCGTCCTGGCCCTGCAGCTCGGTGCGGATGTCGGCCAGCCCGCGGCCGATGTCCGCGCCCTGCAGCCGGTAGATGAGCGCGGCGTCGCGGGTGAAGCGGCGGATGCGCAGATGCGGGTCCAGGAAGACGATGCCCAGGCGGATGCTGTCCATCAGGTTCTTCATGTCGTCCTGCATGTCCGACATCTGCTCGAGCTTGTTCTGCAGCTCGGCGTTCACCGTGGCCAGCTCCTCGTTGAGCGACTGCAGCTCCTCACGCGAGGTCTCGAGCTCCTCGTTGGTGGACTGCAGCTCCTCGTTGGCCGACTGAAGCTCCTCGTTGGCCGACTGGAGGTCGCCGATGGCAGCCTGGTGCTCCTCGCGGATCGCCCCCACGCTCTGCCTGGCCGCAGCGAGCTCGCGCTCGGCCTCCTGCAGCCGCTGCGCCTCGGCACTGGCGGCCTGCCCCCGGCGCGGGCGGCTGGGGCGCTGCAGCTCCACGGGCTGGAAGCTCACGAGCAGCGGGGCCGCTTCGCTGTCCAGCGAGGGCAGTTGTCGCACAGACAGGTTGACCGTCGCCTGTGTGCCGTCGGCCTGCAGCAGGGTCTCGGTGCGCATGGCCAGTGCGTGCTCGCCGTGCACCACCTCCTCCAGCGCTTCGCGCAGAGCGCCTTGCAGCCCCTGCACGGCCATGTCGACCACGTCGTGACTGGGCAGCCCGGGGGCCGGGCGCAGGTAGGCCCCCGTCTCGCCGTGCACGTACAGCACCCGGCCCTGGCGGTCCGTGACCACGGCCGCGGGCGCGAAGGCCTGCAGCAGGGAGCGCCGGGCGAACTCCGCCAGCTGCACCTCGCGCGGCCTGCGCGGCGCCTCGGGCGCCGGGCCCCGAGGTCCCTCGGGCGACCACGACACCCCGTCGGCGAACAGGGTGCGCGCTGCCGGCACGCTTGGGCGTGCGTGGTAGAACTTCCATTTGCGGTCCACAGGCTCGAAGAGCTGCGGGTGTTCGCCCACGCCCTCGGAGGGCGAGAGCATGAGCACGCCGCCCGGCTTGAGCGCGTAGTGGAAGGTGCGCACGAGCCGGTCCTGCAGCGCCGGCTCCAGGTAGATCATCAGGTTGCGGCAGCTCACCAGGTCCAGCCGTGTGAAGGGGGGATCCTTGATGACGCTCTGCACGGCGAAGACCACCATCTCGCGCACCTCCGTCTTCACGCGCCAGCCGGCCTCGTCGTCGGAGAAGAAGCGTGCCAGCCGCTGGGGCGACACGTCCGAGGCGATCGCCTTCGGGTAGCGGCCGGCGCGCGCCATGGCGATCGCCTCCTCGTCCAGGTCGGTGGCGTAGATCTGCGCGCGAAAGGCGGGCACACCCTCGTCCATGGCCTCGCGCAGCAGCATCGCGATGGAGTAGGCCTCCTCTCCGGTGGCGCAGCCCGGTACCCACACCCGCACCACCCGCTCCTCGCCGAGGGCGCCGAGCAGCGCGGGCAGTACGTCCGCCTTCAGCGCCTCGAAGGCCTGCGGGTCGCGAAAGAAGCGCGTCACGTTGATGAGCAATTCATGGAAGAGGGCCTGGGCTTCGGTGGGCTGCTCCCTCACCCGGGCGGCGTAGGCCACGGGGTCGGCCACGCCGACGGCCGCCATGCGCCGTGCCACGCGCCGCGCGATGGTGCTGCGCTTGTAGCCGGAAAAGTCGTGGCCGGTGAGCGTGCGCAACTGCGTGAGGATGCGCTGCAGCCCCGAAGGCACGCCCACCAGCAGCGGCGCAGCCTCGTCCGCCTCGGCGGCGGCTGAGCCTGCGCGGGCCGGCCCCGGCTCGGCCGGGCGCTCCAGCAGCGCGGCGGGCATGTCCGCCACGCCCAGCACCTGCGCGGGCACGCCACTGCCTATGGCGCTGCGCGGCATACCGTCGTAGCCGGCGCTGGAGGGGTCCTGCACCAGGCAGCGGCCTCCCGCATCGGCCACGGCGCGCAGGCCGAGCGTGCCGTCGCTGCCCGTGCCCGAGAGCACGATCGCCACGGCCCGCTCGCCCTGGTCCAGCGCCAGTGCGCGGAAGAAGGCGTCGATGGGCAGGTGGGGACCAGGGCCGGTGGGCAGGGGCTGCAGCTGCAGCAGGCCGTGCAGCAGGCCCAGGATGTGGTTGGGCGGGGCCACATGGACACGATCCGGCGCCAGCGGCATCTGGTCGGTGGCCTGCACCACCGGCATCGCCGTGCTGCGCTGCAGGATCTCGGGCAGCAGGCTCGGGTGGTGCGGGTCCAGGTGCTGGAGCACGACGAAGGCCATGCCCGTATCGGTCGGCAGGGCCGCGAAGAAGCGCTCGAAGGCTTCCAGGCCGCCGGCCGAGGCGCCCAGGGCCACGACCGGAAAGCTGGCAGGGGCGTTTTCGTCGGTCAAGGTGGGCAGTCCTTCGGTGCAGAGGGCGCCCTGGCTGCGCCCCGGCTGGCCAGGCGTCCTCAATCCCTATTGTCGAGGGCGTAGCGGATCAGGGCCGCCAGCGAGGGCAGGCCGAGCTTGGACAGCAGCCTTGTCTTGTGCGTGCTCACGGTCTTCACCGACAGCTGCATCGCGTCGGCGATCTCGGTCGGACGCTCCCCGCGCACGAGCCTGCGCATGATCTCGCGCTCGCGCCCGCTGAGCGTCGCATCGGTGTCGGCTGCTGCGGTGGCGGGCCCGTGAACCTGCCGCACGAGGCTCTCGGCCATGGCCGCGCTCAGGTAGATGCCGCCGCCGGCCACCTTCTCCACCGCCGTCACGAGCTCCTCGGCGGAACGGTCCTTGGATACATAGCCGCGCGCCCCGGCCTGGAAGCTGTGCAGCGGGTAGGGCGACTCGCCGTGCATGCTCAGCACGAGCACCGGCACCTGCGCGTGGTGGGTGTGCAGGTGGCGGATCAGCGCCAGGCCGCCCATGCCGGGCATGCTCAGGTCGGTGATGACCATGTCGAAGGCGTGATCGCCCAGCTGCTCCAGGGCCTCCTCGCCGCTGCCGGCCTCCTGCACCGACCAGCCGCGCGCTCCCGGGTCGAGGACCCGTCGCAGGCCTTCGCGCACGAGCGCGTGGTCGTCCACCAGCAGCAGCCGCAGTCCGGGGCAGGGCGTGCGGGCCGCGGCCAGGCCCGTGTTCATCGCGAGGCGCCCGTGGCGCGGCTGCGCCCGTTCACCGCCGCGGTGCGCGGCAGCACGGCGTGCACGCGGTAGGCGTCGGCATCGGCGCGCGCCTCGATCAGCCGGCCGCCCAGCGTGCGCAGCTCGGCCAGCAGGCCGGTGTGCGCGTGCACCAGGGCCGACGTCGGGCTGGTGTCGGCTCGTCTGGCAATCGGGCGGCGCACCGCATCGGGCTGCGCCGGCCATCCGCCCGGGCGAGCCGTGAGCCACAGGTGCAGCTGCTCCCCGCACTCCTGCAGCTCGATGTCCACGTGGGCGCCGGGCTCGTCGCGCGACACATCGGTGAGCAGGGTTTCCATGAGGCGGTACACGCCCACGGCGCTGCGCCGCTCCAGGCGCGGGTCGCCGGCGGCGGCGTGCAGCCGCACCTGCAGCCCCAGCCGCGTGGCGGCCTCGTCGGCCAGCCACTGCATCGCCGCGTTCAGGCCCAGGTCGTCCAGGATCGACGGGTGCAGTTCGTTGACCATCTGCCGCACCACGGCGATGGCCTCGTCCAGGCCGTGCAGCACCTCGTCGGTCGGCCCGGGGGTGGCGCGCGCATCGCCGTTGCCAGTGGCAGCTGGCGTGCTGCGCCCCAGGACGCTCAGCGTCATCTTGAGCACGCTCAGCCGCTGCCCGAGGTCCTCGTGGAGCGCGCGCGCCACGCGCTGGCGCTCGCCTTCGCGGGCCTCCACGAGGTGCGCGGCGATACGGCGGTCGGTCTCGGCCGCGCGCCGCTCGGTGATGTCGGTGAGCGTCAGGCGCAGCGCTGCGTCTGCGCCGGGCTCGAGCACGCGAAGCGTGTCGGCCTGCACGTGGCGCGGGGCCATGTCGTCGCCGTCCAGCGTCATCTCGATGCGCCCGCGCCCCCCGGAGCCGTCCAGGTTCGCCAGGTGGTTGCGCCAGCGCCTGCGCTCGCTTCGATGCAGCACGGTGGCGAATGTGCGCCCGAGCAGCTGCTGGCGCGGCTGGCCCAGCAGCGTGGCACCGGTCAGGTTGAGTTCGGCGATGCGCCCGGCCTCGTCCAGCGAGAGGTAGCCCACCGGCGCCACCTCGAAGAGATCCTGGTAGCGGTCGCGCGCGGCGGCAAGCTCCAGTTGCGCACGCAGCAACTCCTCGTTCTGCTGTTCCAGTTCGACCTGGTGCGTGTGCAGTTCCCGCGCGAGGTGTTCGGCGTCGGCCAGCGGCGGGGTGCTCATCGGGCGGGGCAATCGTGCAGGGGGAACCTCCGTACAAACCCGACCCAATGTACCCGACGACCGTGCCCTGCGGCACCTTGCAGGCGCGGCTGTTTCAATAATCGACCGGCACCTTCGCCTGGGGCGGCACGCCCACGCCCAGCAGCGCGAAGCTGCCGCGGCCGCTGGCGGCCGTGAGCATCCCGAGCACGCGGCCGGGCTCGCCGCCCACCATCTCCCACGTGAAGCGCCAGGCCCAGTTGCTGCCGCCCAGCGTCCCGGGCGTGTTCATGCGGTGCTCGCTGCCCAGGCCCAGCACGTCCTGCAGGGGAAAGATCGCGAGGTTGGCCACCGAGTTCAAGGCCGCCCGGATCATGGCCCAGTGCACGTCGTGCCCGCCGCAGGCCAGGTACGTGCCGGCGTAGTGGCGCTCGCGCGCGCTCGCCTGCTCCCACCAGCCGCGCGCGGTGTCGTTGTCGTGCGTGCCGGTGTAGACGACGACGTGGCGCGGGTAGGTGTGGGGCAGGAACTCGTGCTCGCCGTCGCCGCCGAAGGCGAACTGCAGGATCTTCATGCCGGGGAAGGCGCAGGCCTCGCGCAGCGCGTGCACGTCCGGCGTGATGAAGCCCAGGTCCTCGGCGATGATGGGCAGCTCGCCCAGCGCCCGCGTGATGGCGTCGAAGAGGGCCTGGCCCGGGCCCTTGAGCCAGCGCCCGGTCTTGGCGTCCGGGCTCGAGGCCGGGATCTCCCAGTAACCGGCAAAGCCGCGGAAGTGGTCGATGCGAAACACGTCGGCCTGCTGCAGCGCGCGCTTCACGCGCGCTGTCCACCAGGCGAAGTCCTCGTCGGCCATGCGGTCCCAGCGGTACAGCGGGTTGCCCCAGCGCTGGCCCATCGGCCCGAGGTCGTCGGGCGGCACGCCGGCCACCACCGTGGGCTGGTGGTGTGCGTCGAGCAGGTACAGGTCCGGCCTCGCCCAGCAATCGGCGCTGTGGTGGGCGATGAAGATCGGCAGGTCCCCCACGATGGAGATGCCGCGTGCGTGGCAGTAGGCGCGCAGCTCGGCGCACTGGGTGTCAAAGCACCACTGCACGAAGCGCCAGAAGTCGATCTCGGCGGCGTGCACGGTGCGCGCGCTGGCCAGCGCCCCGGGGTCGCGGCCGGCCAGCGCCGCTGGCCACGTCCACCACGGCAGGCCGGCATGCGCGGCTTCCAGGGCCATGAAGAGGCTGTAGTCGTCGAGCCACGATGCTTCCTGCTCGCACCAGGCTTCGAAGGCATCGCGCTCGGTGGTGGACGCATGGGCGAAGAAGCCTGCGGCGGCGGCACGCAGCTGCGCCAGGCGCCACGGCACCACGCGCGCGAAGTCGGTGCGCTGCGCCTCGAAGCCGCCTGCGGGCAGCTCGGGCGGCGCGAGCCAGCCGCGCGCCACCAGCGGCTCCAGCGCCACCATCAGCGGGCTGCCGGCAAAGGCGCTCACGCTCTGGTAGGGCGAGTCGCCCGGGCCGATGGGCGTGGTGGGCAGCCACTGCCACAGCGTCTGGCCGCAGCCGTGCAGCCAGTCGGCAAAACGGTAGGCATCGGGCCCGAAGTCGCCGATGCCGTGCGGGCCGGGCAGCGAGGTGACGTGCAGCAGGACGCCGCTGGCGCGTGTGTGCAGGTTCATGGGGGTCGACCGTTCAGGCGATGAGAAAGAGGGTGGCCAGGGGAGGGAGCGTGAGCGTGATCGAGTGCGGGCGGCCGTGGGCGGGCTCCTCGTGCACCGGGATCGGGTGCGGCCCGTTGCCCACGTTGCTGCCACCGTAGTGCGAGGAGTCGGTGTTCAGGGCTTCCCGCCAGGTGCCGGGTGCCGGCACGCCGATGCGAAAGCCGTGCCGCGGCACGGGCGTGAAGTTGCACGCCACGAGCACGCAGCCGCCCGCGTCGTCGCGGCGCAGCCAGGCCAGCACCGAGTGGTCCGCGTCGTCCACGACGAGCCACTCGAAGCCGGCGGCCTCGCAGTCCAGCGCGTGCAGCGCCGGGTGCGCGCGCATCAGGCCGTTGAGGTCGCGCACCAGGCGCTGCGCCCCGGCGTGCGCGCCCTGCGCCAGCAGCGCCCAGGGCAGCTCGGCGTCGTGGTTCCACTCGGTGGGCTGCGCGAACTCCTGCCCCATGAAGAGCAGCTTCTTGCCCGGGTGGCCCCACATGAAGCCGTAGTAGGCGCGCAGGTTGGCGTGGCGCTGCCACGCGTCGCCCGGCATGCGCCCGAGGATCGTTCCCTTGCCGTGCACCACCTCGTCGTGCGAAAGCGGCAGCACGAAGTTCTCGCTGAAGGCGTACACCAGGCCGAAGGTCATGCGCGCGTGGTGCCAGCGCCGGTGCACGGGATCCTCGTGCATGTAGCGCAGGGTGTCGTTCATCCACCCCATGTTCCACTTGTAGTGAAACCCCAGACCCCCGGCCCATGTGGGGGCCGACACCCCGGCAAAGGCGGTGGACTCCTCGGCCACCGTGATCGCGCCCGGGCAGTGCGCACCGAGCACCTCGTTGAGGCGCCTGAGCAGCGCGATGGCCTCCAGGTTCTCGCGCCCCCCGTGCACGTTGGGCACCCACTGGCCTGCCTCGCGCGAGTAGTCGCGGTACAGCATCGAGGCCACAGCGTCCACGCGCAGCCCGTCCACGCCGAAGTGCTCCACCCAGTAGAGGGCGCTGCCCACGAGGAAGTTGCGCACCTCGTGGCGGCCGAAGTTGTAGATGAGCGTGTTCCAGTCGCGGTGGAAGCCCTCGCGCGGGTCGGCGTACTCGTAGAGCGCCGTGCCGTCGAAGCGCGCCAGCGCGTGCGCGTCCGAGGGGAAGTGGGCCGGCACCCAGTCCACGAGCACGCCCACGCCGTGCGCGTGGCAGGCGTCGACGAAGCGCCTGAAGCCCTCGGGCGGGCCGAAGCGCGCGCTGGGCGCGTACATCCCGGTGGTCTGGTAGCCCCAGGAGCCGTCGAAGGGGTGCTCGCTCACGGGCAGCAGCTGCACGTGCGTGAAGCCGAGCCCGGCGGCGTAGCCGGGCAGCTCGCGCGCGAGCTCGTCCCAGCTCCAGAAGCGCCCGTCCGGGTGGCGCCGCCATGACGGCGCGTGCACCTCGTAGATGGCCATCGGCGCGCGGCGCGCGTTGGCCGCGGCGCGTGCAGCCGGCAGCCGGCGTGGCTCGTTGCTTGCGGGCAGCGGCGCGGCCACGATGCTGGCCGTGCCCGGCCGCAGCTCGGCCTGGCGTGCGTAGGGGTCGGCTTTGAGCGGCAGCAGCGTGCCGTCTGCACCGAGCAGCGCGAACTTGTAGCGGTCGCCCACCGCCGCGTGCGGCACGAAGAGCTCCCACACGCCCGAGGCGCCGCGGTGGCGCATCGGGTGGCGTCGGGTGTCCCAGGCGTTGAAGTCGCCCACCACGCTCACGCGCCGTGCATGGGGGGCCCACACGGCAAAGCGCACGCCGTCGATCGCGTACACGCCCTGGCCCAGCGTCACGGTGTGCGCGCCCAGCACCTGCCAGGGTCGCAGGTGCGTGCCCTCCATCAGGAAGTGCAGGTCGGCTTCGCCGATCAGCGGGCCGTAGCGGTAGGCGTCGCCCAGGAGCTGCCAGGGGCCGGGCGTGCCGTCGGCGGCGGCCGCGCCGTGCCAGCGCACGCGCAGCCGGTAGTCGAAGAGCTGGCGCCTTCGCGGCAGCCGGGCCTCGAAGAGGCCGCTGCCCTCGCGCTCGAGCAGCGTGGCCACGCGCCGGCCGCTCTTCGTGTCGTGCAGCACCACCTCCGCCGCCCCGGGCAGCAGGGCACGCACCCACAGTTCGCCGCGCGCGTCGGCGTGCATCCCGAGCACCGCGAAGGGGTCGGGGTGGCGGGCCTGCAGCAGGTCGTGGAGATCGGTGTCGGGGAGCATCCGCGCGCGCGCCTCAGGGCGCAGGCGGCGCCCACACCCGCTCGAGGTATTCCCCGATCGTACGGTCCACGCTGAAGGGGCCCATGCCGGCGATGTTCAGCAGCGCGCGCGCGGCCCAGCTGTCACGGTCGGCGTAGGCCCGGTCCACCTCCTGCTGCATGGCCACGTAGTCGTCGAAGTCGGCCATCAGGAAGTACGGGTCACGCTCGGCCAGCGTGCGCACGAGGTCGTGGTAACGGTGCGGCTCCTCGGGGCTGAAGATGCCGCCCGCGATCGCGTCGAGCACCGCCTGCAGCGCCGGGCTCGCGTCGATGAAGCGCCCGGGCCGGTAGCCCTGCGCGCGCAGCGCCTGCACCTGCTCGGTGCGCAGCCCGAAGACGAAGAGCTGCTCCTGGCCGATGGCCTGTGCCATCTCGATGTTGGCGCCGTCCCAGGTGCCGATCGTGCACGCGCCGTTGAGCGCGAACTTCATGTTGCCGGTGCCCGAGGCCTCGGTGCCGGCGGTGGAGATCTGCTCGGAGAGATCGGCGGCCGGGAAGATCACTTCGGCCAGGCTCACGCCGTAGTTGGGCAGGAAGGCGACCTTCAGCCGCCCGCCCACGCGCGGGTCGTGGTTGACCACGCGGGCCACGTCGTGGATCAGGCGGATCACCTGCTTGGCCGCGAAGTAGGCCGAGGCCGCCTTGCCGGCGAAGACGACCGTGCGCGGCTGCCAGTCGCGCGCGGGGTCGGCGACGATGGCCTGCCAGCGCGCCACCACGTGCAGCACGTTGAGCAGCTGGCGCTTGTACTCGTGGATGCGCTTGATCTGCACGTCGAAGAGGCTGGCCGGGTCGACGACCAGGCCGATCTCGCGCGCGATCAGCGCCGCCAGCCGCGTCTTGGCCGCGAGCTTGGCCGCCAGGAACTGGGCGCGGATCGGGTGGGCAGCCGTCGCAGCCGGCTCGCGCAGCGCACCCAGCGCGCCCAGGTCGCGCCGCCAGGCCCTGCCGATGTGGGCGTCCAGCAGGGCCGAGAGCTCCGGGTTGGCCTGCATGAGCCAACGCCGCGGTGTCACGCCGTTGGTGATGTTGAGGAAGCGCCCGGGCCACATCTGCGCGAAATCGGCAAAGAGCGTCTCCACCATCAGCCGCGAGTGCAGCGCCGACACGCCGTTGACCTTGTGCGAGGCCACCACGGCGAGTGCCGCCATGCGCACGCGCCGCTCGCCGTGCTCGTCGATGAGCGACAGGCGCTGCACGCGCGCCTCGTCGCCCGGAAAGCGCGCGCGCACCTCGGCCAGGAAGCGTGCGTTGATCTCGTAGACGATCTCCAGGTGCCGGGGCAGCATCCCGCCGAACAGGGGCAGGCTCCACGCCTCCAGCGCCTCGGGCATCAGCGTGTGGTTGGTGTAGCTCGTGGCCTGCTGCGTGATGGCCCAGGCCTGATCCCACTCCAGGGCGTGCACGTCGATGAGCAGCCGCATCAGCTCCGCCGGGGCGAGTGCCGGGTGCGTGTCGTTCAGGTGCACGGCGTTGCGCTGGCCGAAGCTGCGCACGTCGCCGCACTCGCGCACGTGGCGCGCGAGCATGTCCTGCACCGAGGCGCTGACGAGGAAGTACTCCTGGCGCAGCCGCAGCTCGCGCCCGGCCGGCGTGCTGTCGTCCGGGTACAGCACCCAGTTCAGCGCCTCGGCAGAGTGCAGGTGCTGGGCCGAGGCGAGGTGCTCGCCGCGGCAGAAGGCCTCGAAGTCGATGGGCCGCGAGGCTTGCCCGTTCCACTGCCGCAGCGTGCACACGTGCGCGGTGCCGTGGCCGGGCACGATGAAATCGAAGGCCTGGGCGATGATGGTCTCGGCGGGCTGCCACCTGCGCCTGCCTTCCTCCCACACCACCTGCCCGCCGAAGCCCACCTCGTAGCGCAGCTCCGGCCGGATGAGCTCCCAGGGGCTGCCGTGGCGCAGCCAGTCGTCCGGCCGCTCGACCTGCCGGCCGTTGTCGATCACCTGCTGGAACATGCCGTGCTCGTAGCGCAGCCCGTAGCCGAAGGCCGGTACCTCCAGCGTGGCCATCGCATCGAGGAAGCAGGCCGCCAGGCGCCCCAGACCGCCGTTGCCCAGCGCGGCATCGGGTTCGTGGGCGATGAGCTCGGCCAGCGCCGGTGCGTCCGCGCCGGCCAGCTCGGGCAGCCGGTGCGCCAGGCCGAGGGCGGCCAGCGCGTTGTGAAGCGCCCGCCCCATCAGGAATTCCATCGACAGGTAGTGCACGCGTCGGCGCTCGGCGCCGCGCCGGGCATCGGCCGCCTGCGCCGCGGCCCAGCGCTCGGCCAGCAGCCAGCGCGCCGCGCGCGACACGGCGGCCGATGCGGCAGCCGGGGCGCCGGGGTCGGAGCGCTGGCCCAGCTCGTGCCGGAAGGCGTGCCCGAAGGCCGAGTCGGCGGGTGTGGCGTGGGCGTGGCCGGCGGGCGCCGCCGCAGGGGCAGCAGGAGGGCTCAGGGTCTCGGACATGGCAGGCGGTGCCGGGATCGGCTCTTGGAGGGGTCGGAGTATCGCGGCATTGGGGCGAGATGTGTAGTTCCACTACATCGGGATTGCCCGAGTGAGTCTATAAATATATGATTTATAACGACAAAATGGCAATTTCAGGACTCTGCTCTTGATTGCTGATCGGGCTCTGGCCATGTATATTCTCTACATGAGCGGGCTGCGGCGGCGGCCGCAATCGTGCCGGCGGGCCGGGGTGAGCCCCGTGCGCCGGGATCCATGCAAGCGGCGTGCCTTCGTGCCGTTGCGGGCTCGCGCAGGCGGTTGCCGCTGCTGCGCGGGCGGCTGCAGCGGGGCAGGTGGCGGGCAGATGGGATGCGCAAGTGGCTGACGTCCGGTTGGTGAAAGTGTGCAAGTCCTTCGGGGACGTGCATGTGCTGCGCGACATCGATCTGGAAATTCGCGACGGCGAATTCATGGTCTTCGTCGGCCCGTCCGGTTGCGGCAAGAGCACGCTGCTGCGCACGATCGCCGGGCTGGAGGACATCACGGGGGGGGAGCTGGCGATCGGGGGGCGCGTCGTGAACGACGTGCCCCCCGCCGAGCGCGGCATCGCGATGGTGTTCCAGAGCTACGCGCTGTACCCGCACATGAACCTGTACGACAACATGGCCTTCGGGCTGCAGCTGGCCAAGGCGCCGAAGGCGGAGATCGACACGGCCGTGCGCCAGGCGGCGCGGATCCTGCACATCGAGCACCTGCTCGAGCGCAAGCCCAAGGACCTCTCCGGCGGCCAGCGCCAGCGCGTGGCCATCGGCCGCGCGATCGTGCGCAAGCCAGATGTGTTCCTCTTCGACGAGCCGCTGTCCAACCTGGACGCGGCGCTGCGCGTGAAGATGCGCGTGGAGTTCGCGCGGCTGCATGAGCAGCTGCGCACCACCATGGTCTACGTCACGCACGACCAGGTCGAGGCGATGACGCTGGCCGACCGCATCGTCGTGCTGTCGGCCGGGCGCATCGAGCAGGTGGGCACGCCGCTGGAGCTCTACGAGCACCCCTGCAACCTCTTCGTGGCCGGCTTCATCGGCAGCCCGAAGATGAACTTCCTCCAGGCGCGCCTCGTCGAGGGCGATGCCACGCACGCCACCGTCGAGCTCGAAGGCGGGGCGCGGCTGCGCTGCGAGGTCGACGCCTCGGCCGGCCAGCCCGGCCAGGCGCTGACCGTGGGCGTGCGGCCCGAGCACCTGGCGCTGCGCAGCGTGGGCGGCGGCGACACGGCCAACGTGCTGCCAGCCAGCGTCACCTTCGTCGAGGCCCTGGGGGGCACGACGCACGCCTACTGCAGCCACCCCGCCTCGGCCGAAGACCTGTGCTGCGAGCTCGACGGGCGCGTGCGCGTGCGCAGCGGCGAGGTGCTCAGCCTGGCCGTGCCGCCGCAGGCCTGCTATGTCTTCGATGCGAGCGGCCAGGCCTGGCGCCGCCACGTGAGCGCCGAGCGCGCCGACGCCGCGTGAACACCCCCCGCAGGCGCGCGCGCACGCCGGCCGTGCTGGCCGCGGCGGTGCTGGCTGCCGGCCTGGCCGCCATGCCCGCGGCGGCCCAGGCCCCGCAGCGGCTGCTCGTGTGGATCAATGGCGACAAGGGCTACAACGGGCTGCAGCAGGTGGGCGACGCCTTCGAGCGTGTCTCGGGCGTGAAGGTCGTCGTGCAGCACCCCGAGGGCGCGCCCGACAAGTTCCAGGCCGCTGCCGGCGCGGGCAAGGGCCCGGACATCTTCTGCTGGCCGCACGACCGCGTGGGCGAGTGGGCCAAGTCCGGCCTCATCGTGCCGGTGCGGCCCACCCCGCGCGTGCGCCAGGAGATCGAGGAGTCGGCCTGGCAGGCCTTCACCTGGCGTGGGCAGGTCTGGGGCTACCCGCTGGCCATCGAGTCCATCGGGCTCATCTACAACAAGGCCCTGGTGAAGACGCCGCCTGCCAACTGGGAGGAGGTGATCGCGCTGGACCGCACCCTGGCCCCGCAGGGCGTGCGCGCGATCCTGTGGCCGCACGCGATGAGCTTCTTCTCCTGGCCGCTCCTGGCGGGGCCCGGCGGCTTCGTTTTCGGACGCAACGACAAGGGCGAGTACGACCCGACGCGCATCGGCGTGAACAACGCCGGTGCGCTGGCCGGCGCGCAGCTGCTCGAGCGCCTGGTGCGCGAGGGGGTGGTGCCGCGCTTTGCGCGCTACTCCGACATGGAGGCGCAGTTCGCCGCCGGCAAGGTCGCGATGATGATCTCGGGCCCCTGGGCCTGGGACAACGTGCGCAAGAAGCGCATCGACTTTGGGGTCGCCGCCGTGCCGGCCGTCGGCAACCGGCCCGCGCGCCCCTTCGTCGGGGTGCTGGGTTGCATGGTCACGGCTCCGAGCCGCCAGAAGGACATCGCGCGCGAGTTCCTCGAGGAGCACGTGCTGCGCGTGCCGGGCCTCAAGACGATCTCGGCCGACGTGCCGCTGGGCACGCCCGCCAACAAGGCCTACTACGCCGAGCTCGCCGGCGATCCGCACATCGCCGCGACGATGGCCAACGCGCGTGCGGGCGAGCCCATCCCGAACATCCCCGAGACGGGCCGCTTCTTCCCGGCGCTGGACGCCGCGCTGGAGGCGATCACGCAGGGACGCCAGGCGCCGCAACAGGCGCTGGACGCCGCCGCGGCGCGGATGCGCGCGCGATGAGCACGGCCGTGCTCACGCCCAGACCGGCCACGGCGCGCCCGCCCGGGGCACTGGGCTGGGCTGTGGCCGGCGTGTCGGCGCTGGCGGTGCTGTGGACGGTCTACTCGCTGCACCTGGCCGGCCGGCCGCTGTGGGCGGTGGGCGTGCTCGTCTTCGGGGCGCTGGCGCTGCACGTCTACACCACGTCCACGTCGCTGGCCTGGCGCTACCTGTTTCCGGGTGTGGCCGGGATGCTGCTCTTCGTGGCCTTCCCGCTCGTCTACACGGTGCAGATCGGCTTCACCAACTACTCCTCGGCGCACCTGCTGGAGCAAGCGCGCGCGCGTGCCTACCTGCTCGAGCAGTTCGAGGTCGACGAGTCGACGGTGCGGCCCTTCACGCTGCACGCCCAGGGCGACACGGTGCGCCTGGTGCTCGGCGCGCCGCCGGGTGCAGCGCCTGGCGGCGAGGTGCTGCTGAGCCCGCCGCTGCGCGTGGCTGCAGCGGGCGCGCCGCCGGCTGAGCCGCTGCGCATGCAAGCCGGCCCGTCACCCGCCACCGCGCCGCTCTCGCTGCGCGAGGTGATCCAGCGCCGCGACGCGCTGCAGGGCCTGCGCCTGGCGCTGCCCGACGGCACGGTGCTGGCCTATGCGGGCTTGCGCGAGTTCGCGCGCGTGCAGGGCGTGTGGCAGGACAACCCCGACGGCTCGCTCACGCAGCGCGCCAGCGGCGCCGTCTACCGCCCCAACCTCGAGACGGGCTACTTCGAGACCGAGGCCGGCGAGCGGATGCTGCCGGGCTTCAAGGTGGGCGTGGGCGCAGCCAACTACGCGCGCATGCTCGGGGACGCCGACTTCCGCAGCCCCTTCCTGGCCATCTTCGTGTGGACGGTGGCCTTCGCCGGGCTCACCGTGCTCTTTGCCACCGCGCTCGGCCTCTCGCTCGCGGTGCTGCTGAACTGGGAGGCGCTCGCCCACCGCACGCTGTACCGCACGCTGCTGTTCCTGCCCTACGCGGTGCCGGGCTTCATCTCGATCCTGGTCTTCAAGGGCCTGTTCAACCAGAACTTCGGCGAGATCAACGCGATCCTGGACGCGCTCTTCGGCGTGCGCCCGGCCTGGTTCACCGACCCGTGGCTGGCCAAGGTGATGATCCTCGTCGTCAACACGTGGCTGGGCTACCCCTACATCATGGTGCTGTGCACGGGCCTCATCAAGGCGATCCCGGCCGACCTCTACGAGGCCTCGGCCATCGAGGGTGCCGGGCCGCTGGCGAACTTTCGCCGCATCACGATGCCGCTGATCCTCAAACCCCTGACGCCGCTGCTGATCTCGGCCTTCGCCTTCAACTTCAACAACTTCGTGCTCATCAGCCTGCTCACCGACGGGCGGCCCGACTTCCTCGGCACGAAGCTGCCCGCGGGCACGACCGACATCCTCGTGTCCTACACCTACCGCATCGCCTTCACCGACTCGGGCCAGAACTTCGGCCTGGCCGCGGCGATCTCCACGATGATCTTCGCGATGGTGGCGCTGATGTCGCTGCTGCAGCTGCGCGTGATGCGCCGCGCGCAGGCGGCCGACACGCGGCGCCCGGGAGACTGAAGGACCATGCCGCTCGTCACCGGAAGGCGCCAGCGCTGGCGCGTCATGCTCGCCCACGTGGCGATCTGGGCGCTGCTTGCGCTCACGCTCTTCCCGCTGCTGGCGGTGGTGTCGATCTCGCTGCGCCCGGGCAACTTCGCCACCGGCTCGCTCATCCCCACCGAGATCAGCCTGGAGCACTGGAAGCTGGCGCTGGGCATCTCCTACGTCGACGCGCAGGGCAACCGGGTGGATCCGCCCTTTCCGGTGCTGCTGTGGCTGTGGAACTCGGTGAAGATCGCCACGATCTCGGCCTTCCTGATCGTGGCCATCTCCACCACCGCCGCCTACGCCTTCGCGCGGCTGCGCTTCGCGCGCAAGGACGCGATCCTGAACAGCATGCTCGTGCTGCAGATGTTCCCCGTGGCGGTGGCCCTCGTGGCCGTCTACGCCATCTTCGAGGGCCTGGGGCAGGCGGTGCCGTGGCTCGGCATCGAGACGCACGGCGCCGTGATCGTGGCCTACCTGGGCGGCGTGGCCACGCACATCTGGACCATCAAGGGCTACTTCGACAGCATCCCGGCCGAAATCGAGGAGTGCGCGAAGGTCGACGGCGCCACGCACTGGCAGGCCTTTCGCCGCGTGCTGCTGCCCATGGCCGTGCCGATCCTGATGGTCGTCTTCGTGCTCGCCTTCATCGGCACCATCATCGAGTACCCGGTGGCCTCGATCCTGCTGCGCGAGGAGCCCAACCTGACGCTGGCCGTGGGCTCGAAGTTCTACCTCTACGAGCAGAAGTACCTCTGGGGCGACTTCGCCGCCGCGGCCGTGCTCTCGGGGCTGCCGATCACGCTCGTGTTCCTGCTGGCGCAGAAGTGGATCGTCTCGGGGCTCACCTCCGGAGGGGTCAAGGGATGAGCCGCGCTCGACCCTGTGATCCGCCCCGAGGCGGGCGGGCGATCGCGCGCGCCGCGTTGCTGGCCGCCTGCCTCGCCTGCCCTGTCCTGCCGCACGCCCAGACCATGACCTCCTCCACCCCGAACCACGCCAACCGATACGACCGCGCCGTGGCCGGCACCTACGAGGCGCGCGAGCGCGACTGGCGACAGGGGGCGGTCGTCTACCAGGTGCTGGTGGACCGCTTCGCGCCTGCGGCCAACCTCCAGGCCAAGCGGCACCTGTACCCCGCGCCCAAGCAGCTGCGCGACTGGAGCGAGGAGCCGCGCGGCGGGCGCTACCTCGAGTCGCACAAGCTGTGGAGCCACGAGATCGACTTCTGGGGCGGCGACCTCGCGAGCCTGAGAAGCCGCCTTTCCTACGTGCAGCAGCTCGGCGCGGACGTGCTCTACCTCAACCCGATCTGCCTGGCCTACACGAACCACAAGTACGACGCGCTGGACTACCAGCAGGTTTCGCCCGAATACGGCACGCGCGAGGACGTGAAGGCGCTGGCGGCCGACCTGCGCGCGCGCGGCATGAAGCTCGTGCTCGACGGCGTCTTCAACCACATGGGCCGCAACTCGCCGGCCTTCCAGGAGGCCGAGCGCGACCCTCGCTCGCCCTGGCGCGAATGGTTCGTCTTCGGGCCGCAGTACGCCGGCGGCGCGCGCGCCTGGTGGAACGTGCAGAACCTGCCCGAGCTCAACCTGGAGAGCCCGCGCGTGCGCGAGCGGCTGTGGGGTGCCCCCGACTCGGTCGTGCGCAGCTGGCTGCGCGACGGCGCCGACGGCTGGCGGCTGGACGTGGCCTTCGACATCGGCTTCAACCTGCTCGAGGACCTCACGCGCGCCGCGCACGCCGAAAAGCCCGGCTCGCTCGTGGTGGGCGAGATCGCCAACTACCCCAGGGAGTGGTTCCCGTCGGTGGATGCCGTCATGCACTTCACGCTGCGCCACATCCTGCTGCGCACGGCGCGCGGCCAGCTGGAGGCGGCCACCGCGATGCGCATGATCGACCGCATGGTGACCGACACCGGCATCGAGAACATGCTGCGCAGCTGGATCTACCTGGACAACCACGACACGCGGCGTCTGGCCACCGAGCTGCCCGATGCGCGCCAGCGGCGCCTGGCGCAGGTGCTGCAGTTCACGCTGCCGGGCTCGCCCAACCTCTACTACGGCACCGAGGTGGACATGACCGGCGGCGACGACCCGGAGATGCGCGCTCCGATGCGCTGGGACCGCGTCGAGGCCGGCCATGGGGGCGTGGCGTGGACGCAGCGCCTCGTGGCGATGCGCAAGGCGCACCGCGCGCTGCGCATCGGCGACTGGCGCCCGATCAGCGCGCACAAGCTTTTCGCCTTCGAGCGTCACACCGACCGCGCCGGCGACACGGTGCTGGTGGTGGCCAACCCGGGCGCGCAGGAGGTGGAGGAGACGCTGCTGGTGGCCAACTCCAAGCTGATGGACGGCTCACGCTTCATCGACGTGCTCGGCAGCCTGCCTGGCGAGCCGCCACGGCTGCAGGCTTCGCTGCTCACGCTCAAGCTGCCCGCACACGGCTTTGCCGTGCTGCGGCTGGATGCCACGCCCACACCCGAGGGCTACTCGAACTACAAGCGCGTGCAGTAGCGGGGTACGCGGCGCGCGCAGCTGCCCCGCCCGCTTTCAGTCCCGACGCGCCGGTGCCGTGATCTGCTGCTGGCGCCGCACCTCCTGGCGCTTCATGGCCAGGTACGTGCCGCGGTCGATCTCGCGCAGCTGCCGCGCGTGGCGCTCGGTGGCGTCGAACCAGTCCTGCAGCCGCCGCTCCAGCCGCTCGGGCTCGGCGGCCAGCTTGAGCGAGCCGAGATAGGCCTGCAGCGCCAGCGCATAGCGCACCGCGTTGCGCTCGATCACGCCGCGCAGGCCTTCCACGTAGCGCGGCTGGTCGTCGGCATCGCGCCCGACGACCGTGAAGCCCACCTTGTCGTGCCCGAGCGTGGCCAGGTACAGCTGCATCGCCCAGCGTGCCGCCGGTCCGTAGGCGTAGGAGTAGCTCAGGTGCACGAGCGTGCTCGTGCGGTCGAAGGCAACGGCCTCGACCTCGATGCGGTAGTCCCGGGTCTGCAGCGGGCCGTCCGCAGCCAGCAGCGCGACGCGCCAGCCTTGCGGCCCGCCCGAGGCCAGCTGCCAGCCAAAGCGCATCCAGTGCGCGCCGGCCAGTGGCTGGTCGTGCTTGCGCCCCACCCCCACGTCGAGCACGGGCGCGCCGTCGTGCACACCGGGGCGACAGTACTTGACGTTCAGGTGCAGGATCAGCGCGTCGCACCAGGGCTCGGGCCGGCCCAGCGCGGCCTGCGCGGTGGCGGCCTCGTGCTCGAGCACCGCCCACACCTCTCCGCGCATGCGCCCGTGCGCCTCCTCGAAGGACTGCAGCCACAGGGGCTGGCCGGGCAGGCGCAAGGCCGGCTCGGCGCGCACGGCCTCGAAGCGCGCGAGCAGCGAGCCTGCGGGCGCCGCCGCATGCGCCCCGGCCAGCCAAGCCAGCAGCGCAAAGCCGAGCACGCCCATGCCGGCGCACCCCCTTGCACCGACTCCAACGCGACCACCACCGACACGACGGGCTTGCACCACCCGATCGTGCGCACCGCGCCGAGGCGGCGCTTGCGTCGGCTCAGCGCAGCCCTACTTCTTGCCCAGCCCCATCTGCCGACCGACCTCGGTGTAGACCCGCGCGCGCTCGCGCATGAAGACCTCCATCTGGTCGACGCCGACGTTGACGAGCTCGAAGCCGCTGCGCGCGGCCAGCTCCTTCATCTCCGGGTCGGCGTTGAGCGCGGCCCACAGGTCGCTCAGCCGCTTGCGCGCCTCCGGTGGCGTCGACTTGGGCACGCCGATGCCGCGGAAGGCTCCATCCACCCAGTCCACGCCGAGCTCCTTGAAGGTGGGCACGTCCGGCAGCAGCGGGTGGCGCTTGTCCATGGCCACGGCCAGCGCCCGCACCCGGCCCTTGTTGTTGATGGCAAAGGCCGTGTAGGACATCACCGCGTCCACGTGGGCACCCATCACGGCAGTGGCCATGTCGCCGGTGCCCTTGAAGGGCACGTAGGAGGTCTTCACCGCGAAGTCGCGGTTCAGCCGCTCGTGCGCCGCGTGGTTGGCCGAGTTCAAACCGGAGCCTCCCAGGTTGAGCTTGCCCGGGCTTGCCTTGGCCGTGCGAACGAAGTCGGCGAAGGTCTTCAGCGGGCTCTGCTCAGGCACGATCAGCGCATCGGGCGTGTAGTGGAACCAGAACACCGGCGTGATGTCCTCGGTCTTGTACTGCACCGTGCCTTCCATGGGCTGCAGCACCGTGTGCGGCAGGTTGATGCCCACGATGTTCAGCCCGTCTCCAGGCAGCGTGTTCATCGTCGTCCACATCAGCGCGCCCCCGGCACCCGCGCGGTACTGCACGATGGTCTCGATGGCCGGGCAGCGCTTCTTGAGCACCGCCTGCTGATGGCGTGCCGAAAGGTCCGACTCGCCCCCGGGCGGGAAGGCTTGCCAGTACTGCACGTTGCCGCCCGGGCAGGGCTGGGCGAGGGCGGGCGCCACGGCTGCGGCGAGCGTGGCGAGCACGGCGGCGAGCTGCGCGGCAGCGCGGGGCAGGCGGGGGGTCATCGGCGGGCTCCTTCGTGGCTCCAGACCCGTCCAGTGTGGTCCCAGCCGGCGGTGATGTCATCCGGGCTTCCCGCACCCTGGAGCAAGGTGCCGGGCCCGGGCGTGGGGCACACTCGAAGCCGAGGGCGCCTGCGCCGGCTTCAGCCCGCTGCCAGGTGGCGCGCGAGGAACTTCTCCACCCGGCCCCAGAAGTCCAGCCGCGTCTTCGTGCGCCACCAGCCGTGGCCCTCGTCGTCGTAGACCACCCACTCGACGTCGCGGTTGTGCGGGCGCAGCGCGTCGCGCAGCCTCTCGCCGTGCACGAGGTCCACGCGCGGGTCCAGCCGCCCGTAGGCCAGCAGCAGCGGCGCGCGGATGCGCGAGGCGTGCGTCATCGCCGAGGCCTGCTTGAGCAGCTCGGCATCGGCCACGGGATCGCCGAGCTTCACGCTCAGGGCGTGGCGGCGCGCGTCCCGCGTGATGTCCGTCCACCGGGAGGAGTGCAGCAGCGCCGGGTCCGTCACGCCCACCCAGCTCACGCCGCAGCGGAAGATCTCGGGGTGCCGCACCAGCCCCATCACGGTGGCGTAGCCCCCGTACGAGGCACCGGCAATGGCGATGCGCTTCGCATCGGCCACGCCCTTGTCCACGGCCCACTTCGCGCAGTCGGCCAGGTCGTCCTGCATCGCCAGGCCATACTGCTTGAAGCCGGCTCGGTAGTGCCGATCGCCAAAGCCCGTGGAGCCGCGGTACTCGGGCTGCAGCACGGCATAGCCGCGCGAGGCCAGGAACTGCACCTCGGCGTCCCACTGCCAGCTGGCCCCGCGCACCCACGGCCCGCCGTGCACCAGCACCACCATCGGCAGCCCGGTCTTCTTCGGCCCGGGCGGCAGCGTGAGGTAGCACGGGATCTCCAGCCCGTCGCGCGCGGGAATGCGCACGAAGTCGGCCGAGCCCATGGCGCGCGGGTCGATCGCCGGGCGCGCCGCGCCCAGCCGCGTGAAGCGCCGCGTCTCGCGGTTGAAGGCCAGCGTGAGCGTGGGCTGGCGGTCCGAGAAGGCTTCCGCGAGCACCCACGGCGAGTCGCCGCGCAGCGGCACGCCCAGTCGGTTGACGGTGGACTTCAGCGCCCCGTCGATGGTGGCCTGCAGCGCCTCGAGCTTCGGGTCGAGCCACTGGGTGACCTCGGCGTCCACCGTGTAGCGCCAGCCCAGCACGCGCGCGCCGTCATGCAGGATCGCCGGGTGCAGGTCGAAGCCCTGCGAGGCGAGCACGGGTTCGGCCGACAGGCGCCCGGTGGCGGGGTCCAACGTGTACAGGGCCTGCTTGTCCCCGCGCAGGGCCTCGGCGTAGATGGTGCCCTGCGCGTCGATGTGGCGTGGCTGCACCGCGTCCTTGGAAAAGAGCGCGAACTCGGTCACCGGCTTCCACTGTGCGCCGTCCGCGCGGTGCACCGTCACGCGCTCGCCGCGGCGCGTGGTGACGAGCGCCAGGCGCCCTTGCGCGTCGAAAGTCCAGCCGAAGGCATGCTCCGGCGTGTCCACCGCCACGGCACGCCCGGTGCGCGTGTTCAGGCGCTGCAGCCGGAAGTAGTCGACCTTCTCGGGGCTCGTCTCCTCGGGCCGCACCACGTACACGTCGTCGCTGCCGGGCGTGCCCACGACGCGCAGCATGCGGGTGTTCCAGTGCAGCTCCGGCGTGCCCGAGGAGCCGCCTGCGCGAGCGAAGGCCACCCGCGTCTCCACGAGCTGCCGAAAGCTCGTGCCGTCGCGGTCCACGGCGAAGAGACCCTGCCCGCTGTGGTCGGACTCGGCGTCGAGCACCAGCCGCTGGTCGTTGACCCAGGCAAAGCCGTACACGCCTGCGTCCTTGAAGGACGCCACCACCGTGGGCTGCATCGTCTGCAGGTCCAGCACCGCGAGCACCGCGTGCTCGCCCTCACCCGAGCCCGCCACGCGCATGGCCACCGCGCGACCATCGGGCGACAGCGCCGCGGCCGACAGGCTCGGCTGGCTGAAGAAGGCCGTCAAGGGCGGCGGCGAAGGCGTTGGCGCCGCCGCACCCGGGCTGCTGCCCTGTGCGCGGGCCAGTGGCCCGGCCAGCGCCGCTGTGGCGGCTGCGGCCTGCAGGACGCGCCTTCGCGGCAGGGCGGGAAGGCTCTTCGTGTCGTCGTGGCTCATGCGCAAGTCCTCAGATGGCAGGCGCCGCGCAGTGGCGGGCAATGAACTCGTCGTGGCGAGGCATCACCTGGACGCACTTGGCGATCACTTCCTCGATGCCGTCGAGGAAGGCCTTGACCTCGGCATCGGGGTAGATGTCGACGATGGGGTTGTAGCCCTGGGGCATCAGGCCCTGGCCGAGGAAGACCTGCAGCCAGCTCACCGGCGTGAAGAGCTCGGCCGCCTCGCGGAAGATCCGCCCTTGGCTGCGGAACAGGTCCATGCGCCGCGTCAGCGACTCGGGCACCGGCATGTCGCGCACGCGACGCCAGAACGGCGAGTCGTCGCGCTGCGTGAGCTTGTAGTGCAGGATGATGAAGTCGCGGATGCGCGTGAACTCGAAGTCCATCTGCGCGTTGAATTCGTCGATGTCGGGCTGGCTCAGTCCCTTGGCGGGGAAGAAGGTGACGAGCTTGTCGATGGCCACCTGGATGAGGTGGATGCTGGTGGACTCCAGCGGCTCCAGGAACCCGCTGGCCAGGCCCATGGCCACGACGTTGCCGTTCCAGATCTTGCGCCGCTTGCCCGTGACGAAGCGCAGCGGCCGCGGCTCCGCGCGGGGCCGCCCATCGAGGTTGGACATCAGCACGGCCGTGGCTTCGTCGTCGCTGATGTAGTCGCTGCAGTACACGTGGCCGTTGCCGATGCGGTGTTGCAGCGGGATGCGCCATTGCCAGCCGCTGGCGTGCGCGGTGGCGCGCGTGTAGGGCGTGAAGTCGCCACCGTGGTCGCAGGGCACGGCCACCGCGCGGTTCACCGGCAGCCACTCCGACCAGTCCTCGTAGCCGGTCTTGAGCGCCTGCTCGATGAGCAGCCCGCGGAACCCCGAGCAGTCGATGAAGAAGTCGCCCTCCACGCGGCGCCCGTCGTCCAGCAGCACGCCCGTGACGTGGGCCTCGCCCTCGCGCTGCATCACCTGCGCGATCCTGCCCTCGGTGCGCTGCACGCCGCGCGCCTCGGCGTAGCGGCGCAGGAAGCGCGCGTACAGCCCCGCATCGAAGTGGAAGGCGTGCACGATCTGCGACAGCGGCGACTTGCTCATGCCCGTGTCGGCGCGCATGAACTTGTTGGCCTTGCAGGCCATGCGGTTGATCGAGTAGTGCTCGATGTCGCGCGCCTGGCCCTTCAGGCGCATCTTCAGCCAGTACTGGTGGAAGTCGGTCGTCCACAGCTCCTGGCCGAAGACGCCGAAGCCGTGGATGTAGCGCTCCCCGAGGCCCCCCCAGTTCACGAACTCGATGCCCAGCTTGAAGGTGGCCTGGGTCTGGCGGATGAAGTCGTCCTCGTCGATCTCCAGGATGTTGTTGTACAGCCGGATCATCGGGATCGTGGCCTCGCCCACGCCGACGGTGCCGATCTCGTCGGACTCCACGAGGTGGATCTCGAAGCGCTGCTGCAGCACCTTCGACAGCGCAGCCGCGGTCATCCAGCCGGCCGTGCCGCCGCCCACGATGACGATGCGTTGCAAGGCGGGTTGCTCGAAGGCTGACATGTCGGATTCCGTGGAAGAGATGGACGGGGGGACAGGGTCCGGTGATTGTCGCGGGCCCGCCGCGCGTCGGCAGGCCGCACAAAGGAAGAACCCCGCCGAGGCGGGGTTCTGGCGAGACGGCGCCCCGGCTGCAGCCGGGGCAGGGGCCCGAACCCCGAAGGCTCAGGCCCGGAACCTCACAGCTTGTAGTTCACGCCGAACAGGTAGGTCTTGCCGTACTTGACCCGCTCGATCACGTTGGCAGGCGTCTCCTTGTAGCGCTGGAACTCCGCGTTCGTCAGGTTGCCGGCCTGGAACAGCACCGACAGGCCCTTCAGGAAGCCGCGCTGGAACTCGTAGCCCAGTTGCAGGTCCGTGATGGACTCACCCTTGATGAAGGTGAGCTGACGGTTGTCCTGGAAGTCGGTGATCTCGCCCAGGAAGTCCGAGCGCTGGCGCTGCGCCACGCGGAACTGCCAGCCATGACGCTCGTAGTAGAACTGCAGGCTCGTGACCTGACGCGACAGGCCCGGCAGCGGCAGGCTGCTCACGCCGACGTCGTTGGTGCTGAAGCCCGAGGTCGGCGGCTTGATCGAGCTCGAGGTGTCCGAGTGCGTCAGCTGCAGACCGAAGCCTTCCAGAGGCTTGGCCACCATCCCGAGCGGGAACGAGGCCGTGAACTCCAGGCCGCTGATGCGCCCGCCCTTGCCGTTGACCGGCTTGGTGAGCACACCCAGCGTCGAGGCGCCCGGCGGCCGCGTGGTGTTGGCCGTCACGTAGGGCGCATAGTCGAAGGGCGTGCCCTGCTGGATGATGTAGCTGTCCAGGTTCTTGTAGAAGCCGGCCACCGCCACGTAGGCCTTGTTGCCCCAGTACTTCTCGTAGGACACGTCCAGCGCGCTGGCACGGAACGGCTCGAGCTCGGGGTTGCCACCGCCGCCCTTGAACTTGTTCTCGCCGTTGTCGAAGCCGAAGCCGAAGGCCGAGCGCATGTCGGCCATGTTCGGCCGCGCCATCACCTTGGCCGCACCCAGGCGCACCACCGAGTCGTTGCCGATGTCGAAGTTGACGTTCAGGCTCGGCAGGAAGTCGCTGTAGGACTTGCCCCCGCGCGAGATCACTTCGACGCAGGTGTGCGTGCCGCCATTGCAGCGCGAGGTGTCGATGTTGTAGCCCTGCGAGGACTGGCTCGTCTGCACGAACTGGACACCGACGTTGCCCTTGTACTCCAGGCCCCCGACCTTGCCGTCGAGGTCGCTGCGCACGTAGCTGGTCGTGACCTCCTCGGTGACCTTCCAGTTCTTCGCGAGGATGTCTGCATCACGCCAGGCGGCCCTCTGGTAGACGGTGCCCATCGAGCCGATGGGGTTCCAGGCAAGGATCGGGATGCCGGTGGAGCCGGCGGTGGTCACGTAGCTGTTGGGCATCGTGACCGAGTAGCCCGAGTTGGCCGTGGTGTTGCCCACCAGCAGCAGCGCGCCCTCGACGGTCGTGCGCTCCTTGGTGCGGTCTGTGCGGTTGATGCCCAGCTCCAGCGTGGACAAGGGCCCCATGCCCAGGTCACGCTTGGCCGACAGCCGCAGCGCCTCGATCTTGTCGTCCACGCGCGGGTTGGCGATGTAGCCATCCTGCAGGCCGCCGCCCCAGCCCTGCACGTTGGTGAGCTTCATCAGCGACGCGTCGCTGTAGTTCAGCCCCGTCGTGTACTTGACGGCCGAGGTGTCGGTGCCGTTGAAGCCCGTCCAGCTGATCGTGTCGTTCGCATTCGTGACGTTCTTGGGCAGGCCCGCGGTCGTCTCGAAGCGCTCGGAGTTGCGCGAGACCTTCGACTCCGACAGGTCCAGCGAGCCCTTCCACGCACCCAGCTTCGTCTTGAAGTTCAGGCCCAGCGCCTCGAGCTCGTCCTGGTAGGCCTCGGCGTGGTTGCGGATGACGCCGCGGAAGTTGTCGATCGTGCCCGCGGTGGCCACGCCGCCGGAGACGGTGGCCGTGCGCAGCGTGCCGCCGCTGTCGTAGCCGCCCGTGCTCAGGCCGCCCACGGGTCCCTCCAGGCCGTGCTTGTAGGTGCCGAAGTCACCCGATGACTTGAAGTAGTCGATGACCACCTCGGTGTCCTTGCTCGGCTTGATCTGCAGCACCGCCATCGCGCCCTCGCGGTTGGCGATCGTCTGCTCCGTGTCCGAACCGAAGCCGCCGGGGGTCTTGACCGTGCCGCCGCCGAAGGGAACGTCCGTGACCCAGCCGCCCCAGCCGTTGAAGCGCTGGATCTCCGCGCCGTTGTCCTTCATCTTCGTGAAGCCCAGCGCGATGCCCACCTTGCGGTCGGCGAACTGGTCCACGTAGGACAGCGACACGCGGTCACCCTTGCCCTCGCCGGAGCCGGAGTCGATGCCGGTCTTGACCTCGCGGTAGTTCACGGCCACCGCGCGCTTGCCGAAGTCCAGCGGACGCACCGTGCGCAGGTCGATCGTCGAGGACAGGCCCTGGCCCACGAGGCCGGCATCCGGGGTCTTGTAGATCAGGACGCTGCTGAGCAGTTCGGCCGGGAACTGGTCGAACTCCACGCCGCGGCTGTCGCCGGTGGAGGCCTGTTCGCGCCCGTTGAGCAGCGCGCCGTTGAAGTCGGGCGACATGCCGCGCACGCTGATCGACGAGGCACGGCCCGTGACCTTGTTGCGCTGGGCTGTCACGCCGGGCAGGCGGGCCACCGTCTCGGCCACCGTGGCGTCGGGCAGCTTGCCGATGTCCTCGGCGTTGATCGCCTCGACGATGTTCTCGGCGTTCTTCTTGACGCTGATGGCGCTCTCGATGGCGCCGCGGATGCCCGTGACCGTGACGGTCTGGGCCTGCTGCGCATGCGCCGTTTGTGCCAGCGCCAGCACGGCACCGGCCACGGCAGTCAGCGTGCCGGCCGCAGCTGCGCGCCTGGTCCTCGAAACACGGTTTACTGGGTTCACCGGTATGTCTCCTCGGCCTCTTGAGTGTGTGAAGGAATTGCCTGCACCGGGCCACGAAAAGGCGACCCCTGCAAACGCACGGTAACGGCGCTTTGTACCAAAACTAGCATTTGGAGATGATTCAGGGAAACCCCGGAGTGTGGTGAGACCGCATCGCACGAGAGCTCCACCGAAGCGATCCAACGAGGGAAAATGCGGAGATTCGGGGCCGTGTGCTGTGTCGGCGGCCGGAAAGGCATGTAGTGAAATTACATCCAATGGGGTCCTCGGCGATTCGGGGGCTCGCGTGTGTGCTGGTCGCGGGCGCGGCCGGCGCCGCATGGGCGGCCGGGGCCCGCCCCGGCCCGCTGCACGTGCCTTCCCCCGACTGGCGCGACCAGGTCATCTACTTCGTCGTCACCGACCGCTTTGCCGACGGCGACGCGCGCAACAACGACCAGGGCGCGGGGGAGCACGGCCCGGGCCAGCGCAACCGCTACAACGGCGGGGACTTCAAGGGCCTCGTGCAGCGCCTGGACTACATCCGCGGGCTCGGGGCCACGGCCGTGTGGGTCACGCCACCCGTGGCCAACCAGTGGGTCAACCCCAGCGGCGACTACACCGGCTACCACGGCTACTGGGCCGAGCACTTCAAGCGCGTGGACCCGCACCTCGGGACGCTGGCCGATTACCGGGCGCTGGCGCGCGCGCTGCACGGCCGCGGCATGTACCTGGTGCAGGACATCGTCGTCAACCACACCGGCAACTTCTACACCTACCGCGACCGCTGGCGCGCCGGCGACCCGGCGCACGGGTGGGAGGCGCACGACCGCACCCCGCCCGTGCCGCGGCCCTCGCAGCCGCCCTTCGACCGCAACGACCCGCGCGACCCCGCCCAGCGCGCGCAGGCGATCTACCACTGGACGCCCGATGTGGCCGACTACACCGACAGGCGCCAGGAGCTGGACTTCCAGATGGCGGGGCTGGACGACCTGAACACCGAAAACCCGCAGGTGCGCCGGGCCCTGCGCGAGAGCTACGGCTGGTGGATCCGGCAGGCGGGCGTGGACGCCTTCCGGGTGGACACGGCGTTCTACGTGCCGCCCGACTTCCTTGCCGACTTCCTGCACGCGCGCGACCCGGCGGCCCCGGGCGTCGCCCGCGTGGCGCGTGCCACCGGGCGCAGCCACTTCCATGTCTTCGGCGAGGGCTTCGGCATCGACCGCGCCCAGGAGGAGGTGCAGGCACGCAAGGTCGAGTCCTACATGACGGGGCCGGGCGGCCAGCCGCTGCTGCCCGGGATGCTGAACTTTCCGCTGTACGGCACGCTGGGCGAGGTGCTGGCGCGCGGCGCGCCCACCGCGGCGCTGGCCCACCGCATCGAGTCGATGATGCGGGTGCACGCGCGCCCGCACCTGATGCCCACCTTCGTGGACAACCACGACGTGGACCGGTTCCTTGCCGGCGGCAGCCAGGCGGCGCTGCGCCAGGCGCTGCTGGCCCTCTTCACGCTGCCGGGCATCCCGGTCGTCTACTACGGCACCGAGCAGGGCTTCACCGAGCCGCGCGCAGCCATGTTCGCCGCCGGCTGGGCATCGGGCGGGCGCGACCGCTACGACACCGCTGCGCCGCTGTACCGCACGATCGCCGCGCTGGCCGCGCTGCGCCGCGCCGAGCGGCTCTTCTCGCGCGGCCAGCCCGAGGTGCTTCGCGCCAGTGCGGCCGGGCCCGGCGCACTCGCGTGGCGCATGACGCACGGCGGGCGAGCCGGCTTCGTGGCGCTCAACAGCGCCGAGCACCCGGTGCTGGTGGACCGGCTGGCCACGGGGCTGCCCGCGGGCGCGCGGCTGCGCGGGCGGCTGGCGGTGGAGCGGCTGGGTGAGACGGCTGCAGCGGGCGCCGACGAGCGGCCGGCCGATCTGGTCGTCGGCGCAGGCGGCTTCGTCAGCTTCGTGCTGCCGGCCCGGGCGGGCTGGGTGTGGACGGCCCCCGCTGCCGCAGCCGCTCCTGCATCGGCCCGTCCGGCCGCCTCCGCCTCCTCGCCAGCCCGCCCGGGCCAGGCGGCCGAACGGCCCCGGGTCGAGCTCGAACTCGACCCGCTCCCCGCCGAGCGTGTGAGCGGCGACTTCGAGATGCGCGGCCGCGTGCGCGGGGCGGGTGCGGCGCGCCTGGTCGTCGACGGCGACCTGCGCGCTGCGCTGCCGCTGCTGCCGGACGCCCAGGGGCGCTTTGCGGTGCGCGTGGACACCTCGCGCATGGTCGATCCGGCCGTGGACCACCGGCTCGTGCTGTGGGACGAGGCCACCGCGCAGGCCTCGCAGGCACGCAGCTTTCGCGTCGAGCGCGCCTGGTCGCTGGCGGCCGACGTGGAGGATCCCGCAGGTGACGACCACGGCCCCTCGGGCACCTACCGCTACCCCACCGACCCGAGTTGGGGCGACAACCGCCAGATGGACCTGCGGCGCGTGCGCGCGCACGTGGCCGGCGGTGCCCTGCGGCTGGAACTCGGCATGCACCGCGTGACGACGACCTGGAACCCGGCCAACGGCTTCGACCACGTTGCCTTCACCGTCTACGTCGAGCTGCCCGGGCAGCCCGGTGGCAGCACCGTGATGCCGCTGCAGGCCGGCACGCTCCCGACAGGGATGCGCTGGCACCGGCGGCTGCGCGTGCACGGGTGGTCCAACGCGCTGTTCGCCCCCGAGGGGGCCACGGCCACTGCCGAGGGCACGCCGGTGGCCCCGGGCGCGCACGTGAGCGTGGACCGCGCCTCCCACACCGTCACGCTCACCTTGCCTGCATCCGCCCTGGGCACCCCGGCCTCGCTGTCGGGCGCGCGGCTGTACGTGACAACCTGGGACTACGACGGCGGCTACCGCGCCTTGCAGGCCGAACCCGCACCCTTTGCCGTGGGAGGAGGCGACCCTGCGCGCGACCCGCGCGTGATGGACGACTCGGCCGTGATCGTGCTGCGGTGAAGCCGGCCCGCGCAGCCCCTCCGGTCGGGGCGGGCCTGGGGGCGCTGCGCGCCATCGCCGGCCCGCTCTTCCTGGAGCTGGGCCTGGGGATCGCCGTGGGCGTGGCCGGCACGGCGCTGGCAGCGCGCCTGTCCGACGACGCCGCAGCCGCCTTTGCGCTGGCCAACCACGTGGCCGCGATGCTCTTCATCCTGTTCCGCATCGTGGGCGCCGGGGTGGGCGTGGTCGTGGCGCAGGGCCTGGGTGCCGGCCAGCATGAGGTTGCCGACCGGGTGGCCCGCGCCACGCTCGGGGCTGGCACCTGGATCGGCGCGGCCGTCGCGCTGGCGGCCGCGCTCGGGGCCGAGCCCCTGATGCGGGCGCTGAGCGCGCCGGCGGCGGTGCTGCCGCTGGCCGCCCCGTTTCTGCAGGCGCTGGCGCTGTCCATGGTGCTGGACGCCTGGAACGCCTCGATGGGCAGCGTGCTGCGGGCGCACCTGCGCGCGCGCGAGTCGCTGGCGGTGATCGTGGCCATGCAGGCACTGCAGCTCGCGCTGGCCCTGTGGTGGATGCCTCTGTTCGGCCTGCCGGGGTTTGCCTACGCGCTGCTGGCCAGCCGCGCCTTCGCCGCCGGGCTGCACCTGTGGCTGTGGCGCACCCGCCTGGGCCTGAGGGTGCGCCTGTCCGACACGTGGCGGCTGCCGCGCCGCGAGCTCGCCGCAGTGCTGCACATCGGGCTGCCCGCGGCGGCCGAGAACATCGTCTACCGGCTGTGCTTCATGGCCTCGGTGGCGGTGGCCGGCGGCCTCGGGGCCGCGGCACTGGCCACCCAGGCCTATGCGCTGCAGGTCAGCTACGGCGCGGTGATGTTCGGGCTGGCCATCGGCTTGTCGGTGGAGGTGGTGGTGGGCCATCTCGTGGGGGCCGGCCGCTTGCACGAGGCGCACACGCTGGTGCGGCGGGCGCTGGCTGCAGGCCTGGTCATCAGCGTGGCAGCCACCGCGCTCGTCGCGTTGGCTGCGCCCAGGCTGCTGCGCGGCTTCACGGCCGACGCGCAGATCGTGGCCGCCGGTGCGGTGCTGCTGGGGTGGACGGTGCTGCTCGAGCCGGGGCGTACCTTCAACCTCGTGGTGATCAACGCCCTGCGCGCTGCCGGTGACGCGCGCTATCCGGTGGTGGCCGGCGCGGCGTCGATGGTGCTCGTGCTGGCCGGGGGCAGCTGGCTGCTGGGCCAGGTGCTGGGCCTGGGCCTGGTGGGCGTGTGGATCGCCTACGCCGCCGACGAGTGGCTGCGCGGGCTGCTGATGTGGCGGCGTTGGGTCCGCCAGGACTGGGTGCCGCACGCCCGCGCCACGCGTCGGCGCCTGCGCGGGGGCGACAGCCGCACGCCTGGGCTCAGCCGCGCGGCGGCGACGCCGCCTGCTCCAGGGATGCGGCCGCGCCGGTGAGGGCGGCCTGCGTGTCGGTGATGAGGGCGGTGGGAATCGCCTGCAGGTAGGCCTGGAAGCGTCCCTTGGCCTCGAAGCGCTCGCGAAAGCGCGACGCGAAGAAGAGCTCGCCCAGCCGCGGCACGATGCCTCCGCCAATGAACACGCCCCCGCGCGACCCGAGGGTGAGCGCGACGCTGCCGGCGAAGCTGCCCAGCAGTGCGCAGAACGCGTCGATGGTGCGTGCGCAGGCCGCATCGGTGCCGGCCACCGCCTGCTCCACGATCTGCGGCGCGGCCAGCGGGTCGGCGCGCTCGCCGCGCACGGCCGCCACGGCCTCGTGCAGCGTGGGCAGCCCGATGCCAGATAGCAGCCGCTCGGCCGACACGTGCGCGAAGCTGCGGCGCACATGCTGCAGCACGGCGGCCTCGAAGTCGTCGGTGGCCGCCAGCGTGGCGTGCCCGCCCTCTCCAGGCAGCGCCTGCCAGCCCGTGGCCGTCTGCACCACGCCAGCCACGCCCAGCCCGGTGCCCGGGCCGATCACCGCCAGCGTGCCCTGCGCGCGCGGCCGCGCGCCGTGCGGGCGCAGCTGGTGAGCCTGGAGTCGAGGCAGCGACAGGGCCAGCGCCTCGAAGTCGTTGAGCACGCACAGCTCGCGCACGCCCAGCGCCTGGCGCAGCGCGCCGCGCGAGAAGCTCCACTGGCTGTTGGTGAAGCTGACGGCGTCGCCGTCCACGGCGGTGGCCACCGCCAGCGCCGCTCGCCGCGGTGTGGGCGGCGTGCGACCCAGCTCCCGACCGAGCGCATCGAGGTACGCGGCTGCGGCGTGTGCCGGGCCGGCATGGTCGGCGACCGCGAACTGGCGCACGTGCTCGACGCCTTGCTTGGGGTCTGCCATCCAGCCGAAACGGGCGTTGGTGCCGCCCACGTCGGCCACGAGCCAGGGCAGTCCGAGCTCCTCGTGCTCCACCGTGGCCTGTCCCGGCGGGTTGCCTTCCTGGGGGGCGTTCATCGATCATGTGCGGCGCACGACAGCTGGGCCCTGCGCGCCGGGTCTCCTCCGATTGATCGCGCGAAGGTAGCAAAACTACAATGCCGCCACAATGCAGTTTCCCCGCATGGTTGCGCATCATCAAGGGCTATTGCCCGCCCTCTCCACCAGTGGTGTAGTGAAGTTACGCTGACCGGTCTGCCGTCATTCAGCCCCGATGACCCCCCACGACAGCCCCAGACTCATCGCCGACATTGGCGGTACCTGGGCGCGCTTTGCGCTGGAGACGGCACCCGGCCGTTTCGAGCGCCTGGCGGCACTGCGCTGTGCCGACCACGACGACTTCCATGGTGCCGTCAGCACCTACCTGGCCTCGGTGGGCCCGCAGGCCATCCGCCACGCTGCGGTGGCCATCGCCAACCCGGTCGAGGGCGACCAGGTGCGCATGACGAACTACCACTGGGCCTTCTCGATCGAGCAGATGCGCCAGCGCCTGGGCCTGGACACGCTCGTGGTGGTCAACGACTTCACGGCGCTGGCGATGGCCTTGCCGCGGCTGCAGCCCTCGCAGCGTCGCCAGGTGGGCGCAGGCGTGCCGCGCGAGCGCAGCGTCATCGGCGTGCTGGGCGCGGGCTCCGGGCTGGGCGTGTCGGGCCTGATCCCCGCCGACGGGGGGTGGGTGGCGCTGGGCACGGAGGGCGGGCACACGAGCTTCGCGCCGCGCGACGAGCGCGAGATCGGCATCCTGCGCTACGCGCTCACGCAGCACGAGCACGTCTCCTTCGAGCGGCTGCTGTCCGGGCCGGGGATCGAGCTCATCCACCGGGCGCTGCAGCACCGCGACGGCCGGGCCTTGTCCCCGCTGGCTGCGCCCGAGATCACGCGCCGCGCCCTCGAGCAGGCAGATGCCCTGTGCCTGGAGACGCTGGAGGTCTTCTGCCTCATCCTCGGAACCGCGGCCTCCAACCTCGCCGTGGTCCAGGGTGCCTTCGGGGGCATCTTCATCGGCGGGGGCATCGTGCCGCGTCTGGGCAGCTGGTTCGACTCGAGCCCGTTTCGGGCACGCTTCGAGGACAAGGGCCGGTTCAGCGACTACCTGCGCGCCATTCCCACCTACGTGATCACGGCCGAGCAGGCCACGCTGGAGGGTGCCTCGGCGATCCTGGCGGCGCAGCTGCGCGGCCTGGAGTCGGCGCAGGGCTCGGCCATCCTCGGCCAGATCCAGCGCGCGCGGCCCACCCTCTCGCCGGCCGAGCGACGCGTGGCCGACCTCGTGCTCGCCCAGCCTCGCTCCACGCTCAACGACCCCATCGCAGCCATTGCCAAGGCCGCCCAGGTGAGCCAGCCCACCGTCATCCGCTTCTGCCGGTCGCTGGGCTGCGAGGGGCTGTCGGACTTCAAGCTGCGCCTGGCCTCGGGCCTGACCGGCACCATCCCGGTCACGCACACGCAGGTCACCGGCGAGGACTCGATGCTCGAGCTCGGTGCCAAGGTGCTGGGCAACACGGCCTCCTCCATCCTGCAGCTGCGTGACCAGCTCAACCGCGACACCATCGACCGCGCGGTGGAACTGCTCACCCGGGCCCGCCGCGTGGACTTCCACGCCGTGGGCCACTACGGGGCGGTGGCCGACGATGCGCAGTTCAAGTTCCTGCGCCTGGGCGTGCCCAGCGCCTCCTACACCGACGCACGGCTGCAGCGCCTGGCCGCCGGCCTGATGGAGCCGCACGACGTGGCGGTGGTGATCAGCAGCAGCGGGCGCGTCGACGAACTGCTGGAGGTCGCGGACGCCGCGCGTGAGCGCGGGGCGGCCGTGGTGGCCATCACTGCCGGCAACTCCGCGCTGGCCCGCCGCGCCGACGTCTCCCTCATCGTCGACCACGTCGAGGACGTGGCCACGCACGTGCCGATGGTCAGCCGCATCCTGCATCTGCTCGTGATCGACATCCTGGCCGTGGGTCTGTCGATGCGCCGCGGCACGGCCACTGCGCCGGCGCTGGCCGAGCAGGAGGTCGCCGGGCCCGACGAGACCCGCCCGGCGCCCGCGCAGCCGCGCGCCCGGCGCAGCGGCCCGGGCATCAGCACGGCCGCGCCCCTGGCGGCGCTGACCTCGCACAGCCGCTAAGATTCACCCCTTCCCGAGGAGCGTTGCGATGGCCGGTGCGAGGCGCCGCGTCACCAGGCTCGGGATGTCGCCTGGGGCCGCGCCTGCTGCGGGCCCCGCTGTGCGACCGGCAACGGCGCTCATCCCACCCTGTCGTGCGTGAACATGAGCCTGCCGCCCCATTCCGATCCCGCCTCGGACATCCCCGAGGCCCCCGAGGCCGCCGCATCCGGCGAGCCCGGCGCCCCGCCTCCGATGCGCCTGTCGGGCCTGGAGCCCATGGCCATCGGCGCGGGGTCGCTCTTCGTCAACATCGGCGAGCGCACCAACGTCACGGGCTCCAAGGCCTTTGCCCGGATGATCCTCAACGGCGACTTCGAGCAGGCCCTGGCGGTGGCGCGCCAGCAGGTGGAAAACGGCGCGCAGATCATCGACATCAACATGGACGAGGCCATGCTCGACAGCAAGGCCGCCATGGTGCGCTTCCTCAACCTGATCGCCGGCGAGCCCGAGATCGCGCGCGTGCCCATCATGATCGACTCCTCCAAGTGGGAGGTGATCGAGGCGGGCCTGAAGTGCCTGCAGGGCAAGGGCATCGTCAACTCGATCTCGCTCAAGGAGGGCGAGGAGGCTTTCCGCCAGCAGGCGCGCCTGGTGCGGCGCTACGGCGCGGCCACCGTCGTCATGGCCTTCGACGAGAAGGGGCAGGCCGACACCTTCGCGCGCAAGACGGAGATCTGCGCGCGTGCCTACCGCATCCTCGTGCAGGAGGTGGGCTTCCCGCCCGAGGACATCATCTTCGACCCCAACATCTTCGCCATTGCCACCGGCATCGAGGAGCACGACAACTACGCCGTGGACTTCATCGAGGCCACGCGCTGGATCAAGGCGAATCTGCCCGGGGCGAAGGTCTCGGGCGGAGTGAGCAACGTCTCCTTCAGCTTCCGCGGCAACGAGCCGGTGCGCGAGGCGATCCACACCGTGTTCCTGTACCACGCGATCCGCGCGGGCCTGGACATGGGCATCGTCAACGCCGGGATGATCGGCGTCTACGACGACCTCGAGCCCGAGTTGCGCGAGCGCGTCGAGGACGTGGTGCTCAACCGCCGGCGCGACGCCGGCGAGCGCCTGGTGGAGATCGCCGAGCGGGCCAAGGGGGCCGCGCGCGACGACTCTGCGCGCCTGGCCTGGCGCGCGGGCACGGTGGAGGAGCGCCTGACCCACTCCCTCGTGCACGGCATCACCGAGTTCATCGAGGCAGACACCGAGCAGGCCTGGCAGGCCGTGCGCGCGCGCGGCGGACGGCCGCTGCACGTGATCGAGGGCCCGCTCATGGCGGGCATGAACGTGGTGGGCGACCTGTTCGGCGCGGGCAAGATGTTCCTGCCGCAGGTGGTCAAGAGCGCGCGCGTGATGAAGCAGGCGGTGGCGCACCTGCTGCCCTACATCGAGGCCGAGAAGCAGGCCCTGGCCGAGGCCGGCGGGGCGGTGCGCGCCAAGGGCAAGGTCGTGATCGCCACCGTCAAGGGCGATGTGCACGACATCGGCAAGAACATCGTGACGGTCGTGCTCCAGTGCAACAACTTCGAGGTCGTCAACATGGGCGTGATGGTCGCGTGCCAGGACATCCTGGCGCGCGCCAAGGCCGAAGGCGCGGACCTCATCGGGCTGTCCGGGCTCATCACGCCGAGCCTGGAGGAGATGCAGCACGTGGCCGCCGAGATGCAGCGCGACCCGTACTTCACGAGCCGGCGCACGCCGCTGCTCATCGGCGGGGCCACCACGAGCCGCGTGCACACGGCCGTGAAGATCGCCCCGCACTATGAGGGCCCGGTGGTCTACGTGCCCGACGCCTCGCGCAGCGTGGGCGTGTGCACCGAGCTGCTCAGCCCCGAGCGCTCGGCCGCCTACGTGGCCGAACTCGACGCCGAGTACGAGCGCGTGCGGCGCGCGCACGCGGGCAAGAAGACCACGCCCATCGTGACGCTGGCTGCCGCGCGGGCCAACCGCACGCCGCTGGACTGGGCAGCCTACGACCCGCCGCGCCCGACCTTCGTCGGGCGGCGCGTGCTGCGCCACGTGGATCTCGCCGAGATCGCCTCCTGCATCGACTGGGGCCCCTTCTTCCAGACCTGGGACCTGGCCGGCCCCTACCCGGCCATCCTCGACGACGAGGTGGTGGGGCAGGAGGCGCGGCGCGTGTTTGCCGATGGCCAGCGCATGCTGCAGCGGCTGATCGCCGGGCGCTGGCTGCAGGCCAGCGGGGTGTTCGCGCTGCTGCCGGCCAACACGGTGGACGACGACACGATCGAGGTCTACGCCGACGAGGCGCGCGAGCAGGTGCTGATGCGCTGGTCCCCCTTGCGCATGCAAAGCGAGCGCCCGGTGGTGGAGGGCGTGCGCCGGCCCAACCGCAGCCTGGCCGACTTCATCGCCCCGCGCGGCGTCAAGCCCGACTGGATCGGCCTGTTTGCCGTCACGGCGGGCCTGGGCGTGGAGGCGCGCGAGCAGCAGTTCATCGCCGAGCACGACGATTACTCGGCCATCCTCTACAAGGCGCTGGCCGACCGCCTGGCCGAGGCCTTTGCCGAGCGGTTGCACCAGCGCGTGCGCACCGAGTTCTGGGCTTACGCGCCCGAGGAGCGGCTCACCAACGACCAGCTGATTGCCGAGGCCTACCGCGGCATCCGCCCGGCGCCGGGCTACCCCGCCTGCCCGGACCACAGCGTCAAGCGCGAGATGTTCGACGTGCTCAAGGCCCACGAGATCGGCATGGGCCTCACCAGCAGCCTGGCCATGACCCCGGCGGCCAGCGTCAGCGGCTTCTACCTCGCGCACCCGCAGGCCACGTACTTCAACGTCGGGCGCATCGGCGAGGACCAGCTCGCCGACTGGGCGCGGCGCATGGGCATGGACGAGCCCCTGGCGCGCAAGGCGCTCGCCCCGGTGCTGTAGCGCCCTCAGGCTGCGAGCGCCCGGCGCCACTGCGCCGCCTCGGCCACGTGCTCCAGCCGCACCACGTCGTCACCGGCGAGGTCGGCCACCGTGCGCGCCACCTTCAGCGTGCGGTGCAGGGCCCGCCCGGACCAGCCCATTTGCCGTGCGGTGGCCTGGGCCAAGCTGTGCGCCTGCGGCTCCAGTGTCATCGAGGCCACCAGGCTGGCCGCGTCGAGCGCGCCGTTGGGGGCCCCCTGGCGCGCCAGCATGCGCTGCCGCGCTGCGGCTGCGCGTGCAGCCACCTGCGCCGAGGGCTCGCCTGGTGCGGCCGCGAGCAGGGCCTCGGGTCCCTGCGCCGGCACCTCCACGAGCAAGTCGATGCGGTCCAGCAGGGGCCCGGATACGCGGCCCTGGTAGCGCGCCACCGCGTCGGGCGTGCAGCGGCAGGTGCGGCCGGTGGCGGCAAAGGCGCCGAGCCAGCCGCACGGGCAGGGGTTCATCGCCGCCACGAGAAGGAAGCGTGCCGGGTAGTGCGCCTGGCGTCCGGCGCGTGACAACGTGACGCGGCCGGTCTCCAGGGGCTCGCGCAGCGCCTCGAGTGCGGCGCGCGGGAACTCGGGCAGTTCGTCCAGGAACAGCACCCCGCCGTGTGCCAGCGAGACCTCGCCGGGCAGGGGCGGGCTGCCGCCGCCCACGAGTGCGACGGCGCTGGCCGTGTGGTGCGGGGTGCGCACCGGGCGGCAGCCCGGTGGCGGGGGCTCGGCGCCGGGGCGTGCCAGCCCGTGCAGCGCGGCGCTCTCCAGCGCCTCGTGCGCCTGCATCGGCGGCAGGATGCCGGCCAGGCGCTGCGCCAGCATCGACTTGCCGGTGCCGGGCGGGCCTACGAGCAGCAGGGGATGCGCACCGGCCGCGGCGATCTCCAGCGCTCGGCGCGCGCCCGTCTGGCCGCGCACGTCGCGCAAGTCGAGCGCCTGGTTCGGCCCCTGCGGCGTGGCTGGGGCTGCGGGCTGCGCGCGGGGCAGCTCGGCCGCCGCGTCGGCGTCGCCCGGGTGCTCGCGCCGCAGCGCCTGCACCACCTGCGGCAAGTCGCGCGCCGCGCGCACATCCACCCCCGGCACGCGGGCCGCCTCCTGCGCGCTGTCCAGCGGCAGCACCAGCGCCCGGGTTGCACCCTCGCGCCGTGCCGCCAGCGCCAGGGCCAGCGCGCCGCGCACCGGCCGCAGCTCGCCGGCCAGGGACAGCTCGCCGGCGAACTCGTAGGCTTCCAGCCGCGCCGGGTCGATCAGCTCGCTGGCCGCCAGGATCCCGAGGGCGATCGGCAGGTCGAAGCGCCCGGACTCCTTGGGCAAGTCGGCCGGCGCCAGGCTCACGGTCACGCGCCGGTTGTGCGGAAAGGCAAAGCCGCTTTCGGCCAGCGCGGCGCGCACGCGCTCGCGCGACTCCTTGACCTCGGTGTCGGCCAGCCCCACGAGGGCAAAGCCCGGCAGGCCGTTGGCCAGGTGCACCTCCACCCGCACCTCGCGGGCCACCAGGGCGTCCAGCGCCCGGCTCCTCACCACAGCCAGTGTCATGTGTGCATCTCCCTTCCCGACAAGCCGTGCCGCAGGGTGCCGGCTTCGCAGGACCCTGTGAAGCACCTAATTGGTGCGCACCTGTTTGGGGCCCCCGTTGGAGGGGGGGGCTGGCCAGGCCACCGCAGGCGAGGCCCGACCGGCACCTGGCCGGGGCCTCGCGCCGTATTCCCCGCGGGCGCCACATGGCACGGATCGTGCAGAAGTTCTCCTGACAGGACCCGATACCTGCGCGCCAGGGGCTCATCGCGCCCCACCCAGCAACTGCCCAAGGACAGCCTGAACATGAAGTCTGCACGCCTCAGCCTCGCGGCCGCCGCCGCCGCCCTCGCCGCCTCGACCCTGGCCACGCCGGCCCTGGCCGACTCGTCGCTCGCCTTCAACGTCGGTGCCGTCACCGACTACCGCTACCGCGGTATTTCCCAGACGCGCCTGAAGCCTGCCCTGCAAGGTGGCCTGGACTACACGGCCGGCTCCTTCTACGTGGGCGCGTGGGGTTCCACGATCCAGTGGATCAAGGACGGCGGCGGTGGAGCCGACGTCGAGATCGACATCTACGGCGGCTACAAGTTCGAGCTCGCCAAGGGCACCGTGCTCGACCTGGGCGTGCTCACCTACCAGTACCCGAGCAACGGCCTGAAGCCCTCGGCCAACACCACCGAGGTCTACGGCGCGCTGACGGTCGGCCCGGTCACGGCCAAGTACTCGCAAAGCACCAGCAACCTCTTCGGCTTTGCCGGCAGCAAGGGCAGCGGCTACCTGGACATCAGCGGCTCCTTCGAGGTCGCCGGCATCACCGTCACGCCGCACATCGGGCGCCAGACGGTGAAGAACAACGGCGCCTACACCTACACCGACTACTCGATCACGCTGAGCAAGGACATCGGTGGCGTGGTGTGGAGTGCGGCGCTCGTCGACACCGACACCAAGGCCTACACCGGCCCCGGCGGCAAGGATCTGGGCAAGGCCTCGATCGTGCTGGGCGCCAAGTACAACTTCTGACCACCCATTACCCCAGGAGGCATCCCATGAAGATGGTGACTGCGATCGTCAAGCCCTTCAAGCTCGACGAGGTGCGCGAGGCCCTGAGCGCCATCGGCGTGCAGGGCATCACCGTGACCGAAGTCAAGGGCTTCGGCCGGCAGAAGGGCCACACCGAGCTGTACCGCGGCGCGGAGTACGTGGTCGACTTTCTTCCGAAGGTGAAGATCGAGGCCGCGGTGGACGACGCACTCGTCGAGCGCGTCATCGAGGCCATCGAGGGCTCGGCGCGCACCGGCAAGATCGGCGACGGAAAGATCTTCGTCTCCGCGCTCGAGCAGGTGGTGCGCATCCGCACCGGAGAGATCGGCAAGGACGCGCTCTGAGCGCGCCCCCCACCCACGCCAAGGTACAACCATGAAGAAATTCATTGCCATCCTCGCCCTCGGCCTGGCGGCCCTGGGCCTCCTGGGCGCGAGCAGCGCCGTGTTCGCCCAGGCCGCGCCCGCAGCCTCCGCTGCGGCGGCTGCAGCGTCCGACGCCGCCCCCGCAGCGGCAGCGGCTTCCGCAGCGGCGAGCGCGCCAGCTGCCTCCACCCCGGTGCCCAACAAGGGCGACACCGCCTTCATGATGGTGGCCACCGCGCTCGTCATCCTGATGACGATCCCGGGCCTGGCCCTGTTCTACGGCGGCCTCGTGCGCAGCAAGAACATGCTGTCGGTGCTCATGCAGGTGTTCATGATCTTCGCGCTGATCTCGGTGCTGTGGGTCGTGTACGGCTACTCGATGGCCTTCACCGCGGGCAATCCCTTCTTCGGCACGCTGGACAAGCTGTTCCTCAAGGGCGTCACGCCCGAGTCGGTGGCCGCCACCTTCAGCAAGGGCGTGTACATCCCCGAGCTCACCTTCGTGGCCTTCCAGGGCACCTTTGCCGCGATCACGACGGCGCTGATCGTCGGGGCCTTTGCCGAGCGCATCAAGTTCTCGGCCGTGCTGCTGTTCGCGGTGCTGTGGTTCACCTTCAGCTACCTGCCCATTGCGCACATGGTGTGGTACTGGGACGGCCCGGATGCGATCACCGACGCCAAGGCGCTGGAGACGGTCACGGCCAATGCCGGCTTCATGTGGGCCAAGGGCGCGCTGGACTTCGCCGGCGGCACCGTGGTGC
>JBBAPJ010000008.1:0-21316 GCA_040400855.1 Rubrivivax sp.
GCCGCGAAGCGCAAGAGACGGCACGAGAAGCCTCATCCCTTCGGCCGCTTGTCGATCACCCGCCGCGCCTTGCCCATCGAGCGCTCGATGCCCTCGGGGTCCAGCACTTCCACGCGCGTGCTCACGCCACACATCGTCTTGATGCGGTGCGCCAGCTCGCGCGCGATCGCCGCGCGGTCGGACGAAAGGAAAGCCGGCTGCACCTCGCACCGCACCAGCACCTCGTCGAGCAGCCCCTCGCGCGTGACCACCAGCTGGTAGTGCCCCGAGAGCTGCCCCTGCTGCAGCACGAGTTCCTCCACCTGGGTCGGGAAGAGGTTCACCCCGCGGATGATCAGCATGTCGTCGCTGCGCCCGACGATCTTGCCCATGCGCCGCATGCTGCGCGCCGTGGGTGGCAGCAGCCGCGTGAGGTCGCGCGTGCGGTAGCGGATGACCGGCAGCGCCTCCTTGGTCAGCGTCGTGAAGACGAGTTCGCCCTCGCTGCCGTCGGGCAGCACCTCGCCCGTGTGCGGGTCGATGATCTCCGGATAGAAGTGGTCCTCCCAGATCACCGGGCCGTCCTTCGTCTCCACGCACTCGCTGGCCACGCCCGGGCCCATCACTTCCGACAGGCCGTAGATGTCCACCGCATCGATGCCCGCGGCGCGCTCGATGTCGCGGCGCATCTCCTCCGTCCAGGGCTCGGCGCCGAAGATGCCCACCTGCACCGACATCGCCGAGGGATCCTTCCCCTGGCGGCGGAACTCCTCGATGATCACCTGCATGTAGCTGGGCGTGACCATGATGATGTCGGGCCGGAAGTCCTCGATCAGCTGCACCTGCTTCTCGGTCTGCCCGCCGCTGACCGGCACCACCGTGCAGCCGAGCCTCTCCGCGCCGTAGTGCGCGCCCAGCCCGCCGGTGAAGAGGCCGTAGCCATAGGCCACGTGGACCATGTCGCCGGCGCGGCCGCCAGCGGCGCGGATGCTGCGCGCCACCAGCTCCGCCCAGCGGTCGATGTCACCCTGCGTGTAACCCACCACCGTGGGCTTGCCCGTGGTGCCGGAAGAGGCGTGCACGCGCACCACCTTGCCGCGCGGCACGGCGAACAGCCCGAAGGGATAGTTCTGGCGCAGCTCGGCCTTGCTCGTGAAGGGGAACTTCGCGAGGTCGGCCAGCGTCTGGCAATCCGAGGGGTGCACGCCGCGCGCATCGAAGGCCTGGCGGTAATGCGGCACGTTGTCGTAGGCGTGCTGCAGCGTCCACCGCAGGCGCTGGAGCTGCAGCGCCTGCAGCTCGTCGCGGCTGGCGCGCTCGATCGGCTCGAGGTCCCCGGGGGCAGGTTGCTTGACAGGCATCGGGTAAGTCTCCTGTTATGCGGCGCGCGTCGGCTGCTTGCCCATGGGCAGCCCCTCGACGAGCGGCTTGCCCTTCATCGTGTAGGAGCGCCCGCGGAAGACCGCGATGCGCTCGCCGTGCTGGTTCGTGACGGTGATGTCGTAGACACCGGTGCGGCCCGACTTGCTGACCTCCACCGCCTGCGCCGTGAGCACGTCACCGAGCCTGGCGGCAGCCAGCAGGTTCACGTCGAAGCCCGAGGCCACCGTGATCTCGTTGTAGGCGTTGCAGGCGAAGGCGAAGGCCGAGTCGGCCAGCGTCGTGACGAGGCCGCCGTGCGCGATCGCGTGGCCGTTGAGCATCTCGCGGCGCACCGTCATGCGCGTGGTGGCGCTGCCCGGGCCCACCGCCACCACCTCCATGCCGAGCCAGCGCGAGGCCTGGTCGTCGCGCCACATGGCCTCGCGCGTGGCGTCGGCCACTTCCTGCGGGCTCGTCATCTCAGCGATCCTTGAAGCTGGGGCTGCGCTTGGCGAGGAAGGCCGACACGCCTTCGGCGAAGTCGTGTGCGCGGCCGAGCTCGCCCTGCGTGCGCGCCTCCAGGCGCAGCGCGTCGCCGAACTCCATGGTCATCGAGGTATCGATCGCGCGGCGCGTCTCGGCCAGGGCCCGGCTGGGCATCGCCGCCAGGCGCGTGGCAAGCTTCATGGCCTCGTCCATCAGCAAGGCATCGTCCACCGCGCGCCAGATCAGGCCGATGCGCTCGGCCTCCTCGGCGGGCAGCTTGTCGCCGGTCATCGCCAGGCCGATGGCGCGCGCGCGGCCCACCAGTCGCGGCAGCAGCCAGGTGCCGCCGCAGTCGGGCACCAGGCCGATCTTGCTGAAGGCCTGGATGAAGCTCGCGCTGCGCGCGGCGAGCACGAAGTCGCAGCACAGCGCGAAGTTGGCCCCCGCCCCGGCCGCCACGCCGTTGACGGCCGCGATCACCGGCACCGGCATCGTGCGCACGCGCGTGGCCAGCGGGCGGTAGTAGCGGTCCACCACGGCGGCGACGTCCGGCGGGCCGCCGGAACCCACCATGGAGGGGTCGGAGAGGTCCTGTCCGGCGCAGAACCCCCGGCCCGCTCCCGTGAGGATCACGGCGCGCACGGCCGGATCGGCCGCCGCCTCTTCCAGGGCGGGCAGGAGCAGCCCGTGCATCTGGGCCGTGAAGGCATTGAGCGAAGCAGGTCGGTTCAGCGTGAGCACGCGAACCGGGGCTTCGCCCGAGACGAGGATGGTGGCTTCGGACATGCGCGGCGTCTCCTGTGGCGCGCGTGCGCCCCGGCTGACCGGCGCTGGCACGGCCGGCCGCGGGAATTATTCGACCGCGCGGTCGGCGAACTCTACCGGAAAGCCGGTGCGGCGCGCAAGCCCCCCCCTCCCAGAGCCCGGCCGATCCACCGGTCCCGGCCGGTCAGCTCAGCCCGCGAAGCGCGCCTCGAGCCACGCCAGCAGCGTGCGCAGCGTCTGCGCCTCGCCACCGACCGGACGCCCCGGTCGCGACGTGTCGTTCCAGGCGAAGAGGTCCAGGTGCAACCACGGCACGCTGGCGGGCACGAAGTCCTGCAGGAAGAGCGCCGCGGTGATGGCACCAGCCATCGTGTTCTTGCCGGTGTTGACGATGTCGGCGATGTCGCTCTCGATGTTGGGGTGGTAGCCGTCCCACAGCGGCAGCTGCCACATCGGGTCGTGCAGCGCCAGGCCCTGGTCGACGAGCGTGCGCGCGGTCGCCATGTCGCGGCAGAAGAGCGCGGGCAGCTGCGGCCCGAGCGCCACGCGCGCGGCACCGGTGAGGGTGGCCATGTCGATCATCAGCGCGGGCCGGCCCTCGGCCCCGTAGGCCAGCGCGTCGCACAGGATCACGCGCCCCTCGGCGTCGGTGTTGCCGATCTCGATGTGCACGCCCGCGCGCGTGCGGATCACGTCGCCCGGGCGGTAGGCGTTGCCCGACACCGCGTTCTCCACCGCCGGGATCAGCAGCTGCAGCCGCACCGGCAGCCCGAGCGCCATCACGAGCGTGGCCAGGCCCAGGGCATTGGCGGCCCCGCCCATGTCCTTTTTCATCAGGCGCATGCCGTCGGCCGTCTTCAGGTCCAGGCCGCCGCTGTCGAAGCACACGCCCTTGCCCACGAGCACCAGCTTCGGGTGCTTCGGGTTGCCCCAGTTGAGCTCGATGAGGCGCGGCGCGCGCGCCGCCGCCCGGCCCACGGCGTGGATGGCCGGGAATCCGGCCTTGAGCAGCCGCTCGCCCACGACTTCCTTGAAGGTGGCGCCGTGGGCACGGGCAGCCTCGCGTACCGCCTGCGCGAGCTCTGCCGGCCCCATGTGCTCGGCGGGCGTGTTGACGAGGTCGCGCACCTGGCACAAGGCATCGGCCACCACGACAGCGCGGCGCGCCGCTGCGCTCACGGGCAGCACGAGCTCGGCGCTCGCACGGCGCGGCGCCTTGTAGCGGCTGAAGACGTAGCTGCCGAGCTTCCAGGACAGCGCCGCCGCGTAGGCGTCGGCCTGCATCGCCGCGTCGCCGAGGCGGTAGCGCCCGGGCGGCAGCGCACGTGGCAGGGCCGCGAGCGCGTAGGGATGATCGGCCGCACGCACACCGGCCCACACCTCGAGGAGCTCGCCTTGCGGGCCAGGCACGAGCGCGTGCGTGTCAGGCGCACCGTCGAACCCGACGCTGGCCAGCCACTGGCGTGTCGGGGCGGGCATGTGCCCGCAGGCGGCGGCAAAGCCGGCGCGGTCCACCAGTTGAACCGGGATGCAGGAAGGGGCTGGCTTGCGCAGGGAAACAGTCATCGCGGAGGTTGTCGTAGGCTGTGGGGATGGATGACGATTCTGCCCGCAAGGCAGGCCATGGGTCGACGGGCCGCACGCCCTGCAACCGGCGCCGCTGGCTGGAGGCAGCCGGTGCGCTCGCGGCCGCCTGGGCGCTGCCCCCTGGCTCGGCCACGGCGCAACCCGTGGCCGATGCCGCGGCCTGGCGCATCCCGGCCGACTTCGAGCCCGCGCGGGCGATCTGGATCGGATGGGATACCGCGCACCGCGAGATCGGCCTGACGCTGGCGCGCGAGATCGCGCCCTTTGCACCGGTGGAGGTGGCTGCTCGCACCGAGGAGTCGCGCCAGGAGGCCCGGGACGCCCTTGCCGCAGCCGGCCTGGTGCCGCCGCGCGTGAACGTGCACGTGTTTGCTGACGCCCTGTACTTCGTGCGCGACGGCGCAGTCTTCGCCACGGGGCCGGGCAGCGCCCTGGGCGTCATCGACTTCGCGTGGAACGACTACGGCCGCCCCGGCTGGTGCCGCACCCTCCACCCTCGCAACGCGGCGGCTGCACGCCAGTGCGAGGGCGATTCCGCTCGGGCCCGGCAGGACTTCGACCTCGCCCTGGCGCAGCACCTGGGGGCACAGGTGCTGCGCTCACCGCTCGTGGCCGAGGGCGGCGGCATCGAGTCCAACGGCCAGGGGCTGATGATCGCCAATGCCGCGCTCGTGCAGCAGCGGCACCCGGGGCGCTCCCTGGCCGAGTTGCAGCGCCTCTACAGCCAGCTGCCGGGCGTGCGCAAGGTGATCTGGCTGCCCGCCGGCCTGGCGCAGGACCCTGCCCTGCGCGCCACCATCACCGGCCGCCACGTGGCCTGGGGCACGGGCGGCCACACGGACGAATTCGTGCGCTTTGCCGACCCGCGCACGGTGCTGCTGGCCTGGCCCGACGAGGCCGAGGCCGCACGCCACCCGGTGGCGCGGCTCAACCTCTCGCGCATGCAGCGCAACTTCGAGCTCCTGTCGCGCGCCACCGACGTGGCCGGGCGGCCGCTGAAGGTGCTCAAGCTGCCCTTGCCACGCACCGTGGAGCGGCGCGTCTTCCTGACCGCCTCGGCCGACCCCGGGTGGTCCGAGCAGTGGTCGGCGGCCTGGTTCCCGGCCCAGGAGCGCAGGCGCGAGGGTGACGCGGTGATGCAGGTGGCAATCACCAGCACGCTGAACTTCGTGGTCGCCAACGGCCTGGTGCTGGTTCCGACCTACGTGGAGCACGGCACGCCGCGCGCCACGCAGGAGCGCGCGCAGCGGGTGCTGGAGCAGGCTTTCCCCGGCCGCAGCGTCCGCTTCATCGACGCCATCACGCTGAACTGGGTGGGCGCAGGCCCGCACTGCGCGACCCTCAACGAGCCGCGGGTGCGCTGACCGGGGCCGGACCTAAGACGCAGCCGGGGTCGGAGATGGCGCGGGGCTGGCGGCACCCTGCGCGGCCTGGCGCTGCTCGATGCGCCACTGCACCAGGCGCGACATGTTGCGCATGGAGATCTGGTGCGCGTGGATCAGCGACATCGCGCCGTTGCGGAAGAACTCGAGCGCCTTGGCATCGTCGAGCTCGGCCAGCTTGTTGGCGTCCACCGAGAAGAAGCCGTCTACCGTGATCTTCTCGCCCTCGGGCATCGTGGCCTCGAAGCGCGTATCCATCAGCAGGCCCGAATCGGCCAGGAGCTTGCCCAGGGCCGGCCCGCGCTGCAGCTCGCCGGCGATCTTGCCGATCTCGTCGGCCAGCTGCCGCGTGCGCGGGCTCGGCTGGCCCGCCGCGTCGAAGACCCCCTCGCCCTCGGTGCGCGACCAGCCGGCCCAGTCCTCGTCGATGGCGATGAGCACGCGCTCGTCCTGCACGCCCGCGATGCCGAAGGGGTACATGCGCAGCAGCGCCGGCACATAGCGCGCGCGCCACGACGCGCCCTGCACGTACAGGTTCTCGCCCGCCGTGAGCCCGAAGACGGCCACCGGCACGAGCTCGGGCTCGCCCTGCCCGTTGGGCACCTTCACGAAGACGATCGGGAAGTCCACTGCCGCGTCCGCGAACTCCAGGGCAGCCAGCGCGATCGCGTTCAGGCCGCTTGCCACCGACCAGTCATCGGTCGTGCGCGCCACCTTCAAGTCGCGGTGCGCGTTGGAGTCGAGCATCACGGGCTTGCGGTACAGGTTCGGGTGGATCATGGTGGGACTTCCGTGTCCGGGGGTGAAGGGGTGACGAGGACCTTGTCCACGCGCTTGCCGTCCAGGTCGACGACCTCGAAGCGCCAGCCGCCCCAGTGAACCCGGTCGGCCGTGCGCGGCAGCCGGCCGAGCAAGAGCATGATCATGCCAGCCAGCGTGTTGTAGCGCCCGCGCTCCTCCTCCGGGAGCTCGGCCAGCTCGAGTCGGTCCTTCAGCTCGGTGGCGGGTATCAGGCCATCGAGCAGCCAGCTGCCGTCGGCGCGACGCACGGCCCAGCTCTCGTCGCCAGCGGCCACGGCGAACTCGCCCGTGATGGCCTCCAGCACGTCGCGTTCGGTGATCACCCCCTGCACCGCGCCGTACTCGTCCACGACGAAGACGAGGTCCGAGCTCGACTGGCGCAGGTTCTCCAGCAGCTCCATCCCCGACAGCGTCTCGGGCATGAAGACGGGTGGCTCCACGAGCGCGGCCAGGTCCACCGCCTGCCCGGCAGCCAGGGGCGCGAGCAGCTGGTGCGCATGCAGCACGCCGATGACCTCGTCCAGGCCGCCACGGCACACGGGGTAGCGCCCGTGCGGGTGGGTGGCCACCGTGTCGAGCAGCTCGCGCAAAGGGGACTGCGCGTCCAGCCAGACGATGTCGGTGCGCGGGATCATCATCGAGCCGATCTGGCGCTCGTCCAGGCGGAAGACGTTGCGCACCATCTGGTGCTCCTGCTTCTCGATCACGCCGGCATCGAGCCCTTCCTCGAGCTGCGCCGCGATCTCCTCTTCGGTCACGCTGCGGCTGGGCCCGCCGCGCACGCCCACGAGCCGCAGCACGGCGTCCGTGGAAGCCCCGAGCACCGCCACGAAGGGACGCGTGGCCGTCGACAGCATGTTCATCGGCCCGGCCGCGAGCCGCGCCACCTGCTCCGGGTACATCTGGCCGATGCGCTTGGGCACGAGCTCGCCGAAGATGATGGTGAGGTAGGTGATGAGCGCCACCACCAGCCCGGTGGCCGTCATCTGCGCCGGGCGCACCTGCAGGCCGAAGGTCTGCTGCAGCCACGCCGCCAGCGGCGCAGCGAAGGCGGCCTCGCCGACGATGCCGTTGAGCACGCCGATCGAGGTGATGCCGATCTGCACCGTGGAGAGGAACTTGGTCGGGTGCTCGTGCAGGTCCATCGCGGCACGTGCGCCGGGCTCGCCAGCCTCCACCATCAGCTGCAGCCGCGTCTTGCGGCTGGCGGTCAGCGCCATCTCCGACATCGCGAAGAGGCCGTTGAGCAGGATCAGCAGGAGGACTAGGGCGGTGTCCATGCGAGCCGGCCAACGGCGGCGGCGCGCGGCCCCCACCGGTCATGGCCGGTTGCGTCGTGAAGGACCGGGCAGCGTAGCAGAATCGCCGCATGAACTACCTCATCGGGGATGTGCAGGGCTGCGACGAGGCGCTCGGCCGGCTGCTCGACGCCTGCGGCTTCTCGCCCTCGCGTGACCGCGTCGTGCTGCTGGGCGACCTCGTCAACCGCGGGCCCGCGTCCCTGGCGGTGCTGCGCCGCATGCGCGCGCTGGAAGGCAGCGCCACCTGCCTGCTGGGCAACCACGACCTGCACCTGCTCGCGGTGGCCCAGGGCGTGCGCGCGCCGCACCGCGGCGACACCTTTGGCGACGTCCTCGACGATCCCGAGCGCGAGGGCTGGCTCGCGTGGCTGCGCCAGCAGCCCCTCGCGCACCGCGAGTGCGGCTGGCTGTGCGTGCACGCGGGTGTGCCGCCGCAGTGGGACGAGGCACAGACGCTGGCCTGCGCGATCGAGGTGCAGGAGGTGCTGCGCGGGCCGCAGAGCCAAGCCTTCATCCAGGCTCTCTACGGCGACGAGCCCGCGCGCTGGGACGAGGCGCTTGCCGGCCAGTCCCGGCTGCGCTTCATCGTCAACGCGCTCACGCGCATCCGCTTCGTGGACAGCCACGGCACGCTCGAGTTCCGGACCAAGGAAGGAACCGGTGCCGCCCCCGCGGGCCATGTGCCGTGGTTCGATGCGCCCGGGCGGCGCACGGCCACCACGCCCATGGCCTTCGGCCACTGGAGCACCCTCGGCCCGCTGGAGCGCGCGGGGCTGCTGGCGCTGGACACCGGCTGCGTGTGGGGCGGCTGCCTCACCGCCGTGCGGGTGGACGGCGGGCGGCGTGAACGCTTCGAGGTGCGCTGCGAGGCGGCGCAGCAGCCCGGTTGAGGCCAGCGAAGACAAGGCTGAAGGCGATGATGGTGCTCCCGCAGTCGGCCCACGGCAACGGCGTCCGGGGCCCGGATCGAGCCGGCCATGGGCCGGACTCGCCCGGCCGGCGCCGCTGGATGCGCGCGGCGGCCGCCGCTGGCGGGGCGCTGGCCCTGGGGGGCTGCGAGTCCGAGGCGGGCGGCTTGCCGGCCGAGGCCCGCGCCCCGATGGCCGCCCCGCTCGACCTGCCCCGGCCCGAGGCGGGCGCAGCGCGCGTCGCCTGGGTGTTCAGCTCCGGCGGGCCGCGCGGCTTCCTGCACGTGGGCGTGCTCAAGGGGCTGGCGGGCCTGGGGCTGGCGCCCGACCTCGTGGTGGGCGCTTCGGCGGGTGCGCTGGCCGGCACGCTGTGGGCCGCGGGCCTGGAGGCCGGGCAGATCGAGAAGATCGCCTTGTCCGTGCAGCCCTGGAACCTGCTGCGCTGGAACCCCCGCGGCCCGGAGTGGTTCCATGCGGGCGGCCTGGCCGCACTCGTGAACGAAGCCGCAGGCGGGCGCACGCTGCAGGAACTGCCCGTGCCCTGCGCCTGCGTGGCCCTGCGCCTGGAGGACCAGGAGGTGGTGGCCTTCACGCGCGGCGACCCCGGTCTGGCGGTGCAGGCCTCGGCGGCCATCGTGGGGCAGCTCGCGCCCGTGCGCATTCGCGGCATGCGCTATGCCGACGCCGACCTGCACCTGCCGCTGCCCGTGCGGCTGGCGCGCCGGCTCGGTGCCACGCACGTGCTGGCCGTCGATGCCTCCGCCCACGAACAGAACGCGCCGCCGCAGGCCGAGCGCTACCGCGAGTCGGACCGCCGCAAGCGCGAGCTCACGCAGCCCGATGCGCAGTTGGCCGACGTGCTGCTGCACCCGGACACCGGCTACTGGGCCGGCTGGACGCGCAGCTACCGCGAACGCCTCATCGCCGCCGGTGAGGCCGCCGTGCACGCACGGGCCGCTCAGCTGCAGGGCCTGCACGCGGCGCAGCGGCGCCTGGGCTGAAGCCTGGGCCCACGGTTCGGTGGACAATCCGCGCTGCAGGAAGCGTGGCCGAGCGGTTTAAGGCACCGGTCTTGAAAACCGGCGAGGGTTCATCCCCTCCGTGAGTTCGAATCTCACCGCTTCCGCCAAGGCCCCACGCCGGGCCACGAGATGCGGCCCTGGCCTGCAGCCTTCACGCCCCTTCGATGATCCGTATCTCCCGCTCCACCGCCCCATTGCGCAGCGGCACCAGCGCCTCCTGGTAGGCGGGCGACTCGTAGGCGGCCATCGCCGCGGCGAGGCTGTCGAACTCCACCACGACCGTGCGCTGCATCAGGCCCGCCTCCTTCACCGCCGCGGGCATGCCGCGCGCCAGAAAGCGCCCCCCGGCTGCGGTGATGGCCGGGCCGGCGAGCTTGGCGTAGGCCGCCAGGGCCTCGTTGTCATGGATCGCCCGGTAGGCGCTGATCCAGTAGGCTTTGGGCATGGGGTGTACTCCTTGCGATCGCTGATGCGGCCGTGATCATCCCAGAAGCCCGGACGGAGCCCGCACCGATGATCGAAGAAGTCCCGCTGATCCAGGTTGCCGCTTTCACGCGGCCCGACCCCGCGCTCGTCGAGCAGCTGCGCCACACGCCCACCGGCTTCCTGTGCGACGCGCTGGGCGGCAGCGGCGCGCTGGATTTCCGGCTGCGCCCGGCCATCCCCGAGCAGCTCGCCTTCTGCGGCGTGGCACTGACCTGCCACGCCGGGCCGGCGGACAACCTCGCGCTGATCCACGCACTGCAGTCCATCGCCCCCGGCGACGTGATCGTGGCCTGCACGGATGGCTTCACGGGCTGCGCCATCACGGGCGACCTGGTGCTGGGCATGGCGCGCAACCGCGGCGCCGTGGGCTTCGTCACCGACGGCTGCGTGCGCGACCTCGCCGGCATCCGGCAGATCGGGCTGCCGGCCTGGTCGATGGGAGTCACGCCCAACTCGCCGCACCGCAGCGGCCCGGGCACCGTCGGGTACCCAGTGGTCGTGACCGGTGTCCACGTGTGCGCGGGCGACGTCGTGGTCGCCGATGCGGACGGCGTGGTGGTGGTGCCGCAGGCAAGGCTGGCCGACGTCGTGGCCCGCTTGCCCGCGATCCGCGAGGCCGAAGCACGCGCCGACGCCGCCGTGCGCGCCGGGGCGATCTCGCCGGCTTTCCTGAAGTCCTCGTGAGCGCCAGCCTCGAGGCGGCCTGGAGCGTCGATGCGCTGCGCGCGCAGGCCCGCGCACGCCTGCCGCGCCCGCTCTTCGACTTCATCGACGGCGGCGCGGAGGACGAAGCCACGCTGCGTGCCAATGAAGCGGCCTTCGACGACTGGGCCATCCTGCCGCGCCCGCTCGAGGGCGCGGGCGTGCGGGACCTGTCGATCACGCTCTTCGGCCAGCAACTGGCCAGCCCCGTCCTGATCGGGCCCACCGGGCTGGCGGGCCTCTTCTGGCCGCAAGGCGAGATCGCCGCGGCGCGCGCGGCGGCGGCACAGGGCACGGTCTACTGCCTGTCGCACGGCTCGGTGTGCACGCTCGAGGCGCTGGCGCAGGCCCTCGGCCCGCAGCACGCGGGGCTGCGCTGGATGCAGGTCTTCGTCTACCGCGACCGGGGCTTCACGCGCGAGCTGGCCGACCGCGCGCGCGCAGCCGGCTATGGCGCGCTCGTGCTGACCGTCGACAACCAGCTGCTGGGCAAGCGCGAGCGCGACCTCGTCAACGGCTTTTCGATCCCGCCGCGCTTCGGGCCGCGCCAGTGGCTCGACTACGCGCGCCGCCCGGCCTGGTGGTGGCGCATGCGCCAGGAGCTGCCGCGCGTGACCTTCGGCAACTACGTGCGCGCCGGCCAGCGCGAGTCAGTGGCCAACCTCGCCGGGCGCATGGCCGGCATGCTCGACCCGGGCATGAGCTGGGCCGACCTGGCCGATCTTCGCCGCCACTGGAGCGGGCCGCTGCTCGTCAAGGGCCTGCTGCACCCGCAGGACGCCACGCGCGCGCTGGCCGAAGGCGTGGACGGGCTGATCGTCTCCAACCACGGCGGGCGCCAGCTCGACGGTGCGCAGGCCAGCCTGCGCGCGCTGCCGGCCATCGCGCAGGCCGTGCGCGGCCGGGTGCCGGTCCTGCTCGACGGCGGCGTGCGCCGCGGCAGCGATGTCTTCAAGGCCCTGGCACTGGGCGCCACCGCGGTGCTCGTGGGCCGCCCGCAGCTGTGGGGCCTGGCGGTGGCGGGCCAGCCGGGCGTGGCACACGTGCTCGCGCTGCTGGCTGGCGAGCTCGACCGCGTGATGGGGCTGGCCGGGGTGTCCCAGGCGAGCCGGATCCGGGAAGCGCAGCAGCTGGTGCCGGCCCGGGCCTAGCGGCGCCAGGGGCGGCTGTTCCACGTCAAGTCCGCAGCGAGCGGCTGCCGCTACAGTTCCGCCCCAGGCCGGCCCGGATCGGGTCGCCCGGACGCCGACGGAGAGAAGCACATGCCCGCACCCGACCCCGCCAACCCGATGGGCCTGATGGGCTTCGAGTTCGTCGAATTCGCCTCGCCCAAGCCCGGCGTGCTCGAGCCGATCTTCGAGCAGATGGGCTTCTCGCTGGTGGCGCGCCACCGCAGCAAGGACGTGCTGCTGTACCGCCAGGGCGACATCAACTTCATCGTCAACCGCGAGCCGCGCAGCCTGGCGGGCTACTTCGCCGCCGAGCACGGGCCCAGCGCCTGCGCGCTGGCCTTTCGCGTGCAGGATTCGCACCGAGCCTACGCGCGCGCCCTGGAGCTCGGCGCGCAGCCCGTGGACGTGCCCACCGGCCCGATGGAGCTGAAGCTGCCGGCCATCAAGGGCATCGGCGGCGCGCCGCTGTACCTGATCGACCGTTTCGAGGACGGCAAGTCGATCTACGACATCGACTTCGAGTGGGTCGAGGGCGCCGAGCGGCATCCGCGCGGCCACGGCCTGAGGCTCATCGACCACCTCACGCACAACGTCTACCGCGGCCGCATGGCCTACTGGGCCGGCTTCTACGAGAAGCTCTTCGGCTTCCGCGAGATCCGCTACTTCGACATCAAGGGCGCACACACGGGCCTCACGAGCAAGGCCATGACAGCCCCAGACGGGCTTATCCGCATCCCGCTCAACGAGGAGTCGGGCAAGGGCGGATCGGGTCAGATCGAGGAGTTCCTGATGCAGTTCAACGGCGAGGGCATCCAGCACATCGCGCTGCTGACGGACAACCTCCTCGACACGGTGGACGCCCTGCAGATGGCCGGCGTGCCACTGATGAGCCCGCCCAACGACATCTACTACGCCATGCTCGAGGAGCGGCTGCCCGGGCACGGCCAGCCGGTGGCCGAGCTGCAGTCGCGCGGCATCCTGATGGACGGCTCCACCACGGGCGGCCCGCCGCGCCTGCTGCTGCAGATCTTCAGCCAGACGCTGCTCGGGCCCGTGTTCTTCGAGTTCATCGAGCGCCGCGCCGACGAGGGCTTCGGCGAGGGCAACTTCAAGGCCCTCTTCGAGAGCCTGGAGCGCGACCAGATCCGGCGCGGCACGCTGAAGGTGGAGGAGGCGCCGGCCTGAGCGGCACACGCCACACCCGACTAGCGCCGGGGCGGCGCGTGCGCCGTGGCTGGGCCAGATATGGCTACTCGCCCAGCAGCGCGAGGTCGTTGCGGGCGCGCAGGCTGCCCGTGCCCGGCGCGAAGCCCGGAGCGGTCGTCACGGTCACGCCGTTGACGGTGACGACGGCCCCAGCCGCGCTCGTCTTGTCGGCCGCCACGTGCAGCACGTCGGCGCGGCTGGCTATCGTGTTCACGAGCGTGGCAGGCAGCACCGCCACCGCGGTGGAGGTCTCGGGCTGGTGCGACAGCACCTGGCCACCTCTGCGCAGGATCTCGTCGCGCACGGCCGCGAGGTCCGCTCCGCGTCCCTTGCCTGTCACCAGCACGCGCAGCACGCGCTGGCCACCGGCCTCGCGCACCCAGGGCTGCTGCGGCACCTGACGCGCTTCGATGGCCAGGCGCAGGTCGCTGGAGATCTTGTGCGCGGGAGCAGTTGCCTGGGCCACCGCCGGGCCGCTGGCCCAGGCCGCTGCAGCCATCAGGCCCGCCACGGCAGCCCCGCGCCAGGCTGCTGGTGTCCAGGCGCTTGCGGTGCCGTGGGGTGCAGGGTCATGGTTCATGGGGTCATCTCCGGTTCGCATCGCAGTGTGGGCGCATCGCCAGGCAGTCGGTCCACGACCTACTCACCGCTCACGCCCTTGCGGGCTTCGGCCATCACGACGCCCTCGGCCATCACGATGCCTTCAGCCATCACGATGCCTTCGGCCATCACCAGGCCCTCCGCCATCACGATGCCTTCGGCCATCACCAGGCCCTCGGCCATCACCAGGCCTTCTGCCATCACGATGCCCTCGGCCATGACCAGGCCGTTGGGCAGGATGGGTGCCTGGTTGCCCGCGATCCTGGACAGCAGCGCCGCAGTCGGTGTGAAGACGCCCGTGGCACCCTTGAGCGAGCTCTTGCCCACCAGGGGCGACACCAGGCTCACCCCGGGGGTCAGCAAGGCCTCGACCTGCCGACCGGCCGCCTCACCCTGCAGGGTCGCCACATTGCGCTGCACCACCTGGCGGGCAAAGGTGTTGGCCAACATGCTCGGCTCCCCGGCCTTGTCGGGGAAGCCCTTCCACCACGTCACGTCGGTGCGCATGACGTTCGGGCCAAACCAGGTCAAAGTGGGGTTCCACAGCGGCTGGAAGTGGCTGAAGAGCCGCTCGCCGCTGACGATGTGCGACCCGCCCACGTAGGCCATGCGGCTCCAGGGCAGGCGCTGCCCGGCAATCACGGTCTCGGGCGCCGGCAGGGGCAGGCGCAGCAGGTTGTCGCCCGCCCTGATCGAGCCGGCCGCGACGAGCTGGCTGACGTTCGGGATCAGGGCACGGGCCAGCGCGACGGCGCCGGCGATGTTCAGCTCCCCGGTGCCCTGTTGCATCAGGTTGGCACCCGCAAGCGGCGTGGCGGTGTACTGCAGGATGGCCTTGATCATCGGCGGCGTCAGGCCCGGGTTGGCCTGGAGCATGAGCGCCACCGCGCCGGATACGACCGGTGCGGACACCGAGGTGCCGCTGAGCTGCATCAGGCCCGCTGTCGTGCCCGCGCCCGTGCCCGTGACGCGCAGGCCCGCGATATTGCCCAGGCTGGAGCCGTCGGCGCGCGCCGAGACGATGCGGTTGCCCGGGGCCACGAGGTCGGGCTTGAGGGCGTTGTCCGGCCGCCTGGAGGCACGCTGGACGGTGAAGCTGGCCGGCCGGCCCTGCGCGTCGTACCAGGCCCAGCCGCGCGTGGGGCCGCGCGAACTGAAGTTGTTCACGCCGTGGTTGGCGCGCGCGAGCGAGTCGCCCGTCCTCACCGAGCCGACCGTGATGGCCGAGGGCTCGTGCCCGGGCGAGCCGATGGTGCCGTAGGTCTCGCGCCCCGTGGCCTGCCCGAAGTTGCCGGCCGACACCACCACCGTCAGGCCGGCCGCGGTGAGGCTGCGCACGGCGCGCGCCAACGGGTCGAAGTGCGCGCTCTCGGCCGAGTCGGTGGCCAGGCTCATGTTCACCACGCGGATGCCCAGGCGCCTGTGGTGGTGCATCACCCAGTCGATCCCGGCCAGCACCTCGCTCAGGCGGCCTACGCCGTTGCCGTCGAGCACCTTGACGTCGAAGAGGTGCGCCCCGGGTGCGATGCCGGTGGTGACGGGTGCCTGGTAGGCGCCACGACCGGCCAGCACCGCCGCCACGTGGCTGCCGTGCCCGTAGCCGTCGGCAAAGGCCTTCCTGTCGTTGGCGATGCGCGTCTCGATCAGCTTGCGCAACGGGTCACGGGGGCTCGACGGGTCGCCGATATCCATGTTCTCGGCGTACCAGCCGGTCATGTCGACGCCAGGCTGCCACTGCTGCTGAGCCAGCAGCTTGTTGTTGAGCCACGTGAAGTCCACCGCGCGGCGCACGCGGCTTCCCTGGCCCGAGGTGTCGCGGAAGTGCTGGTGATCCCACTGGATGCCCGAGTCGAGCACGGCCACGCCCACGCCCCCGCCATCCAAGCCCTGCAGCCAGCCCGAGCGCTGGACCTGGCCGGGCTCGACGGTACCCGTGACCGTCTCGAGGTGGCTCTGGGTGCGCCAGGCGACCCGGTTGGGCACGATGCTGCGCACGAACCAGCTGTACTCCCAGTCCGTGGGGTGACCCAACCGCTGCAGGTCGCACACCGCCACCATCGCGGCGATGGCGGGAATGGTGACGTAGCGTCCGTAGGCGGAGGCGCGGTTGGGGCCAGCCTTGGGCTGGTGACGCGTGTCGGCCCCGTGGTTGATCCGGAAGGTCCAGAAGTGCGGGTCGATGTCGTCCCGGCCCAGGATGATCACCTGCACGTAGGTCACGGGCTGGTTGTTCGCCCCGGGCTGGGTGCGTGCCCAGCTGGGCAGTGGCTTGCCATCGCGCACCGAGGCGTGCGGGGCTCTGCAGTCCGCGCGCGCCAGCACGGCTGCGAGGTCGGGCGAAAGCATCGTGCCTTCCGGCACGGGGGCGGCGCTGGTGGCGCCGCACCACATGGCCAGCCCGAGCGCGGCTACGGCGCCGCGTGCGCACGACCGGAACCTCCTCACTGACAAGATCGTCGCGAACATGGAAACCCCCTGGAACACATTCGACGGATTTCATACGGGGTCAGGGCAGCGGCAACAGGTGGTGCCAGAACGAAGTCGGACGCTTCGTGACGGGATTCACGCTTTGAAGGAGCGGGCGGAAGTGCACCCCTCCACTCGTTGGGTTGCATCCCATCCGCGCCCGCGTTCGTCGCGCCGATCTGCAGTTCGTCGCATGCGGACCCAGCCCGCGCCGGCCCCTCCGATACAGTCGCGCCCACTCATCCCTGCCCAGGCGCCCTCCCCTTGAACACCCGCTCCTCCTCCGCATCGCGTCCACCGCGCCGCTGGCACTCGCAGTGGCGCTGGCGGCTGCTGATCGTTGCCGTCTTGCTGGGCGCCGGCTACGCCGCCTGGCGCCAGTTCGTCCCGCCTCCCGCCCCGAAGCCCCCGCCCACCGGCGTCGTCACCCGCGCCGACCTGCAGCAGGTGGTGCAGGCTGCTGGCATCCTGCAGGCGCAGACGCGCGTGGACGTGGGCGCGCAGGTCAGCGGCCAGATCAAGGCGCTGCACGTGCAGCTCGGCCAGCGCGTGCGCAAGGGCGAGCTGCTCGTGAGCCTGGACCCGGAACTCGCGCAGGCCGACGTGACGCAGGCCGAGGCGGCGCTTGCGCAGCAGCGCGCGCTGCTGGAGTCGCGCCAGGTGGACATCACCGCCGCGCGGCGCGAGGTGGAGCGCCAGAAGCGCCTGGCCGCAGCCGGTGCGGCGGCCGCGCAGGAGCTCGAGCGCGCCACCGACGAACTGGCCAAGCTCGAGGCCGACGCCAAGGGTCAGGGTGCCACGCTTCAGCGGCTGCAGGCCGAGCTCACGCGCACGCAGCTGCGTCTGGGCTACACGCGCATCACGGCGCCGATGGACGGCGTGGTCGTGAGCCTGCCGGTGCAGGTGGGGCAGACCGTGATCGCGATCCAGATCACGCCCGTGATGCTGACGCTGGCCGACCTGGACACCATCACCGTGCGCACCCGCGTGCCCGAGGCCGACATCCAGTCGATCCGCGTGGGCCAGCCGGCGCGCTTCAGCACGCTGTCGGGCGAGGCGCGGCGCTACGAGGGCAAGGTGCGGGTGATCCAGCCCATCCCCGAGCGTGCGGGCAATGCCGTCTTCTACAACGTGCTCTTCGAGGTGGACAACCGCGACCGGCGCCTGTACTCGGACATGACGGTGCAGGTGGACATCGAGACCGGCCGCGTGCGCGACGTGCCCACGGTGCCGATGGTGGCCCTGGGTGAGCGCGGCTCGGACGGGCGCTACCGCGTGATCGTGCTCGATGGCCAGGACAAGCGCAGCGTGCGCCAGGTGCGCACCGGGCTGCAGGACGGCACGCGGGTGGAGGTGCTCGAGGGCCTGCAGCTGGGCGAGAAGGTGCTGCTCGCGCCGCCTTCGGCTGCCGATGCAGCCAGTGCCGCGGCCTCGGCCGCCTCAGCCAATGGCGGCGCAGCAGCGGCCTCGGCCCCGGCCTCGGGAGCGCGCTAGGTGGCGCTGATCGAGCTGCACGACGTCGAGCGCTGCTACCAGCTCGGCGACAACGAGGTACGGGCCCTGGACGGCGTGAGCCTGGCCATCGAGGCCGGCGAGTACGTGGCCATCATGGGCCAGTCGGGCTCGGGCAAGAGCACGCTGATGAACGTGCTGGGCTGCCTGGACAACCCCACGGCCGGGCGCTTCCTCATCGATGGGCGCGACGTGAGCACGCTCGGGCCCGACGAACTGGCCGCGCTGCGACGCGAGCGCTTCGGCTTCATCTTCCAGCGCTACCACCTGCTGCCGCACCTGGACGCGCGCGACAACGCGGCGCTGCCGGCGGTCTACGCCGGCGAGTCGGTGGGTCGGCGTGCCACGCGGGCCGAGGCGCTGCTCTCCCGGCTGGGGCTGGGGGAGCGGATGCACCACAAGCCCCACGAGCTCTCGGGCGGGCAGCAGCAGCGCGTGTCGATCGCCCGTGCGCTGATGAACGGTGGCCAGATCATCCTGGCCGACGAGCCCACGGGCGCGCTGGATTCGCGAAGTGGCCAGGAGATGCTGGCCGTGCTGCGCGAGCTGAACGCGGCCGGGCACACGATCATCCTCGTCACGCACGACGCGCAGGTGGCCGCCCAGGCCAGGCGCCTGGTGGAGCTCAAGGATGGCCGCATCGTGCGCGACGAAGTCACGCAGCCCGGCCCTGGCCCCGCGGCCGCGCAGCCCGATGCCCTGGCCCCGATGCGCGACGCCCACTGGCTGCTGCGCATGGCGGTGCAGTGGCGCGAGGCGCTGGCCACGGCGTGGCTGTCGCTGCGCGGCAACCGCCTGCGCACGGCGCTGTCGATGCTGGGCATCAGCATCGGCATCGCCTCGGTGGTGAGCATCGTCGCCCTGACGAGCTCGGCACGCACGCTCTTCGAGGGCGAGTTCGTGGGCCTGATGTCCGGGCGGCTGTGGGTGTGGCGCGACCCCGGCAAGCTGCCCCCCGGCACGCCAAGCTCGCCCTTCCGGCCGGCCGAGATCGAGTCGCTGCGCGCCCTGCCCGGGATCGAGGCGATACAGGTCGAGCGCCGGGTGCAGCTCGTCGTGCGGCATCGCAACCGCGACGCCTCGATGCAGGCTTCGGCCGCCAACGCCGACACGCTGCGCGACCGGCAGCGCAAGATCGCCGAGGGCCGCTTCTTCAGCCCCTACGAGCTGGCCTCGGGCGCGCAGGTGGCGATCATGGACAAGCAGGCGCTGGAGAGCGTCTTCAGGAAGGGCGAGTCGCCCGTGGGGCAGACCGTGCTGCTGACCCTGCAGGGTGCAGGCGGCGAGTTCGGCTCCGGCACCGCCGGCGGCGCGCCGGCGGGCACGCCCTTGCCCTTCCTCATCGTGGGCGTCACCGAGAGCAGCAGCCAGCTCGGCTTCGATTTCGGCAGCGGGCGCCTGCTCGTGCCCGAGCAGACGCTGGCGCGCAAGCTCGACGTGCGCAGCACGGTGGAGAGCTTCTCGGTGCTGATGGACTTCAAGCTGCCGCCGCAGGAGGTGGAGCGGCAGATCAAGCATCGCCTGGTGTCGCTGCGCGGGCAGCAGGACTTCAGCTTCTGGAGCGGCAACGAGGAATTCGAGAAGCTGCAGCGCTTCAACCGGGGCTTTGCGGCGCTGCTGGCCGGCGTGGGCGCGATCGCGCTGCTCGTCGGCGGCGTCGGGGTGATGAACATCATGCTCGTGACGGTGTCGGAGCGCACGCGCGAGATCGGCATCCGCATGGCCGTGGGCGCACGCCAGGGCGACATCCGGCTGCAGTTCCTCATCGAGGCGGTGGTGCTGTGCTGCCTGGGAGGCCTGGCGGGCGTGGCCTTCAGCTGGCTGGCCGCGCAGGGGCTCAACGCGGTGCAGAAGACGCTGCAGGTACAGGTCAGCGCCGCGGCGCTGATGCTGGCCTTCGTCGTCTCCAGCGGCGTGGGGCTGGTTTTCGGCACGCTGCCCGCGCGCCGCGCCGCGGCGCTGAGCCCGGTGGATGCGCTGGCGCGGGAGTGAACAGGATGCAAGGCATGAATCCTTCCAGGCGCACGGAGCCCGGCCGCTGGCTGCCTGCCCAGGCCTTCCCGGGCGTGACTGCCATCGTGGCGCTGCTTGCCGGCTGCGCCGTCCCCCAGGTGCAGCGGCCTGCCGAGCCGGCTGACCTGCCGGCGCAGTGGAGCCCGCCCGCGCCGGACAGCGCGCCGGGCGGGTCGGCCACGCCCGATCCGGCACTGGCCACGCTGCAGGCCCAGGCCCTGCAGGCCAACCGGGACATCCGCCTGGCGGTGCTGCGCTGGCGCGCGGCGCAGCAGCAGGTGCGCCTGGGCGAACTCGGGCGGGCGCCCCAGCCGAGCCTGGGCCTGAACGTGTCGGGCAGCCAGGCGGCGAACTCGCCGCTGCCGGGCTGGCGCACCCAGCACGGGGCCTCGGCCTCGCTGTCCTATGAGCTCGACCTGTGGGGCCGGCTCGCCGCGGGTGTGGCAGCCTCGCAGGCCCAGGCGCAGGCCGCCGGGCGCGACATCGAGGTGGCGCGGCTGCTCATCCGCAGCCAGGTGGCAGAAGCCTGGTGGCAGCTCGGCGCCAACCGGATGCAGCGTGCGCTCGTGGGCCCACAGCGCGAGGCCGCCGCGGCCGTGCTGGAGGCCACGCGGGCCCGTGTGCGCGAAGGGCGGCTCGCACCGATCGAGATCGACCGTGCCGCCAGCACCCTGCAACAGCAGGACCTGCGCCTGGCCCAGCTTGCCGCCGACGACGCGCAGGCGCTGCAGGCGCTGGCGCTGCTGCTGGACCAGCCCACGCTGCGCCTGGCCGCCGAGCCGCTGCTGCCCGAGGGTGCCCCGCCGATGCCACCCCTGGCCGACCCGGCGCGCGTGCTCGAGCGCCGGCCCGACGTGCAGCGCGCACGACTGGGCGTGGATGCGGCGCTGGCGCGGCTGCAGGTGAGCCAGGCCTCTCGCTACCCGGGCTTGAGCTTCAGCGCGAGCGTCTCCACGGGCGGCAGCGCCGTGCTCGACTGGCTGCGCGACCCCGTGGCCAGCCTGGCAGGCACGCTGGTGGTGCCGCTCGTGGACTGGAAGCGGCTGGACGTGCAGCGGGAGGTCGCGCGCACCGAGCTGGAGGTGGCCGCGCTGCAGCTGCGCGACACGGTGCACCGCGCGCTGGCGGAGGTGGAGCGGCTGCTCACCGAGCGGCGTCGCCTGGAGCAGGCCTGGATCGCCCAGCAGGCACGGCTGCAGGAGGCACGGCAGGCCGAACAGCAGGCGCAGTCACGCGTGGGGGCCGGCGCACTCGCGCCGGCCGACGCGCTGCAGGCACGCGGCGCACGCCTGGCTGCCGAGCAGGACGCGATCGCGTTGCGGCTGCAGCAGTGGCTCAACCACGCGGCGCTGCGCCGCGCGCTGGCCAGCGAGTGAGTCACCTCAGGGCGTGCACGAAGGCTTCCTGCTGAGCAGTCTCGAGCGTGCCGGGCCGCGCCTGGCGCACCTGGGCGATGGCCAGCTGCGGCTCGAGCCCCTGGGCCACGAGCAGAACCGCGGCAACCGTCCCGGTGCGGCCGAGCCCAGCGGCGCAGTGCACGACGACGCGCTGGCCCTGCGCGAGCGC
>JBBAPJ010000008.1:21416-24422 GCA_040400855.1 Rubrivivax sp.
CCGCCCGCGCGCGCAGGTACGATCGCGAGCCCCTCGAGACCCCACCCCATGACACACGCCCGAGCTCTCCTGCTGATGATCCTTTGCGCGCTGATGTGGAGCATGGGAGGCGTGGTGAGCCGTCACTTCGAGTCGGCCGAAGGCTTCGAGGTCACGTTCTGGCGCAGCGTCTTTGCGGTGCTGACGGTGGCCGTCTGGCTGGCCTGGCGCCAGGGTGCCGGGGCCTTCACGCGACTGGCGCAGGCCGGGCGCATCGTGTGGGCCAGCGGCGCGATGTGGGCCGTGATGTTCACCTGCTTCATGCTGGCGCTGTCGCTCACGCGCGTGGCCAACGTGCTGATCACGCAGAGCCTGGCGCCCGTGGTGACGGCGCTGCTGGCGGGCGCCGTGCTGGGCCAGCGCGTGGGCGTGCGCACATGGCTGGCGATCGCAGTGGCATCAGGGGGCATCTGCGCGATGTACGTCTACGACGTCTCGGGGCTGGATGGGCGGCACGCGCTGGGCGTGATCGTGGCGCTGGGCGTGCCGCTGGCCGCCGGCATCAACTGGGTGCTGCTGCAGCGCGCCGGCCAGGGTCCCGATCTGTCGGTGGCGGTGCTCATCGGCGGCACGATCTCGGCGGCGGTCATGCTGCCGCTGGCCTGGCCGCTCGGGGTGAGCGCACACGACCTCGGGCTGCTGGCCGTGCTCGGCGTGTTCCAGCTCGGCGTGCCCTGCGTGCTGGTGATGTACGTGGCTCGCCACCTGACGGCCACGGAGACCTCGCTGCTGGCGCTGCTCGAGGTGGTGTTCGGCATCGTGCTGACGTGGCTCTTCAGCAGCGAGCGGCCGGGGCTGGCCACACTGCTGGGGGGCAGCGCGGTGCTGGCCGCGCTGGCGTACCACGAGCTCGCAGCTCGGCGCCAAGCCGGCCCTACAGCCGGCTGAAGTACTCGCGCCGCTGGAAATCGTCCCGGTCCTCGGCCTGCTCGAAGCGCTGGGCCTCCTGGCGCTTGATCTGCAGGTACCAGGCCAGGAACGACTCGCCAAGCCCCTCGCGCAGCACGGCATCGGCCGCCAGCGCATCCAGCGCAGCCGGCAGGCTCGTGGGGATGCGCTCGGCCCCTGGGTGATAGGGATCCTCGGTGGCGCACGGCGCGCGCAAGCCCCGCTGCAGGCCGTCCAGGCCGGCCTCCACCTGCGAGGCCATGTACAGGTACGGGCTCGCGGCCGGCTCGCCCAGCCGGTTCTCGATGCGCGTGCCCGCATCCCCGGGGCCACCGACCACACGCAGCATCGCGCCGCGGTTGTCGCGGCCCCACAGCACCGATTGGGGCGCCAGTGCGTGAGGCCGAAAGCGCCCATAGCCGTTGGCCGTGGGGGTGCACAGCGCGGCCATTCCCGGCGCGTGCGCCAGCAGCCCCGCCAGGTAGCGCTCGCCCACCTCGGACAGGACGTGGCCGGCATCCATGGGGCCGGAGCCCGGCGCCGGTGCTGCGCGCACGAATGCGTTTGCGCCGGTGGCCAGGTCCACCAGCGACTGGTGCAGGTGCCAGCCGCTGGACATCACGTTCGGAAAGGGCGGCCGGCACATGAAGGTGGCGTGGTAGCCGGCGCGGCGCAGCGCCATGCGCACGGCGCTGCGAAACAGCGCCATGTGGTCGGCCGCGTGCAGCGCATCGGTGGCATCGAACACGGCCTCCACCTGGCTCGGGCCCATCTCCGCCTCGAGCGACTGCAGGGGCATCCCGAGGGCCCGCGCCGTTTCGCGCACGATGTCCAGTGCCGGCTCGACCCGGTCGAGCCAGGCCTCGTTGAGCAGGCTCCAGCCCGGGTGCAGCATCTGCACCTCGGGTGGCTCGCCGGGCCAGGGGGCGCGCAGCGGGTCGCACTCCGCGTCGTGGGATGTGATGCGGTAGACGTGGAACTCCACCTCCAGGCCACAGCGCATTGCGAAGCCCGCCCGTGCGAGGCGGGCGAGCGCACGCTGCAGCACGCGGCGTGCGTCCCACTGCACGGGCGAGCCATCGGGCAGCCACGGGTCGGCACGCATCCAGCCCGTGCCGGGCAGCCAGGGCAGCACCTGGAAGCTTGCCGGGTCAGGCAGCAGCACGAGGTTGTTGGCCTGCCCGAAGCCCGGCAGCGCCGCCGTGCCACCGGGCTCGAACACCTTGAAGGCCGTGCGGTCGGAAGTGTCCTTGAGCATCAGCGTGCTCACCATGCCCACGCCCTCGGCCAGCGCACGGCGCAGCGCCGCGGGCGTAAGCGCCTTGGCGCGCATCAGGCCGTGCACGTCGCACCAGGCCACGCGCACCGTGTGCAGGCCGGCCTCGGCGATGCGCCGCAGCACCTGCTCGGCGGCCGCCTCTCGCGCCGCGTCGTGCACGCCGCAGCGCTGCGCGAAGCTCGTCATGCCTGGGCCTGCTCGGCGTGGGCCGGGGTGGCCTGCGCCTTCCAGGGCGTGGCAGCCAGGCGCGCGCGCGCCTGCTCCTGCCACCAGGTGCCCCAGGTGCCCGCCGGCGCGATGCCGTCCACCGAGTCGGGCCCTCCCACCTGCTCGGCCGCGCGCGCGGGGTCGGCGCCAAAGGGCGCGGTGCCGCCGGCCTGCACCGCATCGATGGCCGCCAGCAACTGTCGCCGGTTGGCCATGATGACCTTGTCGGTGGTGCCCAGGTGCTCGCGCGTGCGGTCCTGGATCGGCCCCATGCTCTCCACGGCCCACTGGTCATGCACGTTGATGTCGTCCTCGCCCATGCCGAGGAAGGTGCGCGTGCGCTGCTCGTGCGCGTCGAAGCCCCAGTCGTTGTGGCGCCCCATCTTCGGGATGTACAGCGGCGGCGGGATGTGCGGCGCGCGCTGCTCGCGCATCGCCCGCTTGTCCACGGGTGCGCCGTAGCTCGTGAAGAAGGCGTACCAGTAGGTGTGCGTGTCGTCGATGGGCACGTGCCACTGCGTGATGGTGAGCGTGGGCGACAGCGGGATGCAGAAGGCCTGCGGGAAGATCTCGTGCGTCACGCGCACGTGCGT
>JBBAPJ010000008.1:24522-58459 GCA_040400855.1 Rubrivivax sp.
ACAGCGGGATGCAGAAGGCCTGCGGGAAGATCTCGTGCGTCACGCGCACGTGCGTGAGGTCCTGCGTCATGCGCCGCAGCGTCGTGATCCGAAAGCCCCAGGGCGAGGGCTCGAAGGAGATGTCGGGCCGGTGGAACTCGCGCATGATCCGCGACATCGGCCAGCGCTCGCCCCCCACCTCGCCCAGGGAGGCGCTGCGGAACTGCCGCCCGCCGGCGTTCTCGCCCACCGCCTCCAGCGGCGCGTCCTCCAGGAAGCGGTGCAGGAACGAGGTGTGGCAGGGGTCGATCCCCACCTCGAAGGCCTGCAGCCAGTTGCAGTGCCACATGCCCTTGTAGGCGAAGGTATGGGTGGCTGGCGCCGCGAAGCAGTCGTAGTTCGGGAACGGCGGCTCGCGCCCGGGCTCGCCCAGCCACGCAAAGAGCACCCCGCTGCGCTCCTCGATGGGGTAGCTGCGCTGCTGCACGCGTTCGCACAGCCGGCTGCCCAGCGGCTCGGCCGGTGTCTCCAGGCAGCGCCCGGCGGCATCGAACTTCCAGCCGTGGAAGGGGCAGCGCAGCCCGTCGCCCTCGTGGCGGCCGAAGGCCAGGTCGGCCCCTCGGTGCGGGCAATCCCGGTCGAGCAGGCCCCAGCGGCCGCTCGCCTCGCGAAAGAGCACCAGGTCCTGGCCCATCACGCGCACCGCCTTGACGGGGCGCCCGGCCATCCTCGGGTCGATGACGGGGTCGAACTCGTCGACGAGAGCCACCGGCTGCCAGTAGCGGCGCAGCAGCGCGCCGCACGGCGTGCCAGGGCCGGTTCGGGTCAGGCGTTCGTTCTGTTCGGCGTTCAACGCGGGCCTCCGGGGAGCGTGAAGGGCAAGGGGAGCGACAGGGCGGGACGAACCGGTGCCGAGCCCTGAAGTTAACCCGGAACTCGATCTGCGTGAACTGCAGGAGTCAGGATCACGCGTGACCCTGAGCCCGGGTCGGACGCGGCAGCCCCTCCTGCAGACCCGTCCGGGCCGCCCGGGCCGGCTTCCGAGCCGCAGAAGTCGCGTGCTACCCTGGCTGATCGACATGGCCGCGTCGGCTGACCCCCAGGAAGACTCAGGATGATTCCCCGCACCCGCGCCTGCTTGTGGGTCGCCCTGATCGTGCTGGCACTGCCTGCGCCGTTCGCGGGGGCCCGCGCCGGCACCACCACAGAGTCAATCACGGGCTCTGCAGGCACCGTTCCCGCCTCCACCCCGCCCCTGCCTGCCGTGCGCGAGGTGCCTCGCCCCGCAGCCTCCGCCCTGCCCGGCAACCCGGCCACCACCGCCAGTGGCCTGCCCGTCAGCACCACAGGCGTGGCCACACTGCCCGATGCCTGGCTGCTGGGCAGCGGCCAGCCCTGGCACCACCGCGTGCCTGCACGGCCCGACACACCTGCCCTGCCGGCGCGCGCACCCTCGGCCGCCGAGGCCGAGCTGATCGCACGCATGGAGGCGCTGCTGCCGCGCATCGACGCACGCGCCGTGGTGCTGGTGGACGACGGGCGCGTCGTCGATGCCTTCGGCACCGGCGGCATCGGCTGGGAGACCCGGCTGCTGAGCGCCAGCATGGCCAAGACGGTCACGGCGCTGGCCGTGGGGCAGGCTGTTTGCGCAGGCAAGCTCACCCTGGAGACCCGAGCCGACGCCCTGCTGCCCGCACTCGCCGGCAAGGCGCTGGGCGAGGCGACGCTGCGCGACCTGCTGCGCATGGCCTCTGGCACGGTGGATCCGCCTGCGGGCGACGTCATGGGCACCACGGCTGCGCAGTCGCGGCTGCACCTGGAAGGCTCGGGCAGCCTCGAGCTGCTCGTGGCCTCGCCCAGCCAGTCCACCGCCCAGGCTGGCGCAGGCGGCCCGGTGCGGCCAGGCGAGCGCTTCAGCTACAAGGCGCGTGACCCGTACACGGTGGCGCTGATGCTCGAGCGCGCCGTGGGCATGCCCGCGGTGCGCTGGGTGGACGAGCAGCTGCTCGCAGCCCTGCCCAACCAGCACCTGGCCATCCTGGCCACCGACCGTGCCGGCCACTTCTCCGGTGCCAATGGGGGCGTGCGGCTGTCCCTGGCCGACTGGGTACGCCTGGCGCTGCACGTGCAGACGCGCCGCGGTGGCGACGACTGCTACGGCCGCTTCCTGCGCGAGGTCTCGGGCACGCAGATCCCGGCTCCGCTGCAACCCGGGGTCAACGGCTACTTCAACGGCTACGGCTACTTCACCTGGACCGAGAACCGGATGGCCCCGGGCACCTTCTGGGCCGTGGGCTACGGCGGCCAGCGCATCGGCTGGAGCACCGACGCCGCGAACCGGCGCATCTTCCTGATGTTCGGCAACGCCGCCGACCGGCACATGCAGCAGGTCTACCCGCTGGCGCAGGCCTGGATCCGCCTGGGCGCGCGCGACACGCCTGCGCGCTGAGCACGACGCCCCGGCCCGGCCGGGTTCAGGTCCTCACCACCACCAGCACGCTGCACGGTGCGTGCTCGACCAGGTTCTTCGACAACGAGCCCTGCCACCAGCGCTCGGCCCAGCTGTCGCGGTGCTGGTGGCCCAGCACGATCAGGTCAGCCTCGAAGGCGCGCGCCGCCTGCACGATCTCCTCGATCGCCGGCCCGGACACCAGCTCGCCCGACACATCCAGCCCGGCCTCGCGCAGCCGCTGCACGCCTGCTTCCAGAATTGCCTCGTGCCGGGCACGGTCAGCCGCCTCGTTGCCCGGCGCGTAGGTCCAGGCCTCCACCGCGATGCTCGCCACCGGTGACGGCATCACGGCAATGAGCTTCATGCGCGCCCGGGACCACTGTCCGATCTCGCGCGACTCGAGCAGCGCCTGTTGCCCGGCTTCGGAGCCGTCGTAGGCGAGCAGGATTTTCTTGTACATGCGGGGGCCCTCCGGCAGTGCGGCCCCAATGTGCCTGCTGCGCGGCAGGCTGTCGACAGAGGGTTTGCAGGGATGGGGGGCCCCGCCCCCTCGCCGGGATCAGCCTGCGGTGGCGGCTCGGCCCGACGCGCCGGCCTGGGCCTCGGCCGCCAGCGTGCTGCGGCCCGTGAGCAGCGACAGCCACGCCACCGCGCAGGCGATGAGCGTGAGCACGGCCATGCTGGCCACGGCGCCACCGATGGGCAAGGCGCCAGTGGGCCCGAACGCGGGACTCAGGTAGGCCACCGGGACCACAGCCACACCCACGGCGTTGCCCGCCGCCTGCGTGGTGCCGATGACCCCGGACATCGCGCCGGCCTGCCGCGCCGTGACCCGGGCCAGCACCAGCGAGGTGAGCGGGACCATGACGAACCCCATGCCCACCCCCTCGAGCACGATGGCCACCGTCAGCCACGGCAAGGAGGCTCCCGTTGCGGCGCAGGCCATGTCCAGCAGGTGGCCCGCCACCAGCACCATGGCACCTCGCGCCACGGCAAACTGGCCGTGGCGACGGCCGAAGCCAGGCCCCAGCAGCGAGCTGACCAGGAAGCCCAGGCCCCACAGCGCGAACACGACACCGGACTGCGCCGGCGTCAGGCCGAGTTCACGCTGCAGGCGCCAGCCCAGGATCAGGTAGAAGGAGGTCACGCCCAGGTAGAAGACGAACACCGCCAGCAGCCCCTGCTGGGCCGCCGACTGACGCAGCAGGCGGATGGGCAGCATCGGGTCGCCGCCCTTGCGGTGGATGTCGACCTGCTGCATCCACAGGATCCATCCGAGCACCACCACCGCCGCCAGCAGCGACACGTTGAGCAGCAAGGTCCCCTGGGTGCGGCCCACCGTCAAGGTCCAGCTGAAGACACCCAGGACGGCTGCCGACAAGGCCATGCCCAGCCAGTCCGGCTTCACGCCGCCCGCCGGTCGCCCCATCGAACGGATGTAGCGGTTGGCCGTCCACAGGCTCAGCAGGCCCAGCGGGAGCGTGACGACGAAGCACAGCCGCCAGCCCAGGCCTCCGATGTCGGCGTTCATCAGCGCCCCGCCGATCAACTGCCCGACCACGGCCCCCATGCCCATGGCCACGGAGAACGCCGCGAAGGCCTTGCGGGACTTGTGCCCCGAGAACCGCGTCCCCAGGAGTGCGAGCACCTGGGGCTGGATGATGGCCGACGCAAAGCCCTGGACGACACGGGCCAGGATCAGCATCGCCGTGCTCGTGGCCATGGCTGCGGCCAGCGCGCCGAGCGTGAACAGGGCCATGCCGCACAGGAAGACGGGCTTGCGCCCGTACAGGTCGCCCATGCGCCCGCCGGAAATCAGGCCCGCTGCGTTGGCGATGCCGAATGCCGCCACCAGCAATTGCGCCGCAGCATCCGACATCGAGAGTTCCCGCTGGATGGTGGGCAGCGCCACCAGCGTGAGAAAGTAATCCAGGACGGTGATGAATGATCCCGTCAGGATGGCGCCCAGCGCGAATATCTCGACGGTCGAGAAGCGCCCGTCGTCGCGACCCGCACCTTCGTCCGACGGCGTGCCGGGCAAGCGGCTTTGCCAGAAATCCGGAGCTTCCTTCATCCCTTGCCAGCCCGAAAGGCGGAAATGGTTGAGGCCCGGAGCCTACCATCAGATCGTGAAGGGATCGATGGCAGGGCGCAGGGGAATCTTCTCGACGACGAATCGCTGGAATGCGGCCAGCGGCATGGGGCGGCCGTAGACGAATCCTTGAACCTGATCGCACCGCAGCTTGCGCAGGGCTTCGAGCTGGGCCTCGCTTTCGGCCCCTTCGGCCACCACCGAAAGGCCCAGGCTGCGCGCCAGGTTCACGATGGACCGGATGATCTTCAGGTTCGCATCCGATTTGCCCAGGTGCTGCACAAAACTGCGGTCGATCTTGAGCGCATCCATCGGCAGCGTCGCCAGGTAACCAAATGACGAGTACCCGGTCCCGAAATCATCGATGCTGACCTTGATTCCCATGTTGCGCAAACGCGACAGATTTTCCTGGGCTGCAGTCAAATCGTGCATGAGCGCGCCCTCCGGGATTTCAACCTCCAGCAACGCACTCTCGACGCCGCGGCCGTGAAGGACCTCGAAGATTTTGTCGGGCAGCAGGCGGTCGACAATCGTCAGCGCAGACAGGTTGATGCTCACCGGCACTTCGAGCCCCACCTGTCGGTTGCGCTCCAGGTGCTCGACGGCCTTGAGGATCACCAGGCCATCGAGGTCGCGCATGAGCCCGACCTCCTGGGCCAGGGGCAGGAACTCGCCTGGCGAGACGAGTCCCAGCTTGGGGTGGTTCCACCGGATCAGCGCCTCCGCACCCACCACGCCACCCGTGCGCAGGCAGCCCTTGGGCTGCAGGTGCAGGTCGAGGTGGCGGCCCTCGATGGCCACGCGCAGCTCGGCCTCCAGCAGGGTGCGCAGCTGCGCCGCACGCTCCAGGGCGGGGTCGTACCACCTCACCACCGGGCGGCCTTCGCCCTTCGAATCCTTCAGCGCCAGGGCCGCCCGCGTCAGCAGCGCCTCGACGTCGGTTTCCCCGAGATCGCCCTTCACCACGCCCGCGGTGGGCTCGAGGGTGAAGTCATAACCCTTGACCGAAATGGGTGTGCGCAGGGTCGTCAGAAACTCCTCGACCCGGCGCCCCGTCTCGTCAGGAGCGGCGCAGCGCAGCACCGCAAACTCGTCGCCGTTGATTCGGAAGAGCTCCTCGGCATCCTCGGTGGCGGATTGCAGGAGCGAGCTGATTTCCAGCACCACCAAATCTTCGCCGGCATACCCGATCGCATCGTTGATGCGTCGGAAGCGCTGGATCCCGATCACCACGAGGTCGAAAGCCTGGTTCTCGGCCACCAGCCGTTCCATTCTTTCCGTCAAGGCGACCTTGTTGGGCAGGCCGGTCAGCTGGTCGGTAACCATCCGCGCGACCATCTGGGTTTGCTGGATCATCTGCTCGGATGCATCATTGGCAGTACCGAGGACACCCCCTCCAAAACACGGGAAAACCCTGACGATCAACCAGCGACCCATTCCCTTCGAGTAGCCGATCTTTGTAAACTGCTTATTCTCCCGGCGGCAGCGCTGGTAGATTTCGAAGAAAATGGATTTCTCGAACCCCGGGAAGAACTCGAAGGGGGTCCGGCCGAGGATCTCGGCTTTGGGCTTCTTGACGTATGCCTCGTAAACCGAATTGCAGTACCTTGCAACCCACTGGTCGTCGATGAAGATGATGGTCTCCCCCACCATCTCCATCAGCATGGTCAGCGTGGCCTCGTCCTGCACCGGCGGCAACAGGGCCAGATCGCGTTTCATCGTGCGGCCACTTCAGATCACGCGTCCGGGACGCATCACGCACGCCACAGGCCGGCCATGAGCAGGATCGACTACTTCGAGCTCTCCGAGGCGCTCTTTCGCGTGCGAAGCAAGCGCGTGGCGCTGCGCCCGGTAGGCATCGCCGATGCCTACCCGCTCTACCTCGCCACGCGCAACCCGAAGTTCAACAAGCATCTGTTGTGGGACCAACCCGCCTGTCAAGATCAGGTGCTCGAGCGGGTGGACGCGATCGTCCAAGCCGCGGCTGCGGGTCGTCTGTCCAGCTTTTCGGCCGTTGTGCTGGAAACTGGAGAATGGATCGCCCTGTACAGGTTCCAGCCACACCCCCTGTGGCAGGATGCGGCGGAGGTCGGCATCTGGACGCACGACCGCTTCTGGCACGGCCGCTACAGCCTGGAGATCATGCGCCTGTGCTTCTCGGCTGCGTTCAGCCTGACGGCGCTGCGGGCGATCGTGGCCTCTGCCGACGCAGACAACCGGGCCTCATGCCGCCTGATGGCGGACGCGGGCATGCGGCGCACACGTGAGCTGACCTCCCGCGACGAATCCGGGCGCCAGCGAGACTCGGTGGAATACCGCATCACCGCGCAGGAGTGGGCATCCGTGGATCCCCTGGAGTTCGTCGCCTGGGACAACGGTGGCAGTCAGGCGCTGCCTGAGCGCAGGCGCCTGGAGGCGCTCCAGCAGGGTGTGGCCGCGCCGGCCCTGCCCGCCCCGGCCAACCTGGTCCCGCTACGCGGCCCGCTGGCTCGCCTGGGCTGAGCCCCGCGCGCACCGGCTGCCGCGCCGAGCGCACCGCGAGGTGCGCCTCAGATGGACAGGATGTGGGCCGCAGGAGTTGCCGAGACCTGCACGGCGCGGCCCTGCGCCACCTGGACCCGCCCCTGCCGCAGCAGTTCCAGGTCCTGCGGATCGTCCACATCGGTCACTTCGACCTCGCCGCCGAGCGCGCGCGCCACCCGCAGGAACGCGCCCAGACGCCCCTGTCCACCCACGGCGTCGCGCATCGTCTCGCGCACCCACGCCATGGGAAGGGCCAGGCCCGCCACCGGCAGCCCGACGAGCCCGCCCAGCGCCAGCCGGCTGGACGCCGCATCGGCCAGCACGAGGCCCAGTCCGGCAGCAGCCAGCCCGTTCAGGGGATCGAGCAGCCTATCCGGCGTGGGCGGACCTTCCCGAGGGCCGTCCACCGTGGCGTCCTCCTCCACCACCAGCCGCACGAGCCCCGGATCGACGCCCGCGGCCTGGCAGCGCCCGCGCAGCCGCTCGGCCAGGTAAGGCTGCACAAGAGTCTCGGGGGCCACGGGCACCTCCACCGGCACGGCCCAGGCACCCACCGGGCTGGTGCGGGCCAGGTGCTCGATGGCCTCGTGCAGCGCCCACGTGTCCAGCCGAGCCAGCGCGCCTGCCCGGCGCGCCGGGTCCAGGCAGTCGGTGCGGGTGAGCCGCCCCAGGCGCGGGTGCGCCCAGCACAGCTGCGCGCGCCAGGCCACCACGGCACCCGAGCGCAGGTGGGCCACGGGCAGCCACTCCAGCCTCAGGCGAGCCGGCACCGGCTCCTGCGCGATCGTCGCCTCGAGCTCGGCCGCGACGCCCGCGGCCCAGCCCGAGGTGTTCAGCGGCAGCGAGTCGGGAAGCATGGTCCGGAGTCTGGCCAGGCCAGGCGGCGGCGGTGGCGCAAAATGAAGGGCCCTCGCGGCGCAGTTGGGCGCAATGGGGCGCCGCAAGGCGCTGCGGGGCGGCGCGGGGCCGGGTGCGGTCCCGCCGTCCTGCCGGAGCCCCGCCATGCACGCCTTTGCCGCCTCCACCTACGCCGCGCGTCACTTCCAGTGGTCCGTCCAGGGCAAGGTGGCCACGCTCACCCTCAACCGCCCGGAGCGCAAGAACCCCCTGACCTTCGAGTCCTATGCGGAGCTGCGCGACCTCTTCGCGCAGCTGCGCCAGGCGCAGGACGTGAAGGTGGTGGTGCTGGCCGGTGCAGGGGGCAACTTCTGCTCGGGCGGCGACGTGCACGAGATCATCGGCCCGCTCGTGCGCATGCAGGAAAGCGGCGACATGCAGGGGCTGCTCACCTTCACCCGCATGACAGGCGACCTGGTCAAGGCCATGCGCCACTGCCCGCAGCCGATCATCGCCGCGGTGGACGGCGTGTGTGCCGGTGCGGGGGCGATCCTCGCGATGGCCTCGGACCTGCGTCTGGGCACGCCGCGCGCCAAGACGGCCTTCCTCTTCACGCGCGTCGGGCTGGCCGGTGCCGACATGGGCGCCTGCAACATCCTGCCGCGCATCATCGGCTCGGGCCGGGCGGCCGAGCTGCTCTACACCGGCCGCTCCATGGGCGGCGAGGAAGGCGAGCGCTGGGGCTTCTTCAACCGGCTCGTCGAACCCGAGGCCCTGCTCGACCAGGCGCACGCGCTCGCGCGCGAGCTGGCCGCAGGGCCGACCTTCGCGCACGGCATCACCAAGGCCTGCCTGCACCAGGAGTGGAGCATGGGCATCGACGAGGCCATCGAGGCCGAGGCGCAGGCCCAGGCGATCTGCATGCAGACGAAGGACTACGGGCGCGCCTACCGCGCCTTCGTGGCGCGCGAGCGTCCGGTCTTCGAGGGAGATTGAGGCCGCCTGCACGGGGCCCAGGCCGCCGGGCAAGCCGGCGCGAGCATCAGCCGATGCAGGTGCGGTTCTTGCCCGTGCGCTTGGCCTCGTAGAGCGCTTCGTCGGCGCGCTCCAGCGCGGGCTGCAGGGCCTCACCCGGGCGCAGCGACGTGACACCGGCCGAGAAGGTGACGAACACCTCGCGCTTCTCGTGCAGGAACAGGCTCTTGGTCAGCGCCCGCTGCAGCCGCGTGAGCACGCCCTGAGCCTCGTCGGCGGGGGTGCCGGGCAGCAGCACGACGAACTCCTCGCCGCCAAAGCGTGCCACCGTGTCCACGGGCCGCAGGCCCTCCTTGACCCGCTCGGCAAGGGATTTCAGCGCCACGTCGCCCGCCGCGTGGCCGAGCGTGTCGTTGAGCTTCTTGAAGTTGTCGATGTCGATCAGCCCGACCGCCAGGGGAGCGGGGTCACGCTCGAGCTTGGCCACTTCGGTGGCGAAAGCCTGTTCGAGACCGCGGCGGTTGGCCACCCGCGTCAGGGCATCGGTGGAGACCTCGTCGGACAGGCGCTTGAGCTCGCCTTCGAGCTCCTGCACGCGCAGCTGCATGTGCTCGGCCTTGCGCGATTCCTCCTCGAGCCGGCCGCGGGCGCTGCCCACCACCTGCTGCACGGCGCGGGTCTCGTCGACCATGACCGAGACGACGCCGGCCAGGCTTTCGAGGGTGTCGGCTCCCTGGATCGCCGCGGCATGGCGCGCGAGCCTGCCTTCGAAGTCGCCCGTCTGGTCGTCCAGCGAGGCCAGCTCGGCCAGCATGCGCGGGATCACGGCGCGCAGCGCATTGCGCGCCGCGTCACGCTCCTGGCGCACGCGCTGGTGGCGCGAGCGCGCCTCATGCAGCACCTCGGCAGCCGCGCGCACGCTGCGCACACTGATCTCGTCGGCCAGGCGGGCACGCACGGCGGCAGCCTGGCCCTGGGCCCAGCTCTCGTCCTCGGAAAGTTCGACGAGCCCCTCGGTCAGGTTGTTGCACAGCGCGCCCAGCTCCTCCACCAGGTGGTGGCGATGCGCGAGCAGCCGCCGGGCCCGCTGGCACACGTGCTCGATCTGATCGGCCATCGCCGGGGTGGCCCCTTCACGCTTGAGGCGCTGCGCCACCAGCACGAAGGACTCGGCAACCTCCATCGCGCGCGGGTCGTCGGGCGGCAGCGCGGCGCGCACCGTGCCCTCGTAGCTGCCCACGACGGCGTGCCATCGCGTGGGGGGCAGGTCGCCGAGGTCCTCGCCCAGGTCGGGCGGTTCCGCTGCGGGCGGCGCGGCAGGCGCGGCAGCCGCCCCGGGTACCGGCACCGCGCCCGATGAGCCGCGGTCGTTCTCCCAGGAGGCGATGAGGGGCTCGAGCCGCTGGCGCAGCCGGCCCATGTCCTGCCGGTTCATCATCAGCAGGCGCGACACGCTCTCCTTGCGCCGGCCGATCGGCCACTGGCGGCTGCCCGATTCCAGGCCACGCAGCAGCCGCTCGAGCAGCTTGGCCCAGGCCAGCGACTGCGCGCCCAGGTCTGCGGTATCGGTATCTGCGGAGGGGGTGGGCATCTCGGCCGCCGTGCGCTATTCGATCTGGCGGGCACCCGCGAGCCCGGCGAGCACCGCGCGGCTCACGTCGCCCTGGGTCAGGAAGAGCTTGGCGGCGCATTCGCGGATGTCGATGGGCGAGGATTGCTCCAGCGCGCGCACCAGGTCGAGGTGGGCGGCGTAGGGCCCGTCGGGGTAGAGCAGGGAACTGGCCACGCGGTCCGGCACCGGCACGCTCTTGAGGAGTTCCGCGAAGGGCTGGCGCAGCATCTGGTCGAGCAGCGAGAACACGCCGCAGACGAACATCTCGCCGCGCATCTCCTCGTCACCGGCGTTGCGGCCGAGTTCTTCCATCAGGAAGCCGCGGCAGACGGCTGCGCGCATCAGCGGCCGGATCGTCTGGTCTCGGCTGCCCGAGGCGAGCAGCAGCGCCAGCCAGCGCTTCAGGCGCCCGTAGCCCAGCAGCATCAGCGCGTGCTTGAAGGAGGTCACCTCCACACGCAAGCCGAAGGCGGGCGAGTTGATGTAGCGCAGCAGCCGGAACGCGAGTGTCGGATCGGTCTTGAGCACCGGCTCCATCTTCTCGGCCGGCTCCTGCCGGTCCACGCGGTTCATCAGCTCGACGATGCCGCGCAGGTCCGGCGGCACCGCGGTCTTGCCGGCAGGCAGGGCACCAGGCTCGACCGGCCAGCCGATCGCCACGGCCGAGCCGGAGGCCGTGAAGGCGCGGTCGAAATCGGCCATTTCCCGCACGCCTGCCACGACCTGCGTCACGGAGCGCGGCGCAGGACCCGCCCCGGCTCCCCCCGCACCCGAATCGGTCAGGTCGGTGATCGCGTAACGGAAGCAGTTCTGCAGCAGCGGCGCAATCTCCGATGCCGGGCGCCCCGTGTAGGCCAGGCCCACACCCATCTGGCGCAGGCGCCGCAGCACGTCGGCACGAGGCGGGTGCTCGGCCAGGAAGGCAGGCACCTCGATCACGATGTTGGATTCGATGGCCGGCTGGCTCAGCACCGCATCGAGCAGCTTCTCGTCGGCGATGTTGAGCAGCACCACGGAGGGCGCCGGGAAAGCCTGCCCCACGGCCTGCAGCAGCGGCGCGGCGTCGGGCGTGGAGCGGCCCATGGCGGGCACGATCGTCAGGCGCATGCCCGCCGGGCCGCGCTGGCGGTCGGTCAGGGGGGCGTAGCCGATGAGGACGTGGTCGATGACGGAGGGGGTGGCCATCTTGCGGGTATGAAGGATCGTCCTAGCGCAGGTAGTCGAACAGGTTCAGGCGCTGGACCATCGTGTAGGCTTTGAGAGCTGCATCGTAGCTTGTCTGCCGGATCTTGAAGTCCGAAACAGCCTGGGCCATGTCCAGGTCCTCCGCGGAAGACTTCTCGGTCTGCGCCTGGAATCTCAGGTCACCCAGCCGCTTCTCCACGCTGTCGGTGCGCTCGAGCACCGAACCCAGCCGCGAGCGCACGGCCAGCACGGTGTTCAGAGAGGCGTCCACCTCGCGCAGGCCGGAGGTCACGGTCTGCGTCACCTGTGCGTTGCTGCGCCCCGTGGCGGCGAGCTCGCTGGCGACCCGGTCGAGCGTGGAAAAGACCGACAGGGTGTTCGACGACGGCGCGATCGAGAAGGTATCACCCTGGCGCGGCGCGCCGGTGACCGTGACGGCCAGGCCGTCGAAGCTGATCGCACGGCCGGATTCGAAGTTCTGCGCCGCGCCCAGGGCGGTGCCTTCCTTCATCACCTGGTAGGTGGGGGTGGGGCCGCTCGTGTCGAAGACGATGGAGTAGCTGGCGCCCGTCAACGCAGAGGGGTCCACCACCCGCCCGCCGTCGATCCACGCACCTGGCCCGTTGCCCGGTGAGGGCGAGGTCGCGAACACACCGTTGCCCGTGGGCGAGCGCAGGAAGGCCTGCTCGCCATCCACCGTCATCGGCAGCGGCTCGCCGGCCTGCGCCATCACCTGGCCGGCCACGCTGCGGTACTGCACGCCGCCTGGCGCATCCACGAAGGGCGCCTGGCCGGCACCCTGCCCGCCGAAGATGAAGCCGCCCGCGCCGTCGCCGCGGTTGGCCACCTTCAGGAGGTCCTCGCGCAGCCCGCGCATGCGATCGGCCAGCAGGCGGCGCTCGGCGTCCGAGTAGCTGGCGTTGCCGGCCTCGACGAGCAGTTCACGCGCGCGCTGCATCAGCTCGCCGGCCTCGCCCATCGAGCTCTCGGCCTGCAGCATCACGCTTCGGCTGGCCTCCAGCGAGCGCTGGCTCGCCTGCAGCCGCATCTCCTGCGCCAGCGCGCGCTCCACGCGCGCCGCCGCCGTCGGGTCGTCGCTGGCGCGCGAGACGCGCTTGCCGCTGATGAGCTGGTCCTGGGAGCGCTGCATCGCCTCCTGGCGCTGCTGCATGAGCTCCACCGAGCGGTCGTTGTAGTTGCTGCTGGCGATTCGCATGGAAAGTATCCGGAAAGTGCGGTGGAGGCCTGGCCGGCGTCAGCGAACGACCTGCAGCAGCGCATCGAAGACGGTCTGTGCCGCCTGCAGCACCTTGGCGCCAGCCTGGTAGCTCTGCTGGAACTGCAGCAGCCGCGCCGCCTCCTCGTCCAGGTTGACGCCCGAGGCCGAGGCACGCGCCGTCTCGGCCGCCCGTGCCACGCCCTCGGAGATGCCCGCTGCCGTGCGCCCGCGTTGCACCGTCACGCCCATCTGGCCGATGGCCGCCGCGTAGGCGTCGGTGAAGGTCCGGCCGCCCGAAGGCAGGCCCTGGGCATCCACCGTGCGGCCCACGAAGGCCGCGTCGCGCAGCTCGAGCATCGACTGCGCGTTGCCGTTGTTGGCAGCTGCATAGGGCGTGCGCATGGCGCGGAAGCTGTCGCCCGTGCGCGGCACGCCCACGAGCTGGAGCTCGAAGGCGTCGTAGGTGCCCGCCACGCCGTTGACGGTGGCGGCCGCTCCCTCGAAGGCGATGGGCTGGCCCGCCGTCCACTGGCGCGGGTTCGTGCCCACCAGCGCGCCGGCTGCATTGCGGATCTCGTATTGGCCGCTGTCGGACGTGAACACCACGCGCAGGTCCAGCGCGGCGCTGCTGGCCGGCTTCGTGGCACGCAGCAGCTCGACACTGGCCGTTCCGGTGTTGGTGGCCACTGCCACCGCCGTCACGGGGGAGGCCGCAGCCAGCGCGCGGGGGTCCTCCAGCACGCGGCGCATGCCGGCTGCCGCACCGGCCACGGCCTTGATGCGGAAGGCATCGGTGGCCGCCGGCTCGGGCGTGGGGATGTTCAGCTTGAAGCCGTCCACCTCGGAGCCGTTGGCCACCGTGCGGGCGTAGCCATCGGACAGCCGCACGAGCTCCCACTGGCCCGCTGCGGCACCGGCCGGCTTGCGCAACTCGTACTCGCTGGCGGAGAGCTGGCGGGGGTCGGTAATGGTGACCTGCACCTCGGAGGCGAAAGCGCCGCCAGCCACACGGCGGTTCTCGCCCGAGGGCACCACCTGGGCCGAGCCCACGCTGAAGATCGGGGAGCCGCCCATCCCGCGCAGGTCCAGCCCGAGGGCCTGCTGCTCGTTCACCACCGCAGCCAGCGAGGTGGCCAGCCGGCCCACCTCGCCGCGTGCGGCCACGAGGTCCTCGTTCTGCAGCCGGATCCAGCCCGCAAGCGAACCCCCGCTGAGGTCGCTCTGGAAGACCGGGCGGCTGATGCCCATCTGCATGCTCGCCAGCGCCACGCGCGACGGATCCTGCGGGTCGGCCACCCGCGCCAGCGTGTTCGCACGGTTGCCCAGCACGAGGGTGTGGCCACCGGGGATCATGACCGTGAGCGAGCCGTCGTCGGCCAGGTAGTGCGTGGTCTGCACCACTTCGTTGAGCTGGCCGAGCAGCCGTTCGCGCTCGTCCAGCAGGTCGTTCGCGGTGTGCGTCAGGGCCTGGGCGCGCGAGAGCCGGTCGTTGATCTCGGCGATGCCCGAGGCCAGCTGGTTCACGCGCACCACACCGGCGCTGACCTCCTCGGCCACGGCGGCCTGGATCTCCTCGATGCGCCGCGCCGAGGCGACGAAGCCGGTGGCCACGTCGCTGGCGCGGGCCAGCACGACCTGGCGCGCGGAGATGTCGGTGGGCCGGCTGGCCACATCGGCCATCGCGTTCAGGAACTGGGAGCCCATGTACCCCAGCCCCTCCTCGCCCACCGGGAAGACGGACTCGAGCTGGGTCAGCCCGCGCATGCGCGCCTCGTCCATCTTCGCCACGGACTGCGCGGTCATCGCCTCGCGCGAGCGCAGCGTGTCGTAGTCGCGCGAGATCGTCTTGACGTCCACGCCCATGCCGATGAAGCCGCCCCCGCTGTAGCGGGCGTCGGCCGCCACGAGCTCCGCGCGCTGGCGCGAGTAGCCCTGCACGTTGGCGTTGGCGATGTTGTTGCCGGTGACCTGGATCTGGGCGTAGTTGGCCGCCACCGCCCGCATGCCCACCGTCATCAGCTGCGATGCCACGTCCGCCTCCTCAGCCCATCGCGCGCTGCAGGCGCAGCGTCGTGTTGATCACCCGGCCGAGCTTGTCGGCGTAGGCGGGGTCGGTGGCATAGCCGGCTTTCTGCAGGTTCGCGGCGAAGGCGGAGGCATCGCCGCGCGTGCGCATCACGGCGGCGTAGCGGGGGCTGTCCTGCAGCAGCCGGGCGTAGTCGGCGAAGGATTCCTCGTAGCTCGAGTAGGCACGAAACTGCGCCTTCACGCGCTGCGGCTGTCCGTTGACGTACTCGGTGGTCCAGACCTCGGCCACCGGTCCCTTCCAGTTCGGCCCGGCCTTGATGCCGAAGAGGTTGTGCGAGGTGCTGCCGTTGGCGTGCAGGATCTCCTTCCTGCCCCAGCCCGTCTCGAGCGCGGCCTGCGAGACCATGAAGGCCGCCGGGATGCCGCTGCGCTCGGCCACGCGCTGCGCCGTGGCGGTGTGCTGGGCCACGAAGCCTGCAGCGGCCGTCTGGGGCACGCGCACGGCGGCGGTCGGCTCGCCAGCGGGCTTCAGCGGCGCGGGCTCCGGGTTGGCGCGGGCCGTGCGAGGAATGGGCCCGGGCGACAGGCCCATCTGGCGCTCGAGCTGGCGCGCGATCACTTCGGACAAGCCACCCGGCAGGCCCGACATGCGCGCGGACAGCTGCTGGTCCAGCATCTCGGTGCCCAGCTTGCTGCCCTCGCCTTCCATCAGCCCGGAAGGCATGGTCGAGGCGCGCATGCTCTTGAGCAGCTCCTGCATGAAGAGCGTCTCGAAGGCCTTGGCCGCCTCGCGCACGGCGCCACGCGGATCGCTCGCGGCGCGCGTGCGCAGCGTGTCGAGCGCGCGCGGGTCGGTGACGAGGGCGTTGGGAGCCACAGCCATGTCGAATGCCTCAGATGACCTCGAGCTCGGCCTTGAGCGCGCCGGCGCTGCGCATGGCCTGCAGGATCGCCAGCAGGTCCTGCGGCGTGGCGCCCAGCGCGTTGAGCGCCTTGACCACGTCGGCAAGCTTGGTGCCCGCAGGCATCTGCACGAGCGAGCCGCCCTGCTGCGTGATCGAGATGTCGGTCTTCTCCGTGACGACCGTCTGGCCCTGCGAGAGCGCATTGGGCTGGCTCACCACGGGGGTGGAGTTGATGGTCACCGACAGGCTGCCGTGCGCCACGGCGCAGGGCCCGAGGGTGACCGAATCGTTGAGCACCACCGAGCCGGTGCGCGCATTGATCACCACGCGCGCCGACGGGGCGGCCAGCTCCACGCGCAGGTTCTCCACGTCGGCGAGGAAGGCCACGCGGGCATCCGGGTCGGCCGGCACGCGCAGCGTCACGGTGCGGCCGTCGCGCGCGGCAGCCGTGCCCTCGCCCTTGGCCTCGTTGATGGCACGCGCCACGGCGCGGGCGGTGTTGAAGTCGCCGGCGTTCAGGCCGAGCTGCACCGCGCCACCCTCGAGCAGCGGCGTGGGCACGCTGCGCTCCACCGTCGCGCCCTCGGGCACGCGACCGGCGGCCAGGTGGTTGATCTGCACCTTCGAGCCGCCCGCGGAGGCGCCTGCGCCGCCCACGATCAGGTTGCCCTGCGCCAGCGCGTAGATCTGGCCATCCGCGCCCCTGAGGGGCGTGGCGATCAAGGTTCCCCCGCGCAGGCTCTTGGCATTGCCCAGCGAGGAGACGTTCACGTCGATCGTCTGGCCCGGCTGCGCGAAAGCCGGCAGCTGCGCCGTCACGAGCACCGCGGCCACGTTCTTCAGCTGCATCGCCGCGCCGGGCGGCACGGTGATGCCGAACTGCTGGAGCATGGCGTTCAGGCTCTGGGTGGTGAAGGGGGTCTGCGTGGTCTGGTCACCGGTGCCGTCCAGCCCGACGACCAGGCCGTAGCCGGTCAGGGGGTTGCTGCGCACCCCCTGCACCGAGGCGATCTCCTTGATCCGGGAGGCCGCGGCATCCTGGGGCAGCAGCAGCATCCACAGCGTTGCCAGGATCGCGAGCACCGCCCCGGCCCAGGCCTGGCGCCGCTCGAAAGGGCCGCCGACCACAGGGTGCGGGAAGGGGGTGAGGACGGTGCCGTCGAGCGTGTTCATGTCGTTCCGGAACGGAGGGCTCCAATCGGCCCATTCTCGGAAGACTTCAGATCGGCACAACGCTCAAGAAGAAGCGGGAAAGCCAGCCAATTGCGTTCGCATCGGCCTGGGCGCCGCGGCCGCGGTGCTCCACGCGCACGTTGGCCACCTGGGCGCTCTGCACGGTGTTGCCGGCCTGGATGGTGCGCGGATCCACCTGGCCGGTGAAGCGCAGCACGTCGACGTTGCTGTTCACGCCGATCTGCTTCTCGCCGGCGATCAGCAGGTGGCCGTTGGGCAGCACGCCCACCACCGTGACGGTGATGGTGCCGGAGAAGTCGTTCGTGTTCTCCGTCTCGCCCTTGCCGTCGAAGGTGTTGGCGGTGCCGCCCTCCACCTTGGCGCGCGCGAAGGCCCCCGGGCTCACGCCCGGCAGCGCCGAGATGCCCCCGGTGACCTTGCCGGTCTTGCCGATGGAGCTCTTGCTCGACTGTGCCGCGCTCACACGCTCGACGATGCTCACCAGCAGCGTGTCGCCCACCAGGCGCGCCCGGTGATCCTCGAAGAGCGGCCGATAGCTCGCCGCCTGGAAGATCGCGCCATTGCGCGCCACGGCCACCGGCTGTGCGGTCGGCCAGGCCGGCGTGGTCTCGGTCATCTCCACGCGCGGGGGCGTGACGGCCAGGCACCCGGACAGCAGGGCGCAGGCGGCGGCAACGAGCGTGACGGCGGCCTTCATCAGACCTGCCCCAGCTTCTGCAGCATCTGGTCGCTCGTCTGGATCGCCTTGGCGTTCATCTCATAGGCCCGCTGCGTGGCGATCATCGAGACGAGTTCCTCCACGACGTTGACGTTGCTGCCTTCCAGGAATCCCTGGCGCAGGTTGCCGTGCCCGTTGCTGCCGGGTGCGGCCGTGTTGGGCTGGCCCGAGGAGGCCGACTCGGCGTAGAGGTTGCCGCCCAGCGGCTCGAGGCCGGCCGGGTTGATGAAGGTGGCGACCTGGATCTGGCCCACGCGCGTGGGCGCGGCCTGCCCGGTGAGCGCCACCGTGACCGTGCCGTCCTTGGCGATCGTGACGTTGCCGGAATTGGGCGGGACGGTGATGCCCGGCTGCAGCGGGTAGCCGGCGCTGTTGACGATCTGCCCGTTGGGGTCGAGCTGGAAGGCGCCGTCGCGAGAGTAGGCGGTGGTGCCGTCGGGCATCTGCACCGGGAAGAAGCCGTTGCCTTCGATGGCCACGTCCAGCGGGCCCGAGCTCTGGTTGAGCGTGCCCTGGCCGAAGTGGCGCGTGGTGGCTGCGGTGCGCACGCCCAGGCCGAGTTGCAGGCCGGTGGGCAGGTTGCTCTGGTCGGAGGTGGCTGCGCCGGTCTGGCGCAGGTTCTGGTACATCAGGTCCTCGAACACGACGCCGGCACGCTTGAAGCCGTTGGTGCCGACGTTGGCGAGGTTGTTGGAGATGGCGTCCAGCTTGGCCTGCTGGCCTTCCATGCCAGTCTTGGCAACCCACAGCGATCGAATCATGGCGTCGTGCTCCTTGCAGCAGACTCCATGTTTGCGCGAACTTGAGCGCGCCGATCGCCCGATCAGCAGGGCCATGGCGGCCCTGAAGGGGCGATCGCCTTACATCGTGCCCAGGAGCTTGGTGGCGGACTGCTCGCGCTGCTCGGCGCCTTGCAGCACCTTCATGTGGTGCTCGAACTGGCGCGCCGCGGCGATCATCGCCACCATCGTCTCCACCGGGCTCACGTTGGAGCCCTCGAGCGCGCCGGTCTGCAGCCGGGCCGCCGGGTCGGCTGGCAGGTCGCCCTCGGCGCTGCGGAAGAGCCCGTCGGGCCCGCGCGTGAGCGGGCCCTCGGGCGTCACGAGCTTGAGGCGGCCGATGTTCTGCGGCCGGCCGTTGCCGGCACGCGCGGTGACGGTGCCGTCGGCGCCGATCTCCAGCGTCGAATTGGGCGGCACCGTGATCGGGCCGCCGTCGCCCGCCACGGGCAGGCCCGACATCGTCACGAGCAGGCCCTCGGCATTCACGTCGAGCGCGCCGGCGCGCGTGTAGGCCTCGGTGCCGTCCAGCGCCTGCACGCCCATCCAGGCCTGGCCCTTGAGCGCCACGTCCAGGTTGCGCCCGGTGGCCTGCACCGAGCCAGCCTCGGTGCTGTAGCCGATCGTCGTCTCGATGGCTGCCACGCGCGTGCTGGCCCCGTCGCCCTGCACCGGCACGGCACGGAAGGCCGCCAGCTCGGCGCGAAAGCCGTTGGTCGAGACGTTGGCCAGGTTGTGCGCGAGCACCTCCTGGCGCTGCAGGCTGGCCTTGGCGCCGGCCATGCTGGTGTAGACGAGTCGATCCATCGGCTATCCCCTGGCGCTCAGCGCATGTTCACGAAGGTCTGCATCACCTGGTCCTGCGTCTTGATCGTCTGCGCGTTGGCCTGGTAGGTGCGCTGCGCGGTGATCAGGTTGACGAGTTCCGAGGTCAGGTCGACGTTGCTCTCCTCCAGCGCGCCGGCGGCGATCTCGCCAGCCGCGCCGGTGCCGGGCACGTCCATGCTCTTGGCGCCGGAGTCGCGGCTTTCGGCCCAGGCGTTGCCACCGGCGGGCGTCAGGCCCTGCGGGTTGCGAAAGCTCGCCAAAGCGAGCTGCCCCGTCTGCCGCACCTGGCCGTTGGAGTAGCGCGCCGTCAGGACGCCCGCCTTGTCGAAGGAGAAGCTCGACAGCGTGCCCACCGGGTAGCCGTCCTGCGCCAGCGTGCCGATCAGGTAGTCGCCCGCGCGCTGGGTGGTGCTGGCGAGATTCAGCGTGATGGGGTCGAAGGTGTAGCTCAGGCCCGCCGTCGCGTTGGCGGTGGTGTTCAGCGCGGCCTCGATCGCCGCCTTCGGGATGGCCAGCGTGCCGGCCAATGCACCGGCTCGCGGGCCGCTGGCATCGGTGGCAGCAGGCGGCCCCGAACCGTCGGCGTTCGTGAACTGGATCTGGCCCAGGGCAGTCGTGCCCACCGGGCGGCCGTTGGCCGTGGCGTAGACATCCCAGGCCGGGCCGGTGGCGCTGCTCACCTTCTTGTAGTACAGGCCCAGCTGCACCTCCTTGCCCGACTGGTCCACCACCTTCAGCGAGGTGGAGTAGTTGAAGCTGCCGCCCTCGCTGGCATCGAAGGCCAGCGGCTTGATCGTGTCGGCCGCGTTCAGGTTGAACGACATGTCGATCTCGGTGGTGGGCTTCTGCACGATGCGCCCGTCGGGCACCTTCAGCACGTCGAGCTGGCCGCTGCGGATGGCGCCCGTGTCGTCGGCCGGGTAGCCCAGCAGCTTCATGCCCTCGTTGTTGATGATGAAGCCCTCGCGGTCGGACTTGAACTGGCCGTTGCGCGTGTACAGCACGCTCTTGTCGGCCGCGCCGCCGCGCGCCGAAGACGTCTCGAGCACCTGGAAGTAGCCGGTGCCGTTGATGGCGAGGTCCAGGTTGCTGCCGGTGGTGGTGATGCTGCCCTGCGTGTGGTCCTGCGTCACCGCCGCCAGGCGCGAGCCGATGCCCACGGCGCCGTTGCCGCCCACGGCGCTGGCGTAGATGTCGGAGAACTCCGCCCGCGAAGACTTCGAGCCGATCGTGTTGGCGTTGGAGATGTTGTTGCCGATGACCTCGAGGTTCTTGGCAGCAGCGCTCAGTCCGGAAAGACCTTGCTGGAAGCTCATGTCGTGTCCTTGTGCGGGGTGGGTGGAAACGGAGTCGGAGGGCAGAGGCGCTCAGGCGCCTCCCGAGACGGCCTTGACGCTGGCGAACGGGACCGGCCCCAGGCGCAGCAGGCCCAGGCTGAGTCCGTCGGGGGTGGTGGCCACCGAGGAGACGGTGTCGATCACGAGCGGTGTGGCGGCCACGGCCGTGTTGCCGGAGGCGGCCGTCACACGAAAGCGCAGGCTGGCCGGGTCGACGTTGGACGGCACCTTCCACTCGAAGCGGCCGCGGCCGGCCTCCTGCGTGCCGAGTTCCAGCGTGTCCACGAGCCGCCCGCCCGGGCCGAGCACCTCGACCTTGACGGTGCTGGCACGCTCGGTGAGCTCGAAGCCGCCACGGGCGCTGGCGCCCTCGGCCACGAGCCGGTCGCCCTCGACCCAGGCCTGGCGGCCGATCATGGCCGCGCCCTGCAGCGCCTGCGACTGCAGGAACTGCGTGCCCAGGCCCTTGATCGAGGTGTTGAGCTTCTCGATGCCCGAGACGGTGTTGATCTGCGCCATCTGGCTCGTGAGCTGGGCGTTGTCCATCGGGTTGAGCGGGTCCTGGTTCTTGAGCTGCGTGACCAGCAGCTTCAGGAACCGGTCGCCCATCTCGGCGGCGGCCATCGCGCCCTTGGGCGACGACGAGGCCGCCAGGGAGGTCGCGTCGGCCGAGGAGGCGGCCAGCGGGGAGATCGTGCTCATCGCGTCACTGGCCCATCTGCAGCGTCTTCAGGAGCAGCTGCTTGGCGGTGTTCATCACCTCGACGTTGTTCTGGTACGAGCGCGAGGCGGAGATCATGTTGACCATCTCCTCGACCGCGCTCACGTTGCTGTAGGTGACGTAGCCCTGGGCATCGGCCGAGGGGTGCTTGGGGTCGTGCACGCGCCGGCCCGGGGTGTCGGACTCGAGCACGTTGGTCACGCGCACGCCGGCAGCCGTCTGCTGGCCGAAGGTGCCCGAAGCACCCATCAGCTCGGTCTGGAACACCACCTGGCGGGCCTTGTAGGGCTTGCCGTCCGGGCCGGCCACCGTGTCGGCGTTGGCCAGGTTGGAGGCCACGACGTTCAGGCGCTGGCTCTGCGCGCTCACCGCGCTGCCGGCCACGTCGAAGATGCGGGACATGCTCATGGATCTGCTCCTGCGGGAGGCGCCGGTCAGCCGGCGTTGTGGCCCTTCATCGCGTCCATCATCGTGCGCATGCCGCGCGTGATGAAGCGCAGCGTGGCCTCGTACTTGACGGTGTTGTCGGCGAAGGACGCGCGCTCGCGGTCCATGTCGACGGTGTTGCGGTCCATGCTGTTCTGCGAGGCGGTGGCGTAGCGCAGCATCAGGTCCGAGCCCGACAGCGGGCGCGGCGCGCCGCCAGCGGTGCCCGTCGTGCTCGTGGCGTCGCGCAGGGCACGGCCGAAATCGAAGTCGCGCGCCACGTAGCCGGGCGTGTCGGCGTTGGCGATGTTGCTCGCGATCAGGCGCTGGCGCTCCGAGCGCAGCAGCAGGGCCTGCGCGTGGAAGTCGAGGTTCTGGCTCAGCCGGTTGATCATGCGGGGCTCCGTCGATCGGGTGTCGCAAGGGAGCGAGTCGCATCACGGCGGCTCGGGTTTCCCTCCAGGGCGTCGATTCTCGGCAGCGCCGGGCGCGACGATGGGCCGAACAGCCCCCCTTGGCCCGCGCATTTCCGGCCCTTGGGACGGGGGCCTCGGCCTAAAGTCCCAGCCCGTGAAGAGCCGCAACCCCTCCCCCATGCCTGCGACCCGCCTGCCTTCCTTGCCCGTGCCCCGCACGCTCGCGCTCGCCGTGTTGGCCAGCGGGATCGCTGCCGCAGCGGCCCCCGCCGCCGAGCCGGCCTGGATGGCCCAGGTGGCGCCGCTGGCCCAGTCGGCCACGCTCGCTGCCTTCCCCGACCGGCCCGGCCTGCGGGTGGAGGTGGTGCCCGGCGCACTCGACCCACGGCTGAACCTGGCGCCCTGCAACAAGGTGCAGCCCTACCTGCCCCCCGGCCACCGCGCCTGGGGCCGCACGCGCATCGGCCTGCGCTGCGTGGAAGGCCCGGTGGCCTGGAACGTGTCGATGCCGCTGACGGTGAAGGTCTACGCGCCCGCGCTCGTGGCGCGCCAGGCGCTGTCGGCCGGCACGACGGTGGCGGCCGAGCACCTGGAAACGACCGAAGTCGAGTGGACGGCCACCGACTCGCCCGTGCACACCGACGCCCGTCCCCTGGTGGGGCGCACGCTCGCGCGGCCGCTTGCCGCCGGGCAGGCGGTGCGCGAGGCAGACATGCGCAAGCGCCAGTGGTTTGCCGCCGGCGACCCCGTCAAGCTGCTCGTCAGCGGCCCGGGCTTTGCCATCTCCGGCGAGGGCACGGCGCTCTCGCCGGGTGTGGAAGGCCAGCTGGTGCGCGTGCGCACCGAAGGCGGCCGCACCGTCAGCGGCCGCGCCACCGCTGAGCGGCTGGTGGAGGTGCTCCTGTGAGGCACCGCCTGTTGCCAGCCGCCCCCCCGTGCGCGGGGGAACGTGAAGTATTTTTCGGATCAGGGCTAAAGTCCTCAGCCGTAAAGCCCGATACAGCGACGCATGGGGCGAAGGAAAGTCCTTCCTCCCCTGGGAGCACACCATGAAACTCGGACCGATCGATCTCAAGGCGCTGGGCGCCACCCCGGCCACCGCCGAGCGCAAGCCTGCGCCCGGCAAGGCTGCCGCCCCGGCCGCCACGCCCGAGAGCGCCAAGGTCGACCTGTCGGCCCACGCCGCGCTTCGCGCCAGCGGGGAAGGCAGCTTCGACCAGGCCAAGGTCGACCGCGTGGCCCAGGCCATCCGCGACGGCACCTTCCAGGTGAACGCCGGGGCGATTGCCGACAAGCTGATCGCCAATGCCCAGGAACTCCTGGGCCGTGTCTCCCGCTGAAGCACCCTCCATGACCGACTTCATCGTCCTGAACCGTCCCGCCACCGCGCCGGTGCCCGAACTGGAGGCACCGCTGTCGCGCGTGGAATCCCGCCTGGAGGCCCTGAGCGTGGCGCTGAAGGCCGACGACGCGGTGGCCCTCGAGTCGGCCGCCGCCGAACTGCATCGCGCACTCGCCTCGGCGGTGGACAGCTTCAAGCTCGCCGCGCGCCGCGGCGGCGTGCCGCCCACGCTGCGCCAGCGCCTGGCCGTGGCCAGTGCGCAGGTGGCGGCGCAGCGCGAGTCGCTGGCGCGTGCCACGGCGGCGCTCGACCGCGCCATCGACGTGCTGATGCCCGGCCCCGTGGTGGCGGGCTATGGCGCCGGAGGCCATGCGCTGCGGGCCGCCAGCACCGGGGCGATGTCCGCCTGAACGCCCGAGCGGGCATCACGAGCCGCCGCCAGGCGGCATGCGAAAGGGGCCCGAGGGCCCCTTGTTCATTTCCGCGCCAGGCATGAAGAAGGGCCCCGAAGGGCCCCTGCTCTCACCACTCGCGCATCCGGGTGCGCAGCCGGGCGATCGACTGGCTGTGCAGCTGGCACACGCGGCTCTCGGTGACACCGAGCACGGCGGCAATCTCCTTGAGGTTCATGTCGTGCTCGTAGTACATGCTCATCACGTACTGCTCGCGCTCGGGCAGCCCCTCGATGGCGGCCACCAGCGCCTCGCGCATCTTGCGGTCCGACAGGCGGCCCAGCGGGTTGGACTCCACGTCCACCATGTGGCGGTCCAGGAAGTCGTCGTCGCCCTCGTCGCCGGACATGTCCTCCAGGTAGACGAGCTGCGTGCCGCGCACCTTGCCCAGGAGCTCCTGGTACTCCTGCAGCTTCAGGCCCATCTCCTGGGCGATCTCGCTCTCGCTGGGCGCGCGGCCCAGGCGCTGCTCGAGCTTGTGCACGGCAGTCTCGATGGAGCGCTGGTGGCGACGGTCGCCGCGGCTCATCCAGTCGTTGCCGCGCAGCTCGTCGAGCATGGCCCCGCGGATGCGCTGCGTGGCGAAGGTCTCGAACTGAACGCCCTGCGACACGTCGAAGCGGGCCAGCGCATCGCTCAGCCCCATCATGCCGACCTGGATCAGGTCGTCGATCTCGACGTTCGCCGGCAGCTTGGCGATCATCTGGTGCGCCAGGCGCCGCACGAGCGGGCTGTACTGGCGCAACAGCTCGTTCGTCTCCAGTTGCCCTTTCGGCGTGTACATGTCACATCGCTCCAGCTTGATTCTGGGTCAGCGTGAAGCCACGGTTCGTGACTTCTTTCACGCCAGGCGCCACCGAGACGGCGTCATTGATGCCCAGCTGGCCGGCCACGAGCCGGCACAGCGTCGGATCCGGCGGGTCGGCCGGCGAGACGCGCGGGTCCACGCTCGCCCAGCCCGTGACGGTGGCGCCCACATAGGCCTCGGCGCAGCTCGTCAGGCTCTTGGCGATGTGCGGCAGCCGGCCCGACGCATCGGCGCCCACCAGCAACAGGTCTGCGCTCAGCCACTGGCAGCGCTGCGCGAACATCTTCATCGCCGCGTAGGCGTGCTTCACGCTCTCGGGCTGGTCGGCCGCGAGGTACAGCGGCCGCAGCGAGCCACGCGCGTACAGGCGCGCGAGGTCCGGCGCCGTGGCATGCACCAGCACCACGTCCACCCCGGCACAGCTGGCCACGGCCTGCTCGATGAGCCGGGCCGAGGAGCCGCGCGTGTCCACGAAGCGCTTGGGCAGGCCGCGGGCGGGCAGGTACCAGATGTCGGGCGAGAGTGTCTCGATGCACATGCCCAGGTCGATGGCCACGCCCTCGGGTGCGCGCGGGGAGGTGTCGGCGGCGTCGATCACGAGCGTGCGCCGGCCCAGCAGGCCCAGCGCCGCGGTGATGCGCTCGAGCACCACGCCGACCTCGCCGTTGTCGAGGTAGGGGTTGGCCACCAGGCCGATGTGGCTCAGCGCCGGGCCGCGGAACAGGTGGCGCAGGCCACGGGCCTGGTCGCCGCCCTGGGGTGTGTGACGGTTCATCGCAGGCCCTCCGCAGCCCGGGTACGTACCGAGGTGGCCACCGGGCTGGCGGCCGCCTGCATCGCCGGGCCGGCCAGCACGAGGTTCACATCCGTCGAGTCGAGCCGCCAGGCCGAGCTGCCCACCACGCACAGCGCACGCTGCACCAGGGTGGCGGACGACAGGCGGTGCCAGTCCTCCGGCACGCGCTGGCCGTTGCCCACGGCGAGCACCTTGAGGCGGTGGCGGATCATCGCGTCGAGCGCCGGGCCGATCTTCACCGACTCGTCGAGCTTGGACAGCACCACGCCGTGGCACTGCGCGGCGCGGTAGGACATCAGCACGTCCTCGATGGTTTCGCCCTGCGCGGCGGCGTTGACCACCAGCAGCTTGCGGATGGAAGGGTGCGACAGCATCTGCAGCAGCTCGCGCGTGCGCGTGTCGCGCTGCGCCATGCCGGCGGTGTCGATGAGCACGAGGCGCTTGTTGGACAGCAGCTCCAGCAAGTCCTCCAGCGAAGCCCGGTCATGGGCGATGTGCACCGGCACGCCCAGGATGCGGCCGTAGGCGCGCAGCTGCTCGTGGGCGCCCACGCGGTAGGCGTCCAGCGTGATCAGGCCCAGGTTGGCTGCGCCGTGCCGGGTGGCAAAGGCCGCCGCGAGCTTGGCGGTGCTCGTCGTCTTGCCCACGCCGGTGGCACCCACCAGGGCATAGACCCCGCCCTCGTCCTCCAGGGCCGCGTCACGCTCGCCGGTGGCCAGGTTGCGCTCCAGCACCCCGGTGGCCCAGGCGGTGGCGTCCACCTCCTCGGGCAGCTTGTCCACGAGCTTGCGCACCAGGCCCGGCGAGAAGCCGCAGTCCAGGAGCTTTTGCGACAGGGTCGCGCGGCCGGGCTGGCGCTGGAGCTTCTCCATGAAAGCCAGCGTCGAGAACCGCTCCTCGATGAGGCCCTTCATCGAGCGCAGCTCACTCATCATCTCCGTGCGCTCCTGGCGCGCGTGCTGCATCTCGCCCACGGGGCGGGCGTCAGCCGGATGCGCGCCTTCGGCAGGCTGCACCAGCGGTGCAAAGCCCGTGTCGCGCGATTGCTGGATCTCCTGCTCCGCGGCCTGCAGCATCGCGCCGACGGCGGGCACGCGCCGCAGGGCGGGCTTGCCGGCACCGGCATCCGAGGCCGTGGGCGAGGAAGCGCGGCTGCCCTCCTCCGTGCGAGCGCGCATGCCGCGCGGCTCGACGCCTCCAGGCTGGCCGTTCGAGGCTTCGGGGCGGCGGCTCTCCGCGCGGCGGGTCTGCGCCGCACCCGCAGCGGGGGCCGGCTTGCGCGAGGGCGCCGGCAGCGGCGGCACGGGCTCGCCCGCCAGCTCGGCCTTGCGCCGGCGCAGCATGCGCTCGCGCACGTAGTCCTGGAAGGACAGCGTGCTCATGGCCAGGCGCTCGGCGTCCTGGCCCGGGTGTGTCTGCTCCAGCGCCGCCTCGGCCTGCTGGTAGCCCGGCACGGGATCGTCCCGCATCAGCTGGGCGGCTGCGCGCTCGCTGAGCGACCGCGGCGCCGGCTGCGGCGCCAGCACGCGCTCGAGCTCGCCCACCGAGTCGCCGGCCATGGCCAGGATCTCCACGCCCTCGTTGCAGGGCTTGGTGGAGAGCACCACGGCCTCGTCGCCGAGCGCCTGCCGCACGAGGTTCAGGGCATCGCGCGAGGTGCGCGCGACGAATCGCTTGACGTTCATGCCGAAGCTCCGATGATCGAACCGATGCGGATGGTGTGGGTCTCAGGGATCTCGCTGTGCGCGAGCACCTTCAGGCGGGGAGCGGCGCGGCGCAGCAGCCGCGCCACCGGGGCGCGGATGGCGTCGGGCACCAGCAGGCAGGCCGGCACGCCCAGGTCCTCCTGCTGGCGCGCGGTGTCGGCGGCGCTGCGCGCCAGGCTGTCGGCCACGCCCGGGTCGAGCGAGTTCCCGCCCGGCGCGGTGAGCGCCTGCACGACGAGGCGCTCCAGGTCGGGCTCCAGCGCAATGACGTCGAGCTCGCGCTGCGGGCCGTAGATCTGCTGCACGATGGCCGGCGAGAGGTGCACCCGCACCTGCCGCGCCAGCTCCACCGGATCGGTGACGCTTCCCGCGTTCTCGGCCAGGCACTCCACGATGGAGCGCATGTCGCGGATGTGCACGCCCTCCTCGAGCAGCAACTGCAAGACCCTCTGCAACGTCGTCACACCAATCACCTTGGGAATCACGTCCTCGATGAGCTTCGGGGCCAGCCGGGTCACGTGGTCCACGAGCGCCTGGGTCTCCACGCGTCCGAGCAACTTGGCCGCATTCACCTGCATCAAGTGTGAGAGGTGGGTCGCCACGACGGTCGCGCAATCAACCACCGTAAAGCCCGACATTTGCGCCTGGTCGCGGTGGCGCTCCTCGATCCACACGGCCGGCAGCCCGAAGGCCGGGTCGGTGGTGCGCGTGCCGGGCAGCTGCTGCGTGGCCCCGCCCGGGTTGATCGCCAGGAACATGCCCGGGAAGGCCTCGCCCTCGCCCACCACCGCGCCGCGCAGCAGCACGCGGTACATGCCGGGCTTGAGGTCCAGCAGGTTGTCGCGGATGTGCACCGAGGGCGGCAGGAAGCCGACGTCCTGCGCGAACTTCTTGCGCACGCCCTTGATGCGCGCCAGCAGCTCGCCGTTGCGGGTCTTGTCCACCAGGGCCACGAGCCGGTAGCCCACTTCCAGGCCGAGCGTGTCCACCGGCTGCAGGTCGTCCCAGCTCGCCTCGGCGTTGGCCTGCGCTTCGGCGCTGCCGGGCGCGGCCTCGGGGACCCGGCCGGCCTCGATGCGCCGCCGGTGCACCATCCAGGCCAGCACGCCCAGCGCCGCGGCCATCATGATGAAGACGAAGTTGGGCATGCCCGGGATCAGCCCGAGCATGCCGACGATGGCGGCGGTGGTGCCGATCGCCTTGGGGGAGTCGAACATCTGGTCGCGGATCTGGGTGCCCACGTCCTCGTCCTGGCCCACGCGCGAGACCACCATCGCCGCCGACACCGAGATCAGCAGCGCCGGGATCTGCGCCACCAGCGCATCGCCCACGGCCAGCAGGATGTAGTTGCGCGCCGCGTCGGAGGCCGACAGGTCGTGCTGGCCCATGCCGATGGCAAAGCCGCCGATGATGTTGATGAAGAGGATCAGCAGGCCCGCCACGGCGTCACCGCGCACGTACTTGCTCGCACCGTCCATGGCGCCGAAGAAGTCGGCCTCCTCGCCCACCTCGGCGCGGCGCTTCTTGGCCTCGGCCTGGTCGATGATGCCGGCGTTCAGGTCGGCGTCGATGGCCATCTGCTTGCCGGGCATCGCATCCAGGGTGAAGCGTGCCCCGACCTCGGCGATGCGCTCCGCACCCTTGGTGACCACGATGAAGTTGATCACCACCAGGATCGCGAAGACGAGCAGACCGACGGCGAAGTTGCCGCCGATCAGGAAGTGGCCGAAGGCCTCGATCACCTGGCCCGCTGCGCCCGGGCCCGTGTGGCCCTCCATCAGCACCACGCGGGTGGAGGCCACGTTCAGCGACAGCCGCAGCAGCGTCGTGACCAGCAGCACCGACGGCAGCGCGATGAAGTCCAGCGGCTTGACCATCGAGGCCGCCACCATCATCACCATCAGCGACAGCGCGATGTTGAAGGTGAAGAGCACGTCCAGTGCCAGCGGCGGCAGCGGCAGCACCATCATCGCCAGGATCAGGACGATGAACATCGGCGCCATCAGCGCCTTGAACAGGCCCGCCTGGGGGCCCAGCAGCCCGTGCAGCTTCAGCGCGAGGTTCTTCATGCGTGTTCACCTGCGGCCGGCGCGGCCGGCTTGCGCGGTTGCAGCGGATCCAGGCCGTCGGGGATCTCCACCCCGGTCGGCTCCTGCGGAGAGGGGCCCTGCCCGGCCAGGGCGCGGCGCAGCTGGTACACCCAGGCCAGCACCTGTGCCACGGCGGCAAAGAGCGCGGCCGGAATCTCGCGGTCGACCTCGGCGTGCGCGTACAGGGCCCGGGCCAGGGGCGGCGCCTGCAGCACCGGCACCTTGGCCGCCTGGGCGGCGTCGCGGATGCGCATGGCCATCAGGTCGGCGCCCTTGGCCACCACCTTGGGCGCGGCCATCGAGGCCTCGTCGTACTTCAGCGCCACGGCGAAGTGGGTCGGGTTCATCACCACCACGTCGGCCTTGGGCACGGCGGCAAGCATGCGGCGGTTGGCCATCTCGCGCATGCGCACCTTCATCTTGCCCTTGACCTCGGTGTTGCCCTCGGCGTCCTTGTGCTCTTCCTTGACTTCCTGGTGGCTCATGCGCAGCCGCTTGAGGAACAGGAAGCGCTGCAGCGGCACGTCCACGAGGGCCACCGTGCCGAGCACGAAGAGCATCGCCACCAGGCCACCCCAGATCGTGGTGCCGGCATGCGCGAGCGCCGCAGGCAGCGGCATGGCCAGCGACTGCACGAAGCGCGGCAGGTTGAACTGCAGGTAGAGCGCCGCCACCGCGCCCAGCGCCAGCGCCAGCCCGCAGGCCTTGGCGGTCTGGATCAGCTGGTCGGAGGAGAAGAGCCGCCCGAAACCCGTGATGGGGTTGAACTTGTCGAGCTTGGGCTGCAGCGCCTTGAAGGAGAGGTTCCAGCCGCCGGAGGCCAACGCAGCGCCGATGCCCACGGCGACCATCAGCAGCCCCATCGGCAGGCTGGCCAGCACGAAGACGAGCGTGTTCGCCCCCAGGCGCTCGCTCATCGTCTCGGCGCTGCGCAGCGTCGCGGCGTCGAACCGCAGCCCGGCCGTGAGCGTGCGGCTCATCCAGGCCACGAAGGGAGGTGCCAGCAGCACGATGGCCAACCCGCCGATGAAGCAGGCGCCGAAGTGCCCCAGGTCGCGCGAGCGCGGAGCCTGGCCCTCTTCGCGCGCCTTGCTGATTCTGCGCTCGGTAGCGGGTAGTTGTTTGTCCTGGGCGCTGTCAGCCATGGTCTCGGGGCCCTTGATGGGGCCACGAGATGGTGCCGGGCAGGCGCCGGAACTTGAGCGGGAATAGCGGGGTAAAGACCGGCCAGATGCAGCGCTGGCGCGCGCCCGGTCAGCGTCCGGGCGGCACGCCCACGCCCAGCACGGCCTGGGGCGTCTCGGCCATCACGGTGGCCGGTGCCTTGGTCAGCCGTTCCTCGGCCTCCTTGGTCATCACCATGATGCTGATGCGCCGGTTCACGGCAGCCGTGTGGTCGTCCAGGTTCAGCGGCTGGCTCGAGGCCAGGCCGAGCACGCGCAGCACACGGTCCTCGGGCAGGCCAGCGGTGCGCAGCTCGCGCCGCGAGGCGTTGGCACGGTCGGCCGAGAGCTCCCAGTTGCTGTAGCCCGCATCACCCCCCACGAAGGGCTGCGCGTCGGTGTGGCCTTCCAGCGTCAGGCGGTTGGGCACCTTGGCCAGCATCACGCCGATCTCGCGCAGCAGGTCGCGCATGTAGGGCTGCACCGTGGCGCTGCCGCTGGCGAACATCGGCTTGCCGTCGTCCATGATCTGGATGCGCAGCCCGTCGGAGGTGAGGTCGAGCTTGAGCTGGCCGCCCAGCGCGTTCATCCCCGGGTGCTCGCGGATGCGCTTCTCGATCTCGCCCTTGAGCGCCTCCAGCCGCACGCGCTCGGCACGCGCGGCCTCCGCCTTGAGCTGGTGCAGGTTGTAGGTGCCCTTCTGTGCGTCGATGTCGCCCTGGCGCACCTGGCCGGTGGAGCGCGTGAGGTCCTGGCCGCCGCCGGCGATCACGTGCGAGGCGTCGCCCGAGCCCGCGCCGCCGCGCATGGCCACCTTCATCGGTGCGGTGAAGTAGTGCGCGATGCCCTTGCGGTCGCCCTCGGTGGTGCTGCCCAGCAGCCACATCAGCAGGAAGAAGGCCATCATCGCCGTCACGAAGTCGGCGTAGGCGATCTTCCAGGCGCCCCCGTGGTGGGCGTGGCCAGCGCGGCGAGGCCGCTTGACGATGATCGGTTGGAGCTTCTTGTCGGCCGGCATCTCGGATTCCCGTGGGCGCGGAGGTGTTCGTCAGCGGGGCGCGCTCAGCGCTTGCCCTTGACGAAGGTCTCCAGCTCCAGGAAGGTGGGCCGGTCCGGGGTGAAGAGCACCTTGCGCCCGAACTCCACCGCCATCTGCGGCGAGTAGCCCTGCATGCTGGCCAGCAGCGTCACCTTGATGCACTGCAGCTCCTTCGTCACCTCCTCCTGGCGCTGCTCGAGCAGCCCGGCGATCGGCTCGACGAAGCCGTAGGCAAGCAGCACGCCCAGGAAGGTGCCCACCAGCGCCGAGCCGATCATCGCGCCCAGCACCGCTGGCGGCTGGCCCACCGAGCCCATGGTGTTGACCACGCCCAGCACCGCCGCCACGATGCCGAAGGCCGGCAAGCCGCCGGCCATGCGCTGCAGCGCCTGCACGGGCGCATGCGCCTCCACGTGGTGCGTCTCGATCTCGTTGTCCATCAGCGACTCGATCTCGTGCGCGTTCAGGTTGCCCGAGACCATCATGCGCAGGTAGTCGGCGACGAAGTCCGTCACGTGGTGGTCCTTCACCAGCTCCGGGTACTTGTTGAACAGGGGCGAGTTCGTGGGCTCTTCCACGTCCTTCTCGATGGACATCAGGCCCTCCTTGCGGGCCTTCTGCAGCAGGTCGAAGATCAGTGCCAGCACGTTCATGTAGCGCTGCTTGCTGTACTTGCTGCCGCCGAAGCACCTGGCAATACCCGCCAGCGTGCCCTTGATCACCTTCATCTGGTTGTTCACCAGAAAGGCGCCCAGCGCGGCACCCCCGATGGTGGCCAGCTCGAAGGGCAGCGCCTTCAGGATGACCGCGATGTTGCCGCCGTGCAGGATGAACACGCCGAACACGCATCCGATCGCAAGCGTCCAGCCGATGATGACGAACATGGTGGGCCTTCCTCAGATGAGCGCGATGAGGCGGTTGTGGGTGGGGCGGACCTTCACGCGCGAGGCCACCACCGCGTGGCGCACCGCGTAGCGCGGGGTCATCGTGTCGCGCAGCACGGGCTCGCCCAGCGGTGCGCCCGAGGGGGTGACGAGGCTGGCCACCATCGGCAGGTTGGCGCGCTTGCCGCGCGACACCACCACCCCCACCTCGCCGGTGGCGAGCTCCACGAAGCTGCCCGGCGGGTAGATGCCCATCGCCTTGATCAGCGCCGCGCCGTAGAGGTCGGGCTTGCCGTCGTCGCCCAGGCAGGCCTCCTTGGCCGCCTGCACGGGCGACATCGGCGCGCGCATGCGGCGCCGGCTCATCTTGGCCGTGAAGATGTCGATGCGGCGCAGCAGGCGCGAGATCTGCACGCCGTAGGGCATCTGGTCGGTGCGCTCGCCGGGCTCGGGGCCCTGGTGGTGGAAGCGCACGGCGTCCAGCCAGAGCTCGTCGTCGATGCCGCTGTCCTGCAGCAGCTGCACGGCGCGCGCCGGGTGGGCGTCGATGTCGGCGCGCATCATCGGGCTCGGGCGCATGTCCGCGTCGGCCAGCATGTCCTGCAGCTTGGCCATGGAGACGTTCATCGTCAGCGCCGCCTTGCCGATGGCGTTGCGCCACTCGTCCGGCCAGCCCAGCAGCTCGGCTGCGTGCTCGCACACGAGCATCGTCAGGAAGGCATGCCGGCTCGAGTAGTTCTTGATCGAGTCGCCGCAGGTGTAGACGAGGTAGTAGAGCGAGGCGTCCAGCCGGCGCAAGCCCACCTGGCGGGCCCGGTCGTGCACCTGGTTCAGGCGCGTGAGCCAGCCGATGCCCGGCTGCACGTCACGAAACGCCCCTTCCAGCGTGAGGATGAAGTCCTCCCACTGCTCGGGCAGCGTCTGCGGGATGCGCTCGACCTCGTCCTTCTTCGATCCCGGCTTCTCGGCCTCGACGCGGGCGTTGGCGATCTTCGTGATCGCCGAGTTCGCGCGCAGCGCGTTGTCCATCGCCTGGCCAAGCTTGCGCATCCACTCGGCCGACTCGGACTCGTCGGAGAAGGTCTCCTGGCGCGTGATCTCGGCGAGCTGGTTGTCGTCGAAGATCTTCTGGCCCGCCGCCAGCAGCAGCCGGCCGCCCCCGTCATAGATGCCGAAGGGCAGCGCTTCGCCGACGACTAGATGGTCACGCGGGAAATTGATGAGCTTCACGGGCGGGGTGTCTCTTCATGCAGGAGGTGGCAGCCGCAAGCCGCCAGTCCTGCATTTCGGCATCCCCGCCGAAGACTTGAGGGTGCTGACCCCACCCCGCCCGCCGGCCGCCCTCCCGGGCGACCGCGGGTTTTCAGGCCGCTTCCTCGTGGCGCCCGGCCATCAGAATGCTGGCGTGCAGCCGCTTGACGCTGTCCTGGC
>JBBAPJ010000009.1:0-51689 GCA_040400855.1 Rubrivivax sp.
GGCCTGAAGGAGCCGCCAGGCGCCTCCGGCGGCCTGAAGGAGCCGCCCGGTGCGGGCGGCGGTGTCAGCGCGCCCCCGGGTGCGGCCGGCGACCTCAAGGAGCCTCCTGGCGCAGCGCCTGCAGCAGCCGCCGCCCCGGCCACCACGGGTTCGCCGGCCCCTGCGGCCGCAGCCGAGCCGCCGCGCACACCGGCCACCACCGGATGGTGGATCGGCTTCGGGGTGGGTGTGGCCGCGCTCGTGCTCTTCTACGCCGTGCTGAGCTTCCAGCGCCTGGAAGTCTTCAAGATGCTGCTCGGGAGCTTCTTCCCGCTGCTCGTCCTGATCCTTTCGGTGCTGGGCTCGATCGTGTTCGGTCTGGCCACCCCGACCGAGGCGGCCGCAGTCGGGGCCTTCGGCGGCTTCCTGCTGGCGGTGGCCTACAAGCAGTTCAACATGACCGTGCTCAAGGAGTCCGTGTTCCTCACGGCCAAGACGAGCGCGATGGTGTGCTGGCTGTTCGTCGGCTCGGCGATCTTCTCGGCCGCCTTCGCGCTGCTGGGCGGGCAGGAGCTCGTCGAGAAGTGGGTGATGTCGCTCAACCTCACGAAGACCGAGTTCCTGATCCTGAGCCAGGTGATCATCTTCATCCTGGGCTGGCCGCTGGAGTGGACCGAGATCATCGTGATCTTCATGCCCATCTTCATCCCGCTGCTGGACAACTTCGGCGTGGACCCGCTCTTCTTCGGGCTGCTCGTGGCACTGAACCTGCAGACGGCGTTCCTGTCGCCGCCGGTGGCAATGGCGGCCTTCTACCTGAAGGGGGTGAGCCCGCCACACGTCACGCTCAACCAGATCTTTGCCGGGATGATCCCGTTCATGGGGATCCAGGTCGTGGCCATCGTGATCCTGTACAACTTCCCGGGTATTGGCCTGTGGCTGCCCGAGGTGCTGTACAAATGACGGGCTGATCGTGACCACGCGCGGCGGCCAGGGTGGCACAGACCATCCGACCGCCGCGTTCACCAGGGAGCTTGAGTGTCACAGGTTGCCGGGCCGAGCGCGGCTTGCCAGCTTTCGCTGGTCGATTCCATTCCCCGCCTGCTGGGCCCGAACGGGCGCAGTGTCTTGCTGGCGGCCCCGGACGCGCTGATGCTCGCCTGGCTGGCCCTGGAGGGGCCGACGCCACGCGAGCGGCTGGCCGAACTGATGTGGCCCGACAAGGATCCGCCCAGCGCGCGCAACGCCTTGCGCCAGCGCCTGTTCAGGCTGCGCCGCACGGGCGACCACCCGCTCGTGGCGGGATCCAGCGTGCTCGAACTGCACGCCCAGGTGCAGCACGACCTGGAGGGGGCCTCGACGGTGCTCGGCACGCTGCAGCCCCGGCTCGGCCACGAGATCGATACATGGCTGGACGCGCAGCGCGTGCGCCGGCAAGCCGGCATCCGCCGCTCCCTGGAGGCGCGCATCGATGCGCTGGAAGCCAGCGGCGACTTCGCCCACGCCCTGCCGCTGGCGCAGACGCTGCTGCAGTCCCACCCGCACAGCGAGGACGCACACCGCCGCGTGATCCGGCTGCACTACCTGCGCGGTGACCGCGCCTCGGCGCTGCTGGCCTTCGACCGCTGCGAGCACGTGCTCAAGCACGAGGTGGGGGCGTCACCGTCGCTCGAGACGCTGGAGTTGCTGGCCACGATCGAGCAACCCGACGTGGTCGACCGCACCCCCGCGCGCTTCGGCCGCGTGCCACTGGCGCTGTACCGGCCGCCCCGCCTGATCGGGCGCGACGGCGAGATCGCGGCCTTGCGCCAGGCCTGGCATGCCGGGTCGCACGCGCTGCTCGTGGCGATGCCCGGCATGGGCCGCACGCGGCTGCTGGACTGGCTTGCCGTGCATGAGCCGGGCTTCACGCGCACCGCGCTGCTGGCCGATGCCACCGCATGGCCGCTGGCCGGGGCGCGGCGTGTGGTGCAGTCGGTGCTGCGCGGCTTTGCAGCGCGCATCGATGCGGGCCTGGTGCAGCGCCTGGCGCCGCTGGTCGAGCCCGCTCCCGGGGCGATGCCGCCCACCTCGGAGCAGGCCGCCGCGATGTGGGCCGAGCCATTGGCCGATCTGCTGCAGGCCGCGGGCATCGAGGTGCTGGCAGTGGACGACGTGCACCGCGCCGACGCCGCCTCCTTGGCCCTGTTCGAGGTGCTGACCGAGCTCTCGCCGGTCCGGTGGTGCTTCAGCATGCGCCTGGGCATGCCCGGAAGCGTCATCCAGGCCTTTGCCGCACGGCTGCTCAAGGCCGGCCGCAGCTCCGAGATCTTCCTGCGGCACCTGGACGAGCACAGCCTGGCCGAACTCCTCGGCTCGCTCGGCCTGGAGGGGCTGGATGACGGCTCGGCGGCGGCGGCGCTGCGGCGCCTGACGGGCGGGCACCCGCAGTTCATGCTCGAGGCGCTGCGCATTGCCTGGCGCGACGGCAGCACCGCCCCCGGAGCGGATCGCTGGCCCGCGCCCGCGAGCTTCGTCCCTCGGGCATCGGCGCAGCTGGCCTGCCTGTCGCCGCCTGCCCTCGAGCTGGCGCGCCTGGTCGCGCTGGCGGGCACCCACTTCTCGCCCGGCCTGGCCGAACAGCTCCTGCAGCGGACGCCGCTGGCGCTCGCCGATGCCTGGGCGGAGGCCGAGCGGGCACAGCTCCTGGTGGACGGCCAGCCTGCCAGCCAGATCGTGCTCGAGACGTTGTGTGCCAGCGTCCCGCAGCCGCTGGCAGCCGAGCTGCGCGCGCGCATCGCCTCAGCCGCCCGGCGCGACTAACGAACCTGTAACGCGGTCGCTGCTATAAACCTTGTTACAAGTTGTCATCACGACTGACCCCGCACAGGGAGCCGCCCCGGCACAGGGGCGCGGGTTTCAGTAGCGAGGCAACCCCAAGCCGGTGGGCCCTGGTCGGCCCGGGTCGGCGGGGGTGATGAGCCTTGCGCCGTGCCAGCCACGGCATGATGCGGGTATGGATTCTCGGCACGACTGGCCTGCCTCCCCCCGGGGGCGGCCGCCTGCATGGTGGACGGTGGCCTTCGTGGGCGAGGTGCTGCTGGCCTGCTGGCGGCGGCTGCGCGGGGGTCCGGCATCGGCACCGGGCGAGTGGCGGCGCCAGCTCGACCACGCGGGCCCGCGTTCCTTGCCGATCGTCGTGCTGTGCTGCAGCCTCATCGGCTTGATGCTGGCCTACATGGCTGGCGCGCAGCTGGGGCGCATCGGGGCCCAGGCCTATCTGGCCGATGTCGTCACCGTGGGCATGGTGCGCGAGCTGGGTGGGATGATGACCGGCATCGTGCTGGCGGGCCGCGTGGGCGCTTCCTTTGCCGCGCAGCTCGCGGCGATGCGCGCCGGCGAGGAGATCGACGCCTTGCGCGCCCTTGGCGTGGACCCGGTTGCGCATCTGGTGCTGCCGCGCCTGGCCGCACTCGTCCTGCTGGCCGCCCCGCTGATCGTGCTCGGGGCGCTGGCGGGCGTGCTGGCCGGCTGGCCCGCTGCAGTCCTTGCCTATGGGCTGTCCAGCCCCGAGTACCTGCACCAGTGCCTGCGCGCGCTCACGCCCACGCACCTGTGGATCGGCCTGTTCAAGGGCGTGCTCTACGCCGCGCTGGTGGCCGTGGCCAGCTGCCGTGAAGGCCTGCACGCCGGGGGCAGCGCCCAGGCCGTGGGCGAGGCCACCACGGCAGCCGTCGTGCGCTCGCTCGTGTGGATCGTGGCCGCTGCCTGCATGACCACGGTCGTCTTCACCGCCCTCGGGTACTGAAGGTGCCCGCCCGCCCCCACAGCCACGCCACCGCCGCCCCCCGTGTGGGCGGCGGCAGCCACAGCACCGCGCTGCTGCAGGCCGAGGACCTGTGGCTGTCCGCTGGCGGCCGCCCGGTGCTGCGCGAGGTCAGCTTCGAGGTGACGCACGCCGAGGTGCTCGTCGTGGTCGGCCCCAGCGGCAGCGGCAAGAGCACGCTGCTGCGCCACCTCGCCGGGCTGGAGCGACCCGACCGCGGCCACGTGCGCGTGCAAGGCGAGGACCTGCACGCCGGCGACGAGGCCATGCAGCAGCGGCTGCGGCGGCGCCAGGGCGTGATGTTCCAGTCCGGCGCCCTGTGGAGTTCGATGACGGTGGGCGAGAACCTGATGCTGCCGATGCGCCTTTTCACAGACCTCGACGAGCGCGCCCTGCGCGAGCGCGCGCAGGCCCTGCTCGAGCGCGTGGGCCTGGCGGACGCCTTCGCGCTCGTGCCGGCGCAGCTCTCGGGCGGCATGCGCAAGCGCGCGGCCCTGGCACGCGCGCTGGCACTGGACCCGCCGCTGCTGCTCCTGGACGAACCCGGCTCGGGGCTGGACCCGCTGAGCGCGCAGCGCCTGGACGAGTTGGTGCTGGAGTTGAGGCACCATCTGGGCAAGGCCGTGGTGATGGTCACGCACGAGATCCGCAGCGTGCGGGCGGTGGCCGACCGGGCGCTCTACCTGGACGACAAGGAGATGACGATGGCCGCAATCGGCACGCCCGAGGAGCTGGCCGGGCATGCCTCGGGTGTGGTGCGGCGCTTCTTCGCCGCTGGCGCGGGGCACGCATCGTGATCCCGTCGGGCTCTGCGGCGCAGGCCTGGCGCATCGGTGCGCTGGCGCTGGCCGGTGTTGCCGTGCTCGTGGCGGCGCTCATCGCCTCGGGCCTGCGTGGCCTGGGCGAGCGCGAGCGTGCGGTGATGCACTTCGGCTCCTCGGTGTGGGGCCTGCAGGTGGGCGCGCCGGTCGTGCTGCGCGGGGTGCGGGTGGGCGAGGTCACGTCCATCGGCCTGGGCGCCGCACCGGTTGCCGCTGCGGGCGCCCAGCCAGCCTCGGGCCCGGCGCGGCGCGCGCTGGCGCTGCCGGTGGTGGCCACGCTCGACACGCGGCAGCTGAGCCCGCTGCTGGGCCCGCAGGCGCAGGGCCCGGCCGTGCCCGCGCTCGTGGCGCAGGGGCTGGTGGCGCGGCTGTCCACGCAAAGCCTGCTCACCGGGCTGCTCTACGTCGACCTCGACTTCGATCCCGCGCGCTCGGTGGCTGCCTCGGGCCAGCCGCTGGCCGCGGGGGGCACGGCGGAGATACCCACGGCAGCGACGCGGCTGCAGGCCCTGCAGGCGCAGCTCGAGGGGCTGGACCTGATGCGCATCGGGCGCGACCTGGCCGAGGTGTCGGCCGGGCTGCGCCAGATGCTTGCCGAGCCGGATGCACGCCAGGCCCTGCGCCGCACGGCCGAGGCCGCTCAGGCCGTGCGCGAGGCCAGCCAGCGGCTGCAGTCGCAAGCGGCCACCCTGGGCGAGTCGCTCAACGGGACGCTGGAGGAGACGCGCCGCGCCACGGTCGCGCTCGCGCCGCTGGCTGCTGAGATCGGCAGCGCGGCGCGCCAGGTCTCGGCAGCCGCCTCGCAGGCCGGCGCGCTGGCGGCAGCCGGCGCGCCCGTGCTGGCACGCACGCAGCACGCTGCCGACGAGCTGGCGCGAGCCGCCGCAGCGCTGTCGGCCGTGGCGGCCGACGACTCCCCACTGCGCCGGCGCACCGACGAGGCGCTGGTGGAAGTGGCGCGCGCCGCTCGCGCCTTGCGCGAGCTCGCCGAGCTCCTGGAGAAGCAGCCCGAGGCGATCCTGCGCGGGCGGCGCTGAGCGCCCTGCTGCGGGCGACCTGTCCGCAGCAGGGCTCAGGCTGCCCGGCGCGATGCGTCCTCCTGCGGCGGCCGCACGGCCCCCCGGGCGGCCTCGAGTTCGCCCGGGGTCAGCGGCGCCGGCCAGCCGAGCAAAGCGCTCGCCTGCGCCGCGCGCTCGAGCAACTCGGCATGGCTGCCGGCTCCCAGGTGCACGAAGCCGTGGTGGTGGTTGCCGGTCCACTTGAAGTCGCGCGACAGCGCCTGCCCGCTCTTGGGCAGGCTCAGCACCAGGCCATCGGGAAAGGCGCGCCGGAAGGCCTGGCGCTGTGCGGCTGTGGGGGGTGCGGGCACACGCTGCGGGTCGAAGGCGCGGTAGACGAGGCTGGCCGCCACCGCGGCCGTGGGCTCGGTGCGCGGCACGCGGCAGGGATCCTCGCCGCGCGCCAGGGCCAGGCCGATTGCATGCGGGTCCAGGCCCGACACGCGGCGGTAGAGATCGCCGAACTGAGCGGCCATGCGCGGGTTGCACTCGATCACGCTCAGGCGATCGCTCACGGGGTCGTGGAAGAACTCGAGGTTGAACAGGCCGTGGCGAAAGCCGATCGCCCCGAGGAAACGCCGCGCCACGTCCAGCGCGCGCGCCCCCACGGCTGGCGGCAGCCGCGCAGGCAGCTCCCAGCGCATGAAGGCGCGCGTGCCCGGGTACATCACCGCGCGCACCACACCCAGGGCCTCGATGTGCCCGCCGGCCACCCAGCCGTCGAGGTTGAACTGCGGCACCTGCATCGGCACGGGCTCCTCCAGCAGCATGCGGTGCGCGCTGCCGGCCTCGGGCAGCCGGCTGCGGCACAGCCGGTCGAAGGGGTCGACGAGGTGGCGGATGACCCAGAGCTCGCGCGCGCGAAAGCGCGTGTGGGCCTGCAGTTCCTCGCGCGAGCCCACAGTGCGCGCCAGCACCGAGAAGGCGGCCTTCACGGGCTTGACGAATGCCGGGTAGGCCAGGCCCTCGGGAATGTCGTCGCCGTAGTCGGCCTGCAGCTCGGCAAAGCCGAGGTTGGCCTCGGGCGCCACGCGGGCGAGCACGCGCCGGGCATGCAGCTTGTGCTGCGCCGCGATGATCGCCTGCGGGGCGGTTCCAGGCAGGCCGAGCCGCTCGGCCACGAGCGCTGCAGCCAGCGCCCCGAAGTGCTCCTGGTGCGACAGCACGGCGCGCCAGCCCAGGCGCTTCGCGCGTGCGGCCTGGCGCGCGGCGAAGCGCTCGTGGTCGTACCAGGCCAGGCGCACGTTGGACGGAAAGGCAAAGAGGTCGAAGCCGGCATGGTCGAACTGCGCGGCGCCAGCGGCCTGCAGCCGTGCCAGCGCCTGCGCGTCCCAGTCGTGGGCGAAAAGCCAGCCCACACGAGCAGGGCTGCTCACGCCAGGCCCCAGGTGATGCCGCAGGACACCACCGGCCACCACACCCCGAGCCGATGGCTCACCGCGTGAGCCAGCGCCGCGCCGCAAAGCTCAGCGCATCCACGATCGCCACCATCGCGAGCATCGCCGCCAGGATGGTGCAGGTCTTGCCCATGTGGAACAGACCCATGTGGAAGACCAGCAGCTGACCCAGGCCGCCTGCCCCGACGACGCCCAGCACCGCCGCGGCGCGGATGTTGTTCTCCCAGCGGTACAGCGTGTAGCTCAGCAGCTGCGGCAGCACCTGCGGCAGCGTCGCATACAGGAACACCCGCAGCCTGCCCACGCCCTGCGCGCGCAGCGCATCGCCGGGCCCGGGCGAGGCGTTCTCGATCGCCTCGGCAAAGAGCCGCCCGAGCACCCCTGCCGTGTGCGCGGCCAGCGCCAGCGTGCCGGCAAAGGGGCCCAGGCCTGCGGCGATCAGCAGCAGCGCCGCCCACACGAGCTCGGGCACCGAGCGCAGCGCGTTGAGCAGCAGCCGGATGGGCGCACGCGCCCGGGCCGCATCCCCGGCGTGCAGCCGGCTGGCCGGCAGGGCGAGCACGAGGCCTGCGACGGCCGCCAGCACCGTGCCCAGGGCCGAGATCGCCAGCGTCTCCCAGGCGCCGACGGCCACCTTGTGCAGGAAGGCCGGGCTCGTGTCGGGCGGGAAGAACTCGCCGAAGAAACGCCCCATCGCACGCGCGGCCTCGGCCGAGAACAGGTTGCCCCACTGCAGGTCCAGGCTCCAGAAGCTCGCCACGACGAGCGCCAGCACGGCTGCGACGAACCAGCAGGCGCGGCAGCGCGCGTCGAACAGGCGCGGCGGCAACCGCCAGGGTTCGTTGGCAGCGCGCGGGGTGGCGGGCAGGGTCATCGCGGCGATTCCTCACCCGAGCGCGCGGCGCAAGCCGGCGCTGATGCGGTCGGCCAGCCCCACGAGCGCGACGAAGACGGCCAGCATCGTGAGCACTTCCCCGCCGTTGAACATCTTCATCGAGTTGTCCATCTGCTGGCCCAGGCCACCGGCGCCGACGAAGCCGAGCACCACGGAGCTGCGGATCGCGCACTCCCAGCGGTAGACGGTGTAGCTCGTGAGCTCGGCGGCGTTCTGCGGCAGCAGCCCGTAGAAGAAGGCCTGCAGCCGCGAGCTGCCGTTGCGCAGCAGGCTGCGCGTGGCGTGGTCCTCGCCGCTTTCCAGGATCTCGGCGTAGACCTTGCCGAGCATCCCGCCGTAGGTCAGGGCAATGGCCAGCACACCGGCCGTGGGGCCCAGGCCCACCACGCGCACGAAGACGAGCGCCCAGACGAGCTCGGGCACGCTGCGCAGCGCCACGAGGGTCCAGCGCGCGAGCTGGCGCACGAGCCAGGGCATGCGCGCCATGCGGCCCGACAGCGCCGACACCGACAGCACCCGCGTGGCCAGCAGCGTCAGCGGCAGCGCCACCACGAGCGCCAGCGTCATCCCGACGGTGGCGATGGCCACCGTGCGCCAGGTCTCGCGTGCCACCATGGCCAGGAAGTCCGGTGCGTGCGCCGGCGGCAGGAAGCTTGCCAGGAACTGCGCCGTTACCTTGCGGTTGTCGGCCTCGAAGAGCACCCAGGGGCGGAACTCGGTGGCCACCGCCAGCGGCCACAGCAGCACGAGTGCGGCCAGCGTCCAGAAGACGCGCCCGAGCCACGCCGGGTCGCGCTGCGCGGGGGCTGTGAGGACGGCGGGGGCGTTCACGTTCGCGGCGCGCTCCGGTTCAGCGGCAGTGCATCGCCGGGGCGGCCGGGGCCGCAGCGGGCGCGGCCGGCCCCTCACCCCCACCGTCGGCGCTCGGCGCACCGAGCAGCTCGTGCTCGTGCTGCGCGTAGAGGGCTCGAAGCCGCTCGGGCGTGACCTGCGCGGCCGGCAGGTCGAAGGCGAGCTCGCCCTGGCGCAGCCCGACGATGCGCGGGAAATGCGCCAGCGCCACGTCCACCTGGTGCAGCGTGGCCACGAGCGTGACGCCGCGCTCGCGCGCCTGCCCCACGAGCGTGCCGATGGCCTGGCGTGCACGCGTGGGGTCCAGCGCCGACAGCGGTTCGTCCACGAGCCACAGCCGCGCGGGCGCGAGCAGCACGCGCGCCAGGCCCACGCGCTGGCGCTCACCCCCGGAGAGCCGGTCCACGCGCTCGAAGAGCTTGTCGGCCAGGTCGAAGCGCTCCAGCGCCTCGTGCGCCGCCGGGATGTCCACCGGGTAGAAGAGGCTGCGCAGGCTCGTCCACAGGCTCATCGCCGGCAGCCGCCCCGCCAGCACCGAGGTGACCACGCGCTGGCGCGGCGGCAGCGGCGGCACCTGCGGGGCCAGGCACAGCTGCCCGCGCAGCCGCTGCAGCGCCCGGCGCGACAGCCCCCAGGGCTGGCTGCCGTCCAGGTGCAGCGTGCCGCCGGCGGGCGCCAGCGCGCAGGCCATGGCCGCCAGCAGCGTCGTCTTGCCCGAGCCCGAGGGGCCGATCACGGCCACCTGCTCGCCGGCGTCCACCTGCAGGCTCAGCCCGCGCAGCGCCGCCGGGGCACCCGCTCGCGCCGCCGGATGGCGCGCCTGCAAGGCCTGAAGTTCGATCTTCAAGGGCTTCCCTTCCTGTGCGTGGCACGCCGCACGCGGGTGCGCGTGCACGCGGGCCTCACATCGCTCAGATCAGCCCGGCGCTGCGGCCCGCCGACTCCAGGCCCTTGTAGTTCTCGGGCGAGGTCGGGATGTAGCGCGTGGCGCGGTTGAGCTGCAGGATCTCACGGCCCTCGGGCGTGGAGGCGTCCAGGTCGAGCAGCGCCTTTTGCACGCGCTGGCGCAGCTCGGCGGGCGCGTCGGCGTGCATCGACCAGTTGTAGTTGAAGAAGGTGGGCGTGGTGTAGAAGACGTCCACCGCCTTGGTGTCGACCTTGTTTTCCGAGACGAACTTGCGCCACACGGTGATGTCCAGCGCCGCCGCATCCACCCGGCCGCTGACCACGGAGGCGATGGTGGCGTCGTGCGCGCCGCTGTAGGCGATGCGCCGGAAGTCCTTCTCCGGGTTGAGGTTGGCCTGCAGCAGGAAGTGCCGCGGCATGAGGTGCCCCGAGGTGCTGCTGGCCGAGCCGAAGCTCACCTGCTTGCCCTTGAGGTCGGAGAGCTGCTTGATGCCCGAGTCGGTCTTGGCGATGAAGACAGACTGGAACTTGGTGTCCTCCTCGCGCTGCGCGATGGGCACGATCTTGCCGCCCGAGCGCAGCTGCGCCTGCACATGCGTGAAGCCGCCGAACCAGACGAGATCCACACGCTTGTTGACCAGCGCCTCCACCGCCGCCGGGTAGTCGGTGACGGGCGTGAACTCCACCTTCATGCCCAGGCGCTTTTCGAGGTAGGCCGCCAGCGGCGTGAACTTGCGCACCTGCTCGGTGGCCGCCTCCTCGGGGATCGTGGTCACGCGAAAGACCTGCTGGGCGTGCGATATCGCCCCGAAGGTGACGAGTGCGCAGGTCATCAGCGCCTTGAGCGTGCGCGAGGGGGACAGGCTGATCATGGGTGGCTCCTGGGAGGTGCGGCAGGCAGGCTGCGGGGAGGAAAGCCATCCACTCTAGCGCGAGGCCGCTGCTAGAGTGCGCCGCGCGGGCTTGTACCGCTGTCGTTGTCCACCTCGCCAGCCCCGGCCACCGCCCCATCGCCCATTGCCTGCCGCCGTGAGAACGCCCGACTTCCTGCAACTGCACCGCATCGACGACCGCGCGCTGGCCGCAGAGGCCGCCGCGGGGCTGCTCGCACCGGCCGCACACGTCTCGCCCAAGTTCTTCTACGACCCGCTGGGCTCGCGGCTGTTCGACGCCATCACCGAGACGGCCGAGTACTACCCCACGCGCACCGAAGCCGCCATCTTCGCGCGCCATGGCCAGGCGATCGCGCAGGCGGCGCTGGCTGCCACCGGGCCGGCGCCCGCGCTCGTGGACCTCGGGGCAGGCAACTGCGCCAAGGCGGCGCGGCTCTTCGGCAGCTTCGCGCCGAGCCACTACGTGGCGGTGGACATCTCGGTGGAGTTCCTGCGCCAGTCGCTGCAATGCCTGCAGCGCGAATTCCCCGCGATGCGCATGACCGGCATCGGGCTGGACTTCTCCGCGCGGCTGTCGCTGCCCTCGGGTGTGGTGGCCGGCCCCGCGGTGGTGTTCTACCCCGGCTCGAGCATCGGCAACTTCGACCCCGTCCAGGCACAGCGCCTGCTCGTGCAGGCGCGCGAGGCAGCCGCCGGCGGGGCCTTGCTCATCGGCGTGGACCTGGTCAAGCCGGTGGAAGTGCTGGAGGCTGCCTACGACGACGCGCTGGGCATCACGGCGGCCTTCAACCTGAACCTGCTCAACCACCTGAACCGGCTGCTCGGGGCCGACTTCAGGCTGCGCGAGTGGCAGCACCTGGCCGTCTACGACGAGGCGCACGCGCGCATCGAGATGCACCTGGAGGCCCGGCGCAGCCTCACCGTGACCTGGAGCGGGGCGCAGCGCCGCTTCGCCGCGGGCGAGCGCATCCACACCGAAAACTCCTACAAGTGGACCGTGGCAGGCTTCGAGGCGCTGCTGCGCTCGGCCGGCTTCGGGCAGCTGCACCACTGGTGCGACGAGGCCGGCTGGTTCGGCGTGTTCCTGGCGTCGGGCTGAGCGGGCCCGTGGCGGCCAGCCGCAGCCCTCAGGCGGCGCAGGTGCGAAAGCCCGCCGGCAGGTCGTTGCGGTGCGCGGCAAAGAAGTTGCGGTAGCGCAGGCTGCGCATGCGCGGCTGCGTCAGGCACGAGGCGCCCTTGAGCACCGGGCGGCCGTCGAACCACGGCGCCGAGTAGTCCCGGTAGGGATGCGGCTCGAAGCCCGGGTAGGGGGCGAAGGCGCTGCCCGTCCACTCCCACACCTGGCCCCACGCAAAACTGTCCGGATGCGTGCAGGCGGCACGCTGCCACTCGTGCTCGGTGGGCAGCCGCCGGCCCGCCCAGCTGCACCAGGCCTGTGCCTCGTGCCAGGACAGGTGGCACGCAGCCTCCTCCTGCACCAGGGGCTGCCAGCGCCCGTCGCGCCAGGTCTGCCAGCGCTGCCCGCGCCGGCGCAGGTAGCGCGGCACGGGCCCTGTCTCGTCGCCGGCGGCCGGCGGCTCGGCTGCGGGCGCCCCGGCCGCAGCCAATGTGCGCCAGCGTGGCGCGGCTGCGTGCAGCCAGTGCCAGCCCTGCGGGCTCCACCAGCGGGCGTCGGCGTAACCGCGCGCTTCCAAGAAGGGCAGGAACTCGGCCCAGCGCAGGGCCTGCGCATCGATTTCGCAAGCCCGCAGCTCCACCTCGTGCACCCCGACTTCGTTGTCGAAGGCAAAGCCCTCCTCGGCGAGCGCGCCCGTGCAGCCCGCACGCCAGCGCCCGGCCGGCAGCGTCAGGGCCGCTGGCGGCTCGGGCAGGGGCCGGGCCTGCCAGCGTGCATCCTCCACCGGCACGCCCAGCGTGCGCGCCATGTACAGCGCCGCCTCGTGGTGCATGTCCTCGTGCAGCAGCACGAGATGGAAGAAGTAGCGCTCCTCGGCGCTGCGCGCCTGCGCCAGCAGCGCCAGCGTGGAAGCCAGCCCGGTGGCCAGTTCCTCACGCAGTGCGCCCGCCCCGGGCAGCGCCAGGTCCCAGCGCGCGGCGTGCGCCACGCGCGTGGAGTCGAAGCAGGCATCGGACTGCGCCGGGCGGGCGGGGCGCAGCGGCCGATCGGGGTCGGCGCGCAGGCCCTGCGCCCACAGCGGCTGGCGCTCGAGCCAGCGCGTCTGGAACCAGCCGATGTGGCCGAGCTCCCACAGCGGCAGGTTGAGCGTCTCGTCCAAGGGAACCGCCAGCTCGGGCAGGGCGCGCTCCCAGCGCGCGAACATCGCCAGCGTGTCGGCCCGCGCCTGGTGCAGCAGCGGCTCGAGCGCAGCCGCATCCCCACGTCGCGCGAGCCACGCGGCGTCCGGCAAGGGGGTTACGCTTGGCGGGTGCATCGCAAGAAGTCTCTCGTCCTCGTCACGCCGGCCCTGGCCGACGCCAACAACGGCAACTGGCAGACCGCCCGGCGCTGGGCCAGGCTGCTCGCGCCAGCTTACCGCGTGCGTCTGGCGGCGAGTTGGGCCGCGGGCGATGCGCCGGCCGACGCGATGCTCGCCTTGCACGCCAGGCGCTCGGCCGAGTCGATCGCCGCCTGGCGCCAGGCGCATCCGCGCGCGCCGCTCGTCGTCGCGCTCACGGGCACCGACCTGTACCGCGACATCGCCACCGACGCCCAGGCGCAACGCTCGCTGCAGCTCGCCGACGCGCTCGTGGTGCTCAACGACCTGGGCGCACGCAGCCTGCCCGAGGCGCTGCGGGCGCGCTGCCGCCTGGTGCTGCAGTCGTGCAGCCGGCTCACAAGCCGGGCCGACAAGCCGCAGCGCTGGCTGCGTGCGGTCGCGGTGGGGCACCTGCGCCCCGAGAAGGACCCGCTCACGCTCTTTGCCGCGGTGCGCCTGCTCGGCGACCGGGCGGACATCCGCATCGACCACATCGGCCGCGCCCTGGATGCACAGCTTGGCGAGCAGGCGCAGGCCCTGGCCCGGGCCTGCCCCGCCTACCGCTGGCTCGGCGGCCTGCCCCACGCCCGGGCGCGCGCGCGCATCCAGGCCGCGCATGTGCTCGTGCACCCGAGCCGGATGGAAGGCGGCGCCCACGTGGTCATCGAGGCGCTCAGGAGCGGCACGCCCGTGCTGGCCTCGCGCATCGATGGCAACGTCGGGCTGCTGGGGCCCGGCTACGCGGGCTACTTCGAGCCGGGCGATGCCCAGGCGCTGGCCCGCATGCTTGGGCAACTGCGCCGCGAGCCCGATATGCTGCGTGCCTTGCTGCACCAGACCGAGCTGCTGCAGGGCCGCTTCGAGCCGCAGGCCGAAGCCGCCGCGCTGCGCGCGGTGCTCGACCCGCTGCTGGCACGCCCTGCCTGAAAGGATCCCCGACATGAACGCCCCCGAACCCCTTGCCCCCGCCGCCGAGCCGCGCCTGACCTCGCTGTCCCACGGCGGAGGCTGCGGCTGCAAGATCGCCCCGGGCGTGCTCTCCGAGATCCTCAAGGGCACGGCCGCGATGCCGATCCCGCCCGAGCTGCTCGTGGGCATCGAGACGGCCGACGACGCCGCCGTCTACCGCCTCAACGACGAGCAGGCGCTGATCGCCACCACCGACTTCTTCATGCCCATCGTCGACGACCCCTTCGACTTCGGGCGCATTGCGGCCACCAACGCCATCAGCGACGTCTACGCGATGGGCGGTCGGCCCATCCTTGCGCTGGCCCTGGTGGGCATGCCCATCAACGTGCTGTCCACCGCCACCATCGGGCGCGTGCTCGAGGGCGGTGCCTCGGTGTGCCGCGCCGCCGGCATCCCGATTGCCGGGGGCCACACGATCGACTCGGTGGAGGCGATCTACGGCCTGGTGGCGCTCGGCCTCGTGCACCCCTCGCGCGTGCGGCGCAACGCGGACGCGAAGGCCGGCGACGTGCTCGTGCTGGGCAAGGCGCTGGGCGTGGGCGTGATGAGCGCGGCGCTCAAGAAGGGCGAGCTCGGCGAGGCCGGCTACGCACGCATGATCGAGACCACCACCCGGCTCAACACGCCCGGCCCGGAGCTCGCCGAGCTGCCCGGCGTGCATGCGCTGACGGATGTCACGGGCTTCGGCCTGGCGGGCCACGCCCTGGAGATGGCGCGCGGCGCGGGGTTGCGGGTGCGGCTGGACTGGCCGGCCGTGCCGCTGCTGCCGGGCGTGCGCGCGCTGGCGAGCCAGGGCTATGTGACCGGTGCCTCCGGGCGCAACTGGGCCGGCTACGGCCGCGACGTGAGCCTGCCCGAGAGCTTCGCCCCCGAGGACCGCGCGCTGCTGACCGACCCGCAGACCAGCGGCGGGCTGCTCGTGGCCTGCGAGCCAGGGGCGGTGGACGCGGTGCTGGCGATCTTCCGGCGCCACGGCTTCGATGCGGCGGCGGTGGTGGGGCGCTGCGAAGCGGCCGACCACGCCGGGCTGGTGGTGGGCTGACGGCGCTTGCGCAGCCGGCCTGCCGGGCTGCTAACCTCGACGCCCGATCCCCGACACGTTGACGCGAAAGGACCGCCTCATGTTTGCGTTGCCAAAGACTCTCGTGCGCACAAGCCTGGCCGCCTGCCTGGCCGGCTGGGCACTGCTGGCCCAGGCACTCGAGGTCAAGCCCTACTCCGAACAGGCCCTGGCTGCTGCGCAGGCCGCCGGCCAACCGGTGGCGGTGCATTTCCACGCCGAGTGGTGCGGCACCTGCAAGCAGCAGGAGAAGGCGATCGCGCAGCTGCAGGCCGACAAGGGCCTGGACGTGCTGCTGCTCGTGGCCGACTACGACAAGGAGAAGGCGCTGCGCAAGACGCTGCGTGTGCGCAGCCAGTCGACGATGGTCGTCTTCCGGGGCAAGGACGAACGTGCCCGCCTGGCGGGCGACACCTCGGCGGAGAAGTTCCGCACCGCGCTGCGCGCGGCGCTGTGACCGGCTGACACGACGACGGCTGCGGCCATGTCGTTGAGCCTGTCCCTGCCCCAGGCGGCCCTGAGCCTGGCCGCCGGCAGCCTGACCACGCTCAACCCCTGCGTGTTCCCGCTTCTGCCGCTGGTGGTGGGCGGAGCGCTTCAGGCCAACCGCCTGGCACCGGTGGCCATGGGCCTGGGCATGGCGCTTTCCTTCGCCGGCATCGGCGTGCTCGTGGGCCTGGCAGGGCCGGCTCTCGGTCTGGACGGCGACCACGTGCGCGCCGTGGGCGGCTGGCTGCTCGTGGCGCTGGCTGCGGTGATGCTGGTGCCGGCCTGGAGCGAACGCTTCACGCAGATGATGACCCCGCTGGCCAGCGGCGCGCAGGCCGCGTCCTCGCGCCTGTCGGGAGGTTCGCTCGCGGGCGCACTCGGGATGGGCGCGCTGCTGGGGCTGGTCTGGAGCCCGTGCTCGGGGCCGCTGCTGGCCTCGGCGCTCACCCTCGTGGCCAGCGAGGGCGGCGGCGTGCGCGGGGGCGTGATCCTCGGCCTGTTCGGCATCGGGGCGGCGGTGCCGCTGGTGATCGTGGCCTACGCCTCGCGCGCGGGGTTCCTGCGCGCACGCGGCTGGCTGCTGGCACGCGTGGCGCGCATCAAGACGGGCTTTGCGCTGCTGCTGGGCGCCATGGGCGTGGCCATCCTGACGGGCGCGGACAAATGGCTCGAGGCGCGCATCGTGGCGCTGCTGCCCGAGGGCTGGCTGCGGCTGACCGTGCTCTTCTGAACCGGGTCGTCCCGGCAGCCTGCCCCTTGTCCGACCCGGCAACCGCCCACCTGGCCAACCTGCGCGGCATCCGCCTGATGACGGCGGCCATGGCGTGCTTCATCGTCAACGACACGCTCGTGAAGGTGGCCAGCGCCTGGCTGCCGGCCGGGCAGCTCATCTTCGTGCGCGGGGTGATGGCCACCGCGCTCGTGCTCACCGTGATGCGTGCCACGGCCACGCCGCTGTCGAGCCTGCGCAGGGCCGGTCGCACGGTGGGCTGGCGCGCGGGCGTGGACGCGCTGGCAACCTTTGCCTACCTGCTGTCGCTGTTTCACCTGCCGCTGGCCAACGCCACGGCGATCAACATGGCCACACCTTTGGTGATCACGCTGGCTGCCGCGCTGCTGCTGGGCGAACGCGTGGGGCGCTGGCGCTGGGCCGCCGTGGCCCTGGGCTTTGCCGGCGTGCTGCTCGTGGTGCAACCGGGCCTGGAGGGCTTCAACGCCTGGGCCTGGCTGTGCCTGGGCGGCACCGCACTGCACGCATTGCGCGACATGCTCACGCGCCACGTTCCGGCCAGCGTGCCCTCGCTGGCGGTGACGCTGGCTACGGCCTTGGCCGTGACGACGCTGGCCGGCGCCGTCACGCTGGCGCAGGGCTGGGTGCCGATGGGGCTGCGGCAGCTGGCCGTGCTGGCGGCCGCGGCGGTGTTCCTGGCTGCCGGCTACCACCTCGTCATCCAGGCCACGCGCATCGGCGAGCTCTCGGCGGTGGCGCCCTTTCGCTACAGCGGGCTGCTGATGGCGGTGGCCGCGGGCTGGCTGGTGTGGGGCGACGTGCCCAACGCGCTGGCGTGGGCGGGCATCGCCGCCATCATGGGCTCGGGTCTGTACCTGCTGCGGCCACAGACTCGGTGAGCTGCTCGCGCAGCCGGCGCAGCCGCTCGCGCGGGCTCTCCTTCGGGCCCTCGCCCTCGTCCAGTCGCATCTCGGCGATGAAACGGCTGGGCACACCCGCCACCGTGTCGCGCCCGCGCTTGCGCCGGCGCAGGGTGGAGACGGCCAGCGTGCGGCGCGCACGCGTGATGCCCACGTACATGAGTCGCCGCTCCTCGTGCAGCCGCTCGGGCGTGAGCGCCTCCTCGCCGCCGGCAAAGGGCAGCAGCCCCTCGTTGACACCGGCCAGCACCACGTGCGGCCACTCCAGGCCCTTGGCCGCGTGCAGCGTGGACAGGGTCACCACGTCGGCGTCCTTCTCGCGCTCGGCCAGGCTGATGATGACGCTGATGGTCTGCGCCACCTGCAGCACGCTCTGGCGCTCGGTCTCGAAGGTGCCGCCTTCCTGCGTGAGCTGGCCGCCGCAGCGCCTGGCGATCCAGTCGACGAAGTCGATCACGTTGCTCCAGCGCGAGGCCGCGAGCCTCTCGCTGTCCTCCGTGTCGAGCAGGTGCTGCTCATAGCCGATGGCCTTGAGCCACTCCATCAGGAAGGCGCGCGCGGCCTCTTCGCCCTCGGTCATCCGCGCGCGGTACTCCAGCTCGCGCACCTCGCGACCGAATTCGTGCAGCGCGTGCAGCGCCTTGTCGCGCAGCACCGTGGGCAGGCTCGCCGAGAAGAGCGCCTCGAACAGGCTCGTCTTCCAGCGCGCGGCGAACTCGCCCAGGGTGGCCAGCGTCTGGTGGCCGATGCCGCGCTTGGGCGTGGTCACGGCGCGCAGGAACGCCGGGTCGTCGTCGGCGTTGACGAGCAGGCGCAGCCACGCGCACAGGTCGCGGATCTCGGCGCGGTCGAAGAAGCTCTGGCCGCCCGAGACCTTGTAGGGAATCTGCGCGGCGCGCAGCTTCTGCTCGAACGCCCGGGCCTGGTGGTTGGCGCGGTAGAGCACGGCGCAGTCGGCCCATTTCGGCGCGGCGCCGCTGGCGCGCAGCGCGCGGATGCGCGAGACGGCGCGCTCGGCCTCGTGCTCCTCGCCGTCGCACTCCAGCAGCGCCACCGGCTCGCCCTCGCCGAGCTCGCTCCACAGCTTCTTGGCAAAGAGCTTCGGGTTGGCCGCGATCACGTGGTTGGCCGCGCGCAGGATGGCGCCCGTGGAGCGGTAGTTCTGCTCCAGCGCGATGACCTCGAGCTTCGGGTAGTCCTGCGGCAGGCGCTTGAGGTTCTCCAGCGTCGCGCCACGCCAGCCGTAGATGCTCTGGTCGTCGTCGCCCACGGCGGTGAAGACACCCTGGCGCCCCACCAGCGCCTTGAGCAGCTCGTACTGCACGGCGTTGGTGTCCTGCACCTCGTCCACGAGCACGTGCGCAAAGGCCTGCTGCCACTTCGCACGCGCCTCCTCGTCGCGCGCCAGAAGCGCCAGGGGCAGACCGATCAGGTCGTCGAAGTCCACGGCCTGGAACGCGAGCAGCCGCTCGGCGTAGCGCTGCATCACGCGCGCGGCCGTCTGCTCGTGCTCGTCCTGCGCCACGGCCAGCGCCTGCGCGGCGTTGAGCCCCTGGTTCTTCCACAGGCTGATCTGCGACTGCCAGGCCCGGGCGAGCTTGGCATCGGTGGTGCCACCGGCCTCGCGCAGCACGCCCAGCACGTCGTCGGCGTCCAGGATGGAGAAGTTGGCCTTGAGCCCGATGCGCGTGCCGTCGGCGCGCAGCATGCGCACCCCCAGCGCGTGGAAGGTGCACACGACCAGGTCCTTGGCCGCGCGCGGGCCCACGAGCGCGCGCGCGCGCTCGCGCATCTCTGCGGCAGCCTTGTTCGTGAAGGTGATGGCCGCCACGCGCGCGGGCTCGGTGCCCGTATCGAGCAGCCGCGCGATCTTGTGCACGATCACGCGCGTCTTGCCCGAGCCGGCGCCCGCCAGCACGAGGCAGGGCCCGTGCAGGTGGTGCACCGCGCGCGCCTGCGCGGGGTTGAGCCCCGCGGGAGGCGCCGTCACGGTTCAGCCCGGCACAGGCAGTGCGTGAAGGCGGCGCCTGGGCCGCGGCGCTGCAGCGACTCGAGCAGCCAGCCCAGCTCCTGGCCGGATGCGCCAGCCAGGACGGACAACCCTGCCGCCCCGGCGGGCGCAGCCCCGAGGCCACCTGGAGCACCTGCGAGCGGGCTGGCGGCGCCCCCTGGCGGCAGCAGGGTGGCCCAGCCGCGCGCGAAGTCCGCCCCGAGCTCGCGCCCGAGCGCGTGCACCGCGGCCTGCACCAGGCGCGTCTCCAGCAACGAGGCGAGCTGCGCCAGGCGCCCGGGCTCGCGCTCGATCCAGCGCAGCGGCGCCTTCTCGTCGAGCTTGGCCAGTGCTGCGGCCTGCTGCACGGCCTCGCGCAGCGAGCCGGTGCGGTCGACGAGCCCGCGCTCCAGGGCCTGCTGGCCCGTCCACACCCGGCCCTGCGCGACCTCGTCGATCTTCTCGGGCGTGCTCTTGCGCGCGGCGGCCACGCGGGCGATGAAGTCGGTGTAGATGTGGCCGATGGCCAGCTCGACGCCCTGCGCGAAGCGCGGATCCAGCGGCCGGCGCGGGTCGTAGGCCGTGGCCAGCCAGGTCGTGGAGTGGCCGCCCGTGCGCACCGACAGCTTGTCCATGAGCCCGGGAGCCGTGGGCAGCATGCCGAAGACACCGATGGAGCCCGTGATCGTGGCCGCGTCGGCGATCACCTGGTCAGCCGCCATCGCGATCCAGTAGCCGCCCGAGGCAGCGAGGTCTCCCATCGAGACCACCACCGGCTTGCCCGCCGAGCGCGTGAGCTCGAGCTCGCGGCGCACGAGCTCCGAGCCGAAGGCGCTGCCCCCGGGGGAGTCCACGCGCAGCACGAGCGCCTTGACGCGCTCGTCCTCGCGCGCCTTGCGGATGAGCTCGGCCGTGGAGCGCCCGCCGATGCGCCCCGGCGGGGCAAAGCCGTCGCTGATCTCGCCCTCGGCCACGACGATGCCCACCACGTCGCCCTTGGCAGGCGGCTTGACGTGGGCCAGGTACTCGGCCAGGCCCACCTGGCGGAAGGTCTTGCCCTGCTCGTCGGGCACGCCGCGCTCCAGCAGGAGCGCGCGCAGCTCGTCGCGCGTCTTCAGGCCATCGACCAGCCGCTCCTGCAGCACGAGCTTGGCCAGGTCGCCGCCCACGGCCTTCAGGCTGCCGGGCAGCGCGTCGATCCCGCGCTGGATGGAGCCCGCCTCGAGCTTGCGCGCACGCTCCACGCCCGAGGTGTACAGGCCCCACAGGGCGTCGTAGAGGTAGGCCTCCGACTCCAGCGTCTCCTTGGAAGGCGCATTGGCGAAGAAGGGCTCGCCGGCGTTCTTGTAGCGGCCCACGCGCACGACGTTGGCGCTCACGCCCAGGCGCTCGAAGGCGTCGCGGTAGTAGTTGCGCAGCCGCCCGTAGCCCTGCAGCGCCACGCCACCCATGGGGTGCAGGTAGACCTCGTTGGCGTGCGCGGCGAGGTAGTACTGGCTCTGGCTGTAGGAGGACCCCCAGGCCACCACCTGCTTGCCCGCGGCCTTCACGCGCTCGACGGCCGCGGCCACCTCGCGCAGCGTGGGCAGCCCCGCGCCGGCGAAGTCGTCGAGCACGAGCAGCACGCGCTCGATCGACGCGTCGCCGGCAGCCCAGTCCAGCGCCCCCACCACGTCGCGCAGCCGCACCTGGTTGTCTTCCTCGCCCGTCAGGCGCTTGAGCGCCGCATCGCGCGCCCCGCCGGGCGTCTGCTCGACGATCGGCCCCTTCAGGTCGAGCACGAGCACCGTGCGCTCCTGCAGCCGCTTCGGGCCGCCGCCCACGGCCGCGGCCACGATCGCCGCGACGATGGCCAGGAACAGCAGGTTGAAGACGAGCCGGCGCGTGCCATCGACGGCGCGCCACAGGCCGCCGAGCACCCGGCGCACGGGACCACGGGAGGGGGGATTCATCGCAGGCTCCTGGAACATCCGCCGGCATTGTGGCGCCAACCCCGGGAGGCATCGGCGCGCTTGCGACAATCGCCCTTCCCATGCAGGCCATCCTGTCGGTCACGGTTCCCTTCTTCGCGCTCGTGCTGTGCGGCTGGCTGGCTGCGCGCCAGGGCGTGCTGCCGGCCTCCGCCATCCCGGGGCTGAACGCCTTCGTGCTGTATTTCGCGCTGCCGTGCATGCTGTTTCGCTTCGGCATGCACACGCCGCTGGTGGAGCTGCTCAACCCGGCGGTGCTGGCCGTCTACGTGCTGGCCGCGCTGGTCATCGTCTTCTTCACGGTGGCTGTCACGCTCAGTGACCGTGTGCACCTGAAGGACGCAGCCTTCGGCGCGCTCGTGGCGGCCTTCCCGAACTCGGGCTTCATGGGGGTGCCGCTGCTCGTGGCGCTGCTCGGGCCGCAGGCCGCGGGCGTGATCATCTGCACCGTGCTGGCCGACATGTTCGTGACGAGCTCGCTGTGCATCGCGCTGGCGCAGGCGCACGACGCCTCCGGCCAGGGCGCACGCGCGGCCGCGCTCAAGGCGCTTCGCGGCGCGCTGAGCAACCCGCTGCCTTGGGCCATCACCCTCGGGGCGGCGGCCTCGGTATCGGGTTTTCGGCTGGCGGGCCCGCCGGAGGTGATCGTGCGCATGCTGGCCGAATCGGCCACGCCGGTGGCGCTGTTCACGATCGGGGCGGTGCTGTGGCGCGCGGGCCAGCACGCGCACACGCGCACGCCCGCTGCGCTGTACCTGCCGGTGGCAGCCATCAAGCTTCTCGTGCACCCGCTGCTGGTGCTCGCGCTGGCGGCCTCGGCGCGCGCGCTGGGCGCGCCGCTGTCGGGCTTCCAGGTGCTGCTGCTGACGCTCACGGCGGCGCTGCCCAGCGCGAGCAACGTGTCGCTGCTGGCCGAGCGCTTCGGGGCCGACAACGGCCGCGTGGCGCGCATCATCCTGGCCAGCACCTGCGGCGCCTTCGTGACCTTCACGCTGGCGGCGTGGCTGCTGGGGGTGACGCCGCCAGGCTGAGGGCGCGCGCCTCAGATCGCCTGCGGATCCACGTCCACCGCCCAGCGCAGCACGCCGCGGTGCGCGCTGCGCAGCGCATGGATCTGCGGCAGCCACGCCGCAAGCCAGCGCTGCAGCACGCTCCTGGAGCCCGACTCCACGAGCATCTGCACGCGCTCCACGTCGGCCACGCGCGCCACGGGGGGCGGCACGGGCGCGTAGACGGCGACCTGGCCGGCGTCGGGCAACCCGCGCGCGGCCTCGGCGGCGGCTTGGAGGAAGGCGGTGGCGGCCTGCACCGTGCGGGCTTCGGCACGCACGAGCGCCAGGTGCGAGTACGGCGGCAGGCCCGAGGCCTCGCGCTCCTGCAGCTGGCGCTGCGCGAAGGCCTCGTAGTCGTAGCGGCCAAGCGCCTGGAAGACGGGGTGTGAAGGGTGCCAGGTCTGCACCCACATCTGGCTGCCCGCGGCAACGCCCGCGTCGCGGCCGGCACGGCCGGCAGCCTGCATCAGCAGCGCAAAGAGCCGCTCGGGGGCGCGGAAGTCGCTGGAAAAGAGTGCACCGTCCGGGTTCACGGCCGCCACCAGCGTGATGCGGCGAAAGTCGTGCCCCTTGGTCACCATCTGCGTGCCCACGAGCACGTCCACCTCGCCTGCGTGCACGGCCGCGAGCTGCGCCTGCAGCGCGCCGGCCAGCCGCGTCGTGTCGGCATCGATGCGCCCGATGCGCGCTCCCGGCAGCAGCGCGCGCAGCTGCTCCTCGAGCTTTTCCGTGCCGCGGCCCACCGGGGCCAGGTCGAGGTTGCCGCAGTCCGGGCAGGCACGCGGCACGCGCTCGGCCAGCCCGCAGTGGTGGCAGCGCAACGAGCGGTCGATCTTGTGGAAGACACGCCAGGCGCTGCAGTGCGGGCACTGGCTCTTCCATGCGCACGCGCCGCAGTGCAGCACCGGCGCGTAGCCACGCCGGTTCAGCAGCAGCAGGCTTTGCTCGCCGCGCGCGATGCGCGCCTGGATCGCATCCAGCAGCTGCGGGGCCAGCACCGGCGGGGCAGCACCTGCAGCCGGACGCGGCAGCCGCCCCATGTCCAGCAGTTCCAGCCGCGGCATGGCGCCCCCGCCGATGCGCGTGGGCATGGCCAGGCGCTGCCAGCGCCCCTGCTGGCAGCGCCACCACGACTCCAGCGACGGCGTGGCCGAACCGAGCACGACCGGCACGCCTTCGAGCCGGGCGCGCGCAACAGCCAGGTCGCGGGCGGAGTAGCGCGCCCCCTCCTGCTGCTTGAAGGACGGGTCATGCTCCTCGTCGACGATCACCAGGCCCGGGCGCGGCAGCGGCGTGAAGACGGCCAGCCGCGTGCCCAGCACGATGTCGGCCTGCCCGAGGTGGGCCAGCAGCCAGGCGCGCAGCCGCTGCGCAGGCGTCAGCGCGCTGTGCTGGCTCACGAGCAGGCGCTGCGGAAAGCGCTGGCGCAGGCGCTGCTCGAGCTGGGGCGTGAGGTTGATCTCGGGCACCAGCATCAGCACCTGGCGCCCGGCGGCCAGCGCCTGCTCGGCCGCGCGCAGGTACACCTCGGTCTTGCCGCTGCCGGTGGCGCCGTGCAGGAGCACCGGGCGCAGCGGGTCGGCTCGCCAGGCCGCGAGCACGGCCAGCTGCTCCTCGGTGGGTGCCGGCGCCGCGGCCACGCCGTCGGGCGGGCCTGCGCCCTCCCGGAGCGCGGCCTTGTGCGCAGGTGCGTCCGCGCCGCGGTGCAGGCGGGCCACGCGCCGCGCGAGCTGGGTGGCGTCGAGCCGGCGCAGCTCGGGCGGCAGGATGGACAGCGCCAGCTCGCCGAGCCCGCGCTGGTAGTAGCCGGCGGCAAACGCCACGAGCCGGCACCAGGCCTCGGGCAGCGGCGGCGCGGCCTGCATCGCCTCCGCCAGGGGCTTGAGCGTGCGCTCCCCCTTGGCGCCGCTTGCGGGCGCCGGGACCGTGGCGGCCCTGGCGGCATCGGCCGGTGCGTCGGGCCAGACGACGCCCGTGACGGTGCGCGCGCCCAGCGGCACGCGCACCAGCGTGCCGGCGGGCAGCGCCTGCTCGCACGTGTAGTCGAGCACGCTGGCCAGCGCCGCGTGCTGGGGCGTGTCCACCGCCACGCGCACGATGGCCGGACCACTCATCGCCTCATCCCCGGCGACCCGGCCCCGACAGCCCGCACGAGACTTGAGGAACACGAGCCAAGTGGTTGATACAGCGAGCCTTTTGGGTTGTCCACGGTTTCTGTGGATAACTTTGTGGACAAGCCCGGTCGGCCGGCCGGAAGGCCTTGATTTGCGGGGCTCCGCAGTTCAATGCCCGATTTCGCAGCACCCGGGCGATCCCTTATGAATCAAAGACTTAGACCACGCGCACCGGTGGCCCGGTGAAGCCGGTCGGGCACAGGCCTTGCGCCTGCTCAAACGCAGATTTTGGGGATAAGTCAAGCCCTGAGCGCTCACTCACGCGCCCGGGCGCAACTCACCGAGGCTCGCGCAGGCGGCGTCCATGGCGGTGCACGGCCTCCACCAGCGCCTGCACGTGCTCGGGCGGCGTGAAGCGGCTGATGCCGTGCCCGAGGTTGAAGACGTGGCCTCCCCAGGAGCCGTCGGCCCGCTGCGGCCGGCCGAAGCTGTCGAGCACCGCGCAGGCCTCGCGCGCCACCGCCTCGGGCGGCGCGAAAAGCACGTTGGGGTCCAGGTTGCCCTGCAGCGCCACGCGATCGGCGAGCTGTGCGCGCGCCTGGCCGAGGTTGACCGTCCAGTCCACGCCCACCACGTCGGCGCCGCAGCCGGCGATCTCCTGCAGCCAGGGCCCGCCGCCCTTGGTGAAGACGATGCACGGGATGCGCGCACCGTCCTTCTCGCGCTGCAGCGCCGCCACCACCTGGGCCGTGTAGCGCAGGCTGAAGCGCTGGAAGGCGCCGTCGGCCAGCACCCCGCCCCAGGAGTCGAAGACCATCACGGCCTGCGCGCCGGCGTCGATCTGCGCGTTCAGGTAGGCCGCCACGGCCTGGGCATTGATGGCCAGCACCCGCTCCATGAGGTCGGGCCGCGCGTAGAGCATCGTCTTGACCAGGCGGTAGTCGTCCGAGCCCCCACCCTCGACCATGTAGCAGGCCAGCGTCCAGGGGCTGCCGGAAAAGCCGATCAGCGGCACGCGCCCGGCCAGCGCCCGGCGGATCGACGTGACGGCATCGAACACGTAGCGCAGCCTGTCCATGTCGGGCACCTGCAGCGCCGCCACCGCCGCCTCGTCGCGCACCACGCGCTCGAAGCGCGGGCCCTCGCCTTCGGAGAAGGACAGGCCCAGGCCCATCGCGTCGGGCACGGTGAGGATGTCGGAAAACAGGATCGCCGCGTCCAGGGCGTAGCGGTCCAGCGGCTGCAGCGTGACGTCGGTGGCGTACTGCGCGCTCGTGGCCAGCCCCATGAAGCTGCCGGCCTGGGCCCGCGTGGCCCGGTACTCGGGCAGGTAGCGGCCGGCCTGACGCATCAGCCACACCGGCGTCGTCTCGGTGGGCTGGCGCAGGCACGCGCGCAGGAAGGTGTCGTTGCGAAGGGGGGCGAAGGCTGCGCTCATCGCGCCATTATCGAGGCCCTCAGGTGCGGCTGACCAGCGCCATGTCGGCTTCGTGCTGGGTGCGGAAGACCTCCCCCGTGAGCCAGGCGGGCAGATCGGCGGCGGCCAGGCGATCGGCCACCGGCCCCTTGAGCTCCGACAGGTGCAGCGCGATGCCCCGAGCGTGCAGCTCCGCGGCCAGCTGGCGCAGCGCCTCCAGCCCCGTGAGGTCGATGCCGTTGACCCCGGGCATCATCAGCACCACGTGGCGCAGCGCCGGCCGCGCGAGCACCTGCTCGAGCAGCGTCTCCACGAGCCAGCGCGAGTTCGTGAAGACGAGGCTCTCGTCGATGCGCAGCGCCAGCACGTGCGGGTGCGTCTGCACGGCAAAGCGCTTGATGTTGCGAAAGACCTCCGTGCCCGGCAGCCGTCCGACCTCGGCCCAGTGCGGGCGCGCGGTGTTGCGCAGCAGCAGCGCCACCGCCGCGACGACGCCGGCCAGCAGCGCCGGCTCCACCCCGACAAAGACCGTGAGCGCCGTCACCGTGAGCATCAGCGCGAACTCCGCGCGCGCATAGCGCCAGGCCAGGCGAAACGGGCCCAGGTCGACGAGGCCGAGCACCGCCACGATGATGGTGGCGGCCAGCACCGCCTTGGGCAGCCAGCCCAGCAGCTCACCGGCCAGCGCCAGCACGAGCGCCAGGCCCAGCGCCGTCCACACCCCCGCCAGGCGGGTGCGCGCGCCGGCGTCGAAGGCGACGATGCTGCGCGCAAAGCCCCCCGTCACCGGCATGCCGCCGGACACCGAGGACGCCGCGTTGGCGGCTGCCAGCCCGAAGAGCTCGCGCCTGGGGCGCACGCGCTCGCCGCGGCGCGCGCCCAGCGCCTCGGCCACCGCCAGGCTCTCCACATAGGCCACCAGGCCGATCAGCACGGCCGGCCCGACCAGGTCGAGCCAGACACCGGCAGGCGCCTGCCAGGGCAGGGCCACGTGCAGCCCGGCGGCCAGGTCGATGCGACCGGCCAGCGCGACGCCCTCGCGCCAGGCGACCGGGCCCAGCGCCATCCAGGCGATGGCTGCCACCACGACGAACATCGGCGCCACGCGCGCCAGCAGTTGCGCTGCGCGCGTGCCCAGGCCCGCTGCACGCCCGAGCCGCGCGCCGTGGCGGCGCACACCCACGAGCAGGCCCAGCGCAGCCAGGCCGACGGCCGCCGTGGCGGCATGCGGCGCCAGCGCCTGCGCACCCCCGGCGCGCAGCGCCGCGAGCGCCGCGCCCGCCATCTCGGTGGCGGTGTGGCCAGAGACCTTGAGCCCCAGCAGCGCGGGCAGCTGCCCCAGCGCGATCACGAGCGCTGCACCCGTCACGAAGCCGTGCAGCACGGGCGCGCCCAGCAGCGCCGCGAGCATGTCCAGCCGCAGCCACGCCGCGAGCACGAACACGAGGGCCATCTGCGCGGCCAGCACGCCCGCCACGAGCGTGGGCTCCACGCCGTGGGCCGCGGCCACCGGGGCGATGGCCTGCGCCGTCATCATCGCGATCACCGCCACGGGCCCCACGGCCAGCGTCGTGCTCGAGCCGAAGGCGGCGTAGGCCAGCACCGGCAGCAGGCTGGCCATGACGCCAGCCACCGGCGGCAGCCCGGCCAGCAGCGCGTAGGCCAGGCTCTGCGGCACCAGCAGCACCGTGACCACCCCCGCGGCCACGAGATCGTCGCCCAGCGCTGCGGCGCGGTAGCGGCGCCAGCGTGCGACCAGGGCCTCGGGGGCGGAGGGCGAAGCCGGCACGCCTAGAGCACGTCCAGCGGGATCTTCAGGTAGCGCGTGCCATTGCCCTCGGGCGGGGGCAGCTGGCCCGCGCACACGTTGACCTGCACCGAAGGCAGCATCAGCACCGGCATGCCCAGCGTGCGGTCACGCGCCGTGCGCATGGCCACGAACTCGTCCTCGGTCACGCCCTCGTGCACGTGCACGTTGGCCGCGCGCTCCTCGGCCACCGTCGTCTCCCAGCGCGCCTGGCGCCCGCCGGGCAGGTAGTCGTGGCACAGGTGCAGCCGCGTGGCAGGCGGCAGCTCCAGCACGCGCCGGATCGAGCGGTAGAGCGTGCGCGCATCCCCGCCCGGGAAGTCGCAGCGCGCGGTGCCGTAGTCGGGCATGAAGAGGGTGTCCCCGACGAAGGCGTGCTCGCCCACGACGTAGGTCACGCAAGCCGGCGTGTGGCCGGGCGTGTGCATCACGCGCACCTGCAAGTGGCCCACCTCGAAGACCTGGCCGTCCTCGAAGAGCACGTCGAAGGGGCTGCCGTCGGTGGGAATCCACGGGGCGTTGAAGAGCTGGCGAAAGACCGATTGCACGTCGCGGATGTGCGCGCCGATGCCGATGCGCCCGCCCAGGCGCGCCTGAAGCCACGGCGCGGCCGAGAGGTGGTCGGCGTGGGCATGGGTCTCCAGGTGCCACTGCAGCTGCAGGCCCTGGGCGCGCACGAAGTCGAGCACCTGCTCGGCCGAGGCCGTGGAGGTGCGGCCGGACTTCGGGTCGTAGTCGAGCACGCTGTCGACGATGGCAGCCGAGCGCGTGCCGGGGCACCAGAACACGTGCGTGGCCGTAAAGGTGCCGGGATCGAAGAAGGACTGGATGCGGGGCTCGGTCATGGAAGGCACCGGATTCGGCGTGCGGGAGGAGGCTTGTTGGTATAGTATATAAGCAACAACTGATAATTGGCGGCTCCTGGGTGCGCGCGGCTGCGCAACCCACCGGCCTGCACCCCAGGAAGACACACCATGACGATCGACTGGAACGCCTTCACGCCCTGGCATGCCCTCGCAGGCGGCCTGCTCATCGGCCTGGCCTCGGCCCTCTTCGTGCTCGGCAACGGCCGCGTGGCCGGGATCGCCGGCATCGTGGCCAGCCCGCTGCGTGCGCTGACGGCCGGCAGGAGCCTGGCGCCGGAGCGCACGCGGCTGCTGTTCCTGCTCGGCCTGGTGCTGGCGCCGTGGGCGTGGCAGCTCGCCGCACCCCTGCCCGCCGGCCCGGTGGACGTGGGCACGGTTGCCCTGGTGGCCGCCGGGGTGCTCGTGGGCGTGGGCGTGCGCATGGGCAACGGTTGCACGAGCGGGCACGGCGTGTGCGGCCTCAGCCGCCTGTCGCTGCGCTCGCTGGTCAACGTGCTGGCCTTCATGGGCGCGGGCTTCGCCACCGTCTTCGTGCTGCGGCATGTCCTTGGCTGAACGCCGTCACCGCGCACCCCTGGGGAGATCTTCCACATGAGTAACCTGATCGCACTCGTCAGCGGCCTCCTCTTCGGACTGGGCCTGATCGCCTCGGGCATGACGCAGCCCGCCAAGGTCAAGGGCTTCCTGGATCTCTTCGGCGCCTGGGACCCGAGCCTGGCCCTCGTGATGGGCGGAGCGATCGCGGTGGGCTTGTTCGCCTTCGCGCGCGCCAAGCGCCAGGCCCGCGCCTGGAGCGGCGAGGCGATGGAGCTGCCCACGAGCCAGGTGATCGACACCCGGCTCATCGCAGGCGGCGTGCTCTTCGGCATCGGCTGGGGCGTGGGCGGCTACTGCCCGGGCCCGGCCATCGTGGCCGCCGGCGGCGGCGCGCTCAGCGGCGTGGTCTTCCTCGCGGCGATGCTCGTGGGCATGGTGGCGCACGACCGCTGGCTGCAGCGACGCTGAGGCGCGCGCCCGGCCATGACCCTGCACCTGGGCATCCTCACCGGCGGCGGGGACTGCCCGGGGCTGAACGCCGTGATCCGTGCGGCCACGCTGGCGCTGCTGGCCGCCGGTGCGCGCGTCACGGGCATCGAGCGGGGCTTTCACGGGCTGATGCGCAACCGCATGCGGGATCTGTCGGCAGCCGACGTGGCCGACATCCTGGACGAGGGCGGCACGGTGCTGGGCACCCACAACCGCGCCGATCCCTTCCACGACGCGGAGCATGGCGGGGCCGACTGCTGCGACGACGTCCTGGCCCACGCCCGTGCCCGTGGGCTCGATGCGGTGCTGGCCATCGGGGGAGACGGCACGATGGACATCGCCGCGCGGCTGCACGCGCGCGGGCTGCCGGTGATCGGCGTGCCCAAGACCATCGACAACGACCTGCCGCACACCGAGCGCACCTTCGGCTTCGACAGCGCAGTGGCGGTGGTGGCCGAGGCCATCGGGCGGCTGCGCACCACCGCGCGATCGCACGACCGCGTGATGATCGTCGAGACGATGGGGCGCTACGCGGGCTGGATCGCGCTGGAGGCGGGCATCGCAGCGGGCGCCGACGCGATCCTGATTCCCGAACTCCCGTACGAGATGGACGTGCTCGTGCCGTGGTGCCGTGCGCGCGAGGCAGCCGCGAGCCAGGCCCCGGCCGGGCACGCCGGCGGAACCGTGATCTGCGTGGCCGAGGGGGCCGTGCCGGTGGGCGGCACGCTCACCGTGGCGCACACCGTGGCCGGCTCGCCCGACCCGCTGCGCCTGGGCGGTGTGGGCGAGCGGCTGCGCGCGCAGCTGCAGCCGCTGCTGGCCAGCGAGGTGCGCACGACGCTGCTGGGCCACGTGCAGCGCGGTGGCACGCCCACCGCCTACGACCGCGTGCTGGCCACGCGCTTCGGCGTGGCCGCTGCCGAGCTCGCCAGCCAGCGGCGCTTCGGCAGGATGGTCGCGCTGCAGGCCGATGCCTGCGTCAGCGTGCCCCTGGACGAGGTGGCCGGGCGCACGCGCCGCGTGCCGCCGGACCACGCGCTGGTGCAGGCGGCGCGCCGGCTCGGCGTGTGCCTGGGCCGCTGAACAGGCCAGCCCAGGGGACCCTGCGGACCCGCGCCCGCGGCGCTGCGCGCACTCAGGCCGCCAGCAGCCCCGTGAAGAGCGGATCCTGGCGCGAGCGCGGCCGGTAGGCGCGCACGCGCCGTGCGATCTCGGCAATGTGATCGGGCGTGGTGCCGCAGCAGCCGCCGGCGATGTTCAGGAAGCCGCTGCGCGCAAAGCCCTCGAGCAGCCCGCCCGTGACCTGCGGGGTCTCGTCGAAGCCCGTGTCGCTCATCGGGTTGGGCAGCCCGGCGTTGGGGTAGCAGCTGATGAACGTGTCGGCCGCCACCTTGGACAGCTCCTCGATGTAGGGCCGCATCAGCGCGGCGCCCAGCGCGCAGTTCAGCCCCACGGCCAGCGGCCGCGCGTGGCGCACCGAGTGCCAGAAGGCGCCCACCGTCTGGCCCGACAGGATGCGCCCGGAGGCGTCCGTGACGGTGCCGCTGATGACCACGGGCAGCCGCTCGCCGGTGTCTTCCATCAGCTCGTCCAGGGCAAAGAGCGCCGCCTTCGCGTTGAGCGTGTCGAAGATCGTCTCCACGAGGAAGAGGTCGCAGCCGCCTTCGAGCAGGCCCTCGGCCTGCTCGCGGTAGGAGGCGCGCAGCTCGTCGAAGCTCACGTTGCGCGCGCCCGGGTCGTTGACGTCGGGGCTGATGCTGGCCGTGCGCGGCGTCGGGCCGATCGCGCCGGCCACGAAGCGCGGCTGCTCGGGCGTCGAGTACCGGTCGCAGGCCGCGCGCGCCAGGCGCGCCGCGGCCACGTTCATCTCGCGCGCCAGGTGCGCCAGGCCGTAGTCCTCCTGCGCGATCGAGTTGGCGCCGAAGGTGTTGGTCTCGATCAGGTCGGCACCGGCGGCCAGGTACTGCTCGTGGATCTGGCTGATCACCTGCGGGCGGGTGAGCACCAGCAGGTCGTTGTTGCCCTTGAGGTCTTTCGGGTGGTCGACCAGGCGCTCGCCGCGGAACTCCGCCTCGCCGAGCCGGTGGCGCTGGATCATCGTGCCCATCGCACCGTCGATGACGAGGATGCGTGCGCGCAGCAGCTCGGGCAGCTGTGCACCGCGCGTGTAGGGCAGCCGCGTCGCGTCGGCTGTCGGAAAGGCTTTCATGAGACCATTGTAGGGTTTGCCCGCACTTCACACCGGATGAGACACCTGCTGCCGCACGAGGCCTGGGCCTTCGTGCAAGCCACCCCCGACGCGCTCTTCGTGGACGTGCGCATGGAGATCGAGTACCTCTACGTGGGTCACCCCCCCGGGGTGGTGCACGTGGCCTGGTACGAGTACCCGCAGATGCAGGCGCAGCCCGAAGCCTTCGTCGAGCAGGTGCGCCGCGAGGCCGGCGGGCGCACCGAGCGGCCGGTGGTGCTGATCTGCCGCTCGGGCAAGCGCACCGTGGAAGCGGGCCAGGCGCTGGAGGCGGCGGGGTTTGCCGACGTGATCAACGTGCTGCACGGCTTCGAGGGCGAGCTCGACGAGCACTTCCAGCGCGGGCGCCTGAACGGCTGGCGCTTCGAGGGGCTGCCCTGGGAGCAGCTGTAGCGGCGCGCACGCCCGGCTACATGAGGGCTGCCGGCGCAGTCTCGGAGAACAGCGAGTCGCGAAAGCGCATGTCGCCGGGGCCGTCGTCGTGGATGGCCCACAGCTCGATCTCGGCAGCCGTCATCGGCTTGGCAAAGAAGAAGCCCTGCAGCTCGTCGCAGCCCAGCTTGACCAGCAAGTCGCGCTGCTCGGGCGTCTCCACGCCCTCTGCCACCACCCGCAGCTCCATCGTGTGCGCCATCTGCACGATCGCCTGGACGATGGTGCGCGCGTCCGTGCTGGTGGCCAGGTCGGTGATGAAGGCGCTGTCGATCTTGAGCTCGGCCGCAGGCAGCCGGCGCAGTGCTGCCAGGCTCGAGTGGCCGGTGCCGAAGTCGTCGATCGACACGTGCGCGCCGATCTCGCCCAGGCGCGCGAAGGCGCGCTGCGTGACGGCGGTGTCCTCCATCGCGAGGGTCTCGGTGATCTCGCAGGTGAAGCGCTCGGCGCGCAGGCCATGCTGGGCGAGCCCGCGCGCGAGCCGCTCGACGAAGTCGTCCTGGCGCATCTGGTAGCCCGACACGTTGATGGCCACGCGCATGCGCAGGCCCTTGTCACGCCAGTCGGCGGCCTGCCGGATGGCCTCGTCGAGCACCCAGTCGCCGATGGCGCCGATCAGGCCGTGCCGCTCGGCCACGGGGATGAAGAGCTCGGGGCTCACGACCCCCTTGACGGGGTGGTTCCAGCGCAGCAGTGCCTCGGCCGCGGTGATCTGCAGGCTGCGCGCATCGACCTTGGGCTGGTAGACGAGCTGGAGCTGGTGGTCCTGGATGGCGCGCTGCAGCTCGCGCGCGAATTCGAGCTTCTCGCGCACGCTCTCGGTCATTTTCAGGTGGTACTCGGCCCAGGAGCCGCCACCGGCGAGCTTGACGCTGCGCATCGCGGTGGCCGCATGCTGCAGCAGTTGCGGGCGTGAGCCGTGCTCCGGGTAGCGCGCCACGCCCACCGAGGCCGTGAGCTTCAACTCCTGGGTGCCCAGGCGCATCGGCCGCGCCAGCGCCTCCACCACGCGGCGCGCGGCGCGGCGCGCCGCGTCGGCATCGCCCTGCACGAGCACGACGAACTCGTCGCTGGCGATGCGGGCGCAAGCCTCCTCGGAGGTCAGGGCCAGCAGGCGCCGCCCGGCGGCCGCGAGCACGGCATCACCGCCGGCATGGCCTTGCAGCTCGTTGACGCTGCGCATCCCGTCCAGCCCGACGTAGAGCACGGCGAAGCTCGCGCCCGACGCCTGCGCGTCCTCGTAGGCAAAGTCGAGCACGTCCTCGAAGCTGGCACGCGGCTGCAGGCCCGTGAGCGGGTCGCGCGGGGCACGCGCCTCGGGCACTGCGGACTCGTCACAGTCGATGGGTGCGCAGCGCGCACGGGCGAGCCGGCTGCGCCAGGCCGACCAGGCCCAGGCCGATGCCACGCCTGCGCCGCCGGCCGCGAGCCATCCCCAGGAGTCCGTGACCATTTCCATCGTTCGCTTATCGGCTGCGCCCACGCGGGCTTGAGCCGAAGTCATCCTAACCGTGGGTCGCGCCGGCGTAGTGCCAGATGCGTCACGGAATCCGGGTCCAGTTCAACGGACGCCCCCCCGGCACCGGGCTGAGCTGCAGCCGTTGCGGCAGGTGCTGGTGCGCCGGGTCGAGCCAGGCCTCCACGCGCAGGTCGTACGGCCGCTGCGGTTCGCGCACGAGATGCAGCAGCGGCTGCGCCACCCCGCCCGGCCCCTCGACTGTCACGCGCCCGCGCACGGTGAAGACCCACAGCTCGGCGTCCCCGCGCGCGCCCGACACGTACAGGGCCAGCCGTGCGTCTTCGGGCCAGCGGGCCGGGTCGGCATCGACGATGGCAGCCAGCTGCACGATCCAGCTCAGCCGATCCTGGGCGCCGGCAAACAGCGGCTGCTGCAGCGACGCGCCCGAGTACGTGATGCGCGAACGGGCCGCGTCGAAGTTGGCGGCCGCTGCCGCCGCGCGCGCGCGCCGGCGGTCCAGGTAGCGCTCGGGCGCCAGTCCGCTGGCCTCCAGCCTGCCCTGGCTGGCCTGCTCCGGGCCGCGGCCGCCGCCTGCGCCCAGCAGCTGCAGCGCGTAGCGCCCTTCGGTGGTCTCGAAGCGCAGCGCCACGTCACGCGCTGGCTCCTCGCCCCGTTGCAGCCGGTAGTGCGCCACGAAGTCCCCCGGCAGGCGCGTGGCCCACACGGGAGGAGGCACCCCGGCGTAGGCCGCGACCGCACCGGGGCGCGGGCCCTCCAGCAAGGCATCGGCGGCTTCGGCGACATCGGCCTCGGCAGGCGCAGCGCCGTGCGCGGCAGGGGCGTCGGCCGTGCGCGCCGCCGCATCGGCTGGCCTGCCCGGCTCGGGCAGGCGGCTCGGGCGGGGGGCCGGGCCGGCCGCACCCGGCGCGGGCGAGTCTTGAGCGCGTCGCGCCGGCTCAGGTGCCGGCTCAGGTGCCGGCCCAGGCGCCGGCTCAGGTGCCACCTCGGGCGCAGGCTCCAGCGTGCGCACCACGAGGACCGTGGCGGCCACGCCCCCGGGCAGCTCACCCGGCTCCTGCGGGCCCATCCCGCCCAGCAGCAGCGCGTGCCCGGCCAGCACGAGCCCGATGGCCAGCGACCACTCCCGGGCGTGGCGCGGGCGGTCGCGGGCAGCGGGCCAGTTGGCCAGGCGGGCCATGTGGAGACGCGCGATCACCGCACAATAGTGCCACCTCGTCACCCGGCTGCACCAGCCCCCCGTCAGCATGAAGCTCGCGACCTACCGGGATGGCTCGCGCGACGGACACCTCGTCGTCGTCTCGCGCGACCTGGCCCTGGCGCACTACGCCAGCGGCATCGCGTCACGCCTGCAGCAGGTGCTGGACGACTGGAACTTCCTGGCACCGCAGCTCGAAGACCTCTCGGCCACGCTCAACGGCGGCAAGGCGCGGCACGCCTTTGCCTTCGATCCGGCGCGCTGCGCAGCGCCCCTGCCCAGGGCGTACCAGTGGATGCTGGCGCCCGGCGGTGCCGCGGCCCCCCCGCCGCAACGCGCCAGCGACGACCTGCTCGGCCCGGGAGAAGACATGGTGCTGCCCGGCCTGCAGGCGAGCGCGCATCTGCAAGCCGGCCTGGCCGTCGTGACGGGCGACCTGCCGCGCGGGACAGGCTCTGCGCAGGCCCTGGAGTGCGTGCGCCTGGTGCTGCTGGCGCACGCCTGGAGCCTGCCGGGGTCCGCGCAGCCGGCCGGGGCCTTCGCCCCGCTGGCGGTCACGCCCGACGAACTCGGCGCGGCGTGGCGGGGCGGCCGCGTGCAGCTGGCCGTGCGCACGCAGCGTCAGGCGGCAGACAGCGAACATGCCCAGCCGGGCCAGGCCAGCCCGGACTTCGGGGAGGTGCTCGCCGACCTGGCTCGGGTGCGCGGCGTGCGAGCGGGCTCGATCATCGGGCCTTGCGCCGAGGCGGCGGGGCCGAGCCCCTGGCAGGACGGGGAGCACGTGCACACCGAAGTCATCGGATCGGACGGGCTCAGCGTGTTCGGCGCGATCCGTCAGCGCATCGTGCTGGGCGGCCAGTCATGAAGGGCCGCAACCGGGTCGGCCGCGCAGCCCGGCTGCTGGCTGCCGGCCTGGCCGCGCTGCTGCTGCTCGGGCCGGCTGCGCACGCCTCCACGGACTGCCCGCCGCCGCCTGCGTCGCCCACCCCGCAGCAGCTCGAGGCCGCCCGCGCTGCCAGCCAGGACCGCGGGTTCCTGTGGCGCATCACCCGTGACGGCTCGAGCTCCTACCTCTACGGCACGATCCACCTCGGGCGGCTGGAGTGGATCTTTCCCGGTCCCTCGGTGCGTGCAGCCATGCAGATGAGCGACACGCTGGCCGTCGAGCTCGACCTCACCGACCCGACGGTGGCGCAGTCGATGCGCAACACCCTGGCCGGCCAGCCCGACGCGCTGCTGCTGTCGCAGTCGATGCAGCGCCGCCTGACCCGCCAGGCCGAGGCCGCCTGCCTGCCCGCGGGCCTGCTGGACCAGCAGCACCCGCTGATGCAGGCCATCACGCTGACCGTGCTGGCGGGTCGCCGCGAGGGCCTGGAGCCGACCTACGCGCAGGAGATCGTGCTCGGCGAAGCCGCGCGCGCGGCCGGTGCGCGCATCGTGTCGCTGGAGTCGGTGGGCCAGCAGGTGGCGGCCCTCATCCCGTCGGACGAGGCGGCGGCACGCGAGATGCTCGAGCACACGCTGCAGCAGCTCGAAAGCGGCGCCGCGCGGCGCGCCCTGGCTCGCCTGGCCGACGTCTGGGCCAGCGGCCGGCTGGGCGAACTCGAGCAGTACGAGAAGTGGTGCGAGTGCGTGCTCACACCGCGTGATCGCGAGTTCCTGCGCCGCTTGAACGACGACCGCAACCCGGCGCTGGCGCGCCGGATCGACGCCCTGCACAGCGCCGGGCGGCGCGTCTTCGCAGCCGTGGGGGCCCTGCACATGACGGGCCACCGGGCCTTGCCCGAGCTGCTCGCGCAGCGCGGCTTCACGGTCGAGCGCATCCCGCTGGCGCCCGCATCAGCGCCCTGAGCGCCGCTTCGCGCGGCCCGGACACCTGGGGGTTTGCGCCGGGCCGGCGCAGCCCGACAATGCCGTGCACACCGACGTGCAGGAGGATTTCCGCCATGGCCAGCGCCACCGATTTCGCGAAGTTCGTGCCGGGCTTCGATTTCCTGCAGGGGCTGCTGCGCAGCGCCGGCCACGCGCTGCCCGACATGGGCAAGTGGGTGGCGCCCACGCTGGACCCCGAGGAGCTCGGCCAGCGCATCGAGCAGCTCAAGACGGTGCAGATGTGGCTCGAGCAGAACGCGAACATGCTCGGCGCCACCATCCAGGCGCTGGAGGTGCAGCGCATGACGCTGGCCACGCTCAAGTCGATGAACGTGCAGGTGGCCGACCTCGGCCAGGCGCTCAAGGCGCGCGCTGCGGCACCAGACCCCGCGCCCGCCGACACCTCAGGCCAGCCCGGGTCATCCGGGCAGTCGGCTGCCGCCGCAGGCCGCTCGGGCGGCCCGGCTGGCGAGTCTGGCGAGTCTGGCGCGGCACCGATGGTCGACCCGATGCAGTGGTGGGGGGCGCTCACGCAGCAGTTCACGCAGCTGGCCACGCAGGCGATGAAGGACGGCCCGGTGCAGGCCGCCCGGGGCGCAGCCACCCAGTTCGCCGATGCTGCGGCCCGCGCGGCGCAGGGCTCCGGGGCTGCCGCACCGGCCGCCGGTCGTGCTGCGCCCAAGCGACGTTCCCCGGCACGCACGCGGCAGTCAAAGCAGACATGAGCCCAGGGCGGGCGCCAGGCGGCGCGCGGTGCGGGCGGCGGAGCGCTACAGTGCGCAGCCGATGAACGCTCCCCTGCCCGCCTCCGCCCTCGACCGGGCCACCCGCCAGCGCGAAGTCGTCGCGGCGCTGGCCACCGCGCTGCCCGCGCATGCGCTGCTGTGGCAGCCCGAGGACACGACACCCTACGAGTGCGACGGCCTGACCGCCTACCGCGAGCGCCCGCTCGTGGTGGCGCTGCCCGAGAACGAGGCCCAGGTGGCGGCCGTGCTCAAGGCCTGCCACCGGCTCGGGGTGCCCGTGGTGGCACGCGGCGCGGGCACGGGGCTGTCGGGCGGTGCGCTGCCGCACGCGCAGGGCGTCACGCTGTCGCTGGCCCGATTCAACCGCATCCTGCGCATCGACCCCATGAGCCGCACCGCCGTCGTGCAGTGCGGCGTGCGCAACCTGGCCATCAGCGAGGCCGCTGCGCCGCACGGCCTGTACTACGCCCCCGACCCGAGCAGCCAGATCGCCTGCACGATCGGCGGCAACGTGGCCGAGAACTCCGGCGGCGTGCATTGCCTGAAGTACGGCCTGACGCTGCACAACGTGCTGCGCGTGCGCGGCTTCACCGCCGAAGGCGAGCCGGTGGAGTTCGGCTCGCTGGCGCTGGACGCCCCGGGCCTGGACCTGCTGGCCGTCGTCGTGGGCAGCGAGGGCATGCTCGCCGTCACCACCGAAGTGACCGTGCGCCTGGTGCCCCGGCCGCAGCTCGCGCGCTGCGTGATGGCCAGCTTCGACGACGTGCGCCGCGCCGGCGAGGCGGTGGCCGCAGTGATCGCCGCGGGCATCATCCCCGCGGGCCTGGAGATGATGGACAAGCCGATGACGGCGGCGGTGGAGGATTTCGTGCATGCCGGCTACGACCTCTCGGCCGAGGCGATCCTGCTGTGCGAGAGCGACGGCACGCCCGAGGAGGTGGCCGAGGAGATCGCGCGCATGGAGCAGGTGCTGCGCGAGGCAGGCGCCACGCGCATCGAGATCAGCCGTGATGAGGCGCAGCGCCTGAAGTTCTGGAGCGGGCGCAAGAACGCCTTCCCGGCCTCCGGTCGCATCAGCCCGGACTACATGTGCATGGACTCCACCATTCCGCGCAAGAGGCTCGCCGACATCCTGCTGGCCATCGCGCAGATGGAGCAGACCTACGGGCTGCGCTGTGCCAACGTGTTCCACGCCGGCGACGGCAACCTGCACCCGCTCATCCTCTACGACGCCAACGACCCGGACCAGCTCGCGCGCTGCGAGCGCTTCGGCGCCGACATCCTGGAGACGAGCGTGCGCCTGGGTGGCACCGTCACCGGCGAGCACGGCGTGGGCGTGGAAAAGCTCAACTCGATGTGCGTGCAGTTCAGCCCCGAGGAGCGCGAGCAGATGCTCGCCCTCAAGCGCGCCTTCGACCCGCAGGGCCTGCTCAACCCGGGCAAGGTGATCCCCACGCTGCAGCGCTGCGCCGAGTACGGGAAGATGCACGTGCGCAAGGGGCTGCTGCCCTTCCCGGAGCTGGAGCGCTTCTGATGGACGAGGGCCCCGTGGCCGAAGCGGCGCAGGCGCTGCCCGAGGCGGCCCAGGTCGCCGCGCTGCCCGCGCCACCGGACGCATCCCTGGAGGCGATCGTGGAGCAGGTGCGAGCGGCGGCCGCGCAAGGCCAGGCGCTTCGCATCGTCGGCGGCGGCACGAAGACCTTCTACGGCGAAGATGCGCCCGCCGACGTCGACGAGCAGCCGCTCGCCGTCACGGCGCTGCGCGGCATCAGCGCCTACGAGCCCAGCGAGCTCGTCGTCACCGTGCGCGCGGGCACGCCGCTGGCCGAGCTCGAGGCCGAGCTCGCACGAGCGGGGCAGTGGCTGCCCTTCGAGCCGCCGCACTATGCGCCCGGGGGCACGGTGGGCGGCATGGTCGCGGCCGGCCTCTCGGGGCCGGCGCGCGCCAGCGCAGGCAGCGTGCGCGACTACGTGCTGGGGGCCACGCTGCTCAACGGTCGCGCCGAGCTGCTGAGCTTTGGCGGCCAGGTGATGAAGAACGTCGCGGGCTACGACGTCTCGCGGCTGCTTGCCGGCTCGCTGGGCCTGCTCGGGGTGATCTGCGAGGTGTCGCTGAAGGTGCTGCCGCAGCCGATGGCGCGCCGCACGCTGCGCCTGGAGCTCGACGAGGCACAGGCCGTGGCCCGGCTCAACGCCTGGGGCGCGCAACCCCTGCCGCTGCAGGCCAGCGCCTGGTGGCAGGGCACGCTCGTGCTGCGGCTGGCCGGGGCGCAGGCGGCCGTCGCCTCCGCCCACGAGCGCATGGGTGGCGAGGAGGTGGAGCCCGCCCTGGCCGAGGCCTTCTGGACGGGCCTGCGCGACCACACCGACGAGTACTTCCGCGACGCTGAACAGGCCGTGGACGCGGGCAGCCGGCTGTGGCGCCTGGCACTGCCCTCCACCTGCGCGCCGCTGGGGCTGGCCGGCTCCACGCTCATCGAGTGGGGCGGCGCGCAGCGCTGGCTCCTCACCGATGCACCGCCCGAGACGGTGCGCGCGGCCGTGCACGCGGTGGGCGGTCACGCCACCGTGTGGCGCGGCCACAAGGGCTGCGGCGCCTTCGACGCGCTCACACCGCCGCTGACACGCATCCACCGCGAGCTCAAGCAGGCCTTCGACCCGCAGCGCCTCTTCAACCGCGGCCGCCTCGTGCGCGGCCTGTAGGCGCACCTCCTCCACCACGCACCCGCCCCCTCACGACCCCGCCCGGACGATGCAGACCACGCTGGCTCCCGAGTTCCAGGACACGCCCGAGGGCCGCCAGGCCGAGGCCATCCTGCGCAAGTGCGTGCACTGCGGCTTTTGCACCGCCACCTGCCCCACCTACCAGCTGCTGGGCGACGAGCTCGACGGGCCGCGCGGGCGCATCTACCTGATCAAGCAGGTGCTCGAGGGCGAGCCGGTCACGCGCAGCACGCAGCAGCACCTGGACCGCTGCCTGACCTGTCGCAACTGCGAGACCACCTGCCCCTCGGGCGTGCAGTACGGGCAGCTCGTGGACATCGGACGGCGCATCGTCGAGGAGCGCGTGCCGCGCCCGGCTTCCGAACGCACGGTGCGCTGGCTCCTCAAGGAAGGGCTCACCTCGCCGCTGTTCTCGCCGGCGATGAAGATCGGCCAAGCGGTGCGCCCGCTGCTGCCGCAGACGCTCAGGAACAAGGTGCCGGCCGCCACGCGGGGCAAGCGCGCGCGGCGCTGGCCCACGCGCGAGCACCCGCGCCGCGTGCTGATGCTCGCCGGCTGCGTGCAGCCGGCGATGATGCCCAACGTCAACAGCGCCACCGCGCGCGTGCTCGATGCCGCAGGCATCCAGACGCTCGTGGCCGACGGCGCGGGCTGCTGCGGGGCGATCCGCAGTCACCTGAGCGACCACGAGGGCGGCCTGGCGGACATGCGGCGTAATGTCGACGCGTGGTGGCCGCTGGTGGAGCCGGGCCTCAACAGCCGGGGGCCGGTGGAGGCGATCGTGATGAACGCCTCGGGATGCGGCGTCACCGTCAAGGAGTACGGCCAGGCGCTGGCGCACGACCCAGCGTACGCCGAGCGTGCCCGGCGTATCAGCGCGCTCACGCGAGACGTCTCCGAGCTGCTGCCCGAGCTCGTGCCCAAGCTGCAAAGCCGCCTGGGGCGCCTGACCAAGGGCTCCGCCCGTTCGCGCCTGGTGTTCCACCCCCCTTGCACGCTGCAGCACGGCCAGCAGCTGCGCGGCGGCGTGGAGCGCACGCTCGCCGAACTGGGCTTCGAGGTGCGGCTGGCGGCCTCGGAGAGCCACCTGTGCTGCGGCTCGGCGGGCACCTACAGCGTGCTGCAGCCCGAGCTGGCCACGCAGCTGCGCGAGCGCAAGCTCGGCCACCTCGCGCCGCAGGCCGACGAGACCATCGTCTCGGCCAACGTCGGCTGCATCCAGCACCTGCAGTCGGGCACCGAGACGCCCGTGCGGCACTGGATCGAGGTGCTCGACGACGCGCTGGGCTGAAGCCCGGCGCGTCGGGTCCTCTCAGGGCCGCTGGCCGAGCCCGACGGGCTCGCCCTCGATCACCACTTCGGCAGGCAACAGCGCCGCATCGAGCACCACCGCATCGGCCCAGGCGCCGGGCCCCAGGTGCCCGCGGTCGGCCAGGCCCAGGTGCTCGGCGGCGATCGTGGCCGTGCGGCGCGAGGCCTCGGCCAGGCTCAGGCCCAGCCCGACGAGGTTGCGCAGCGCCTGGTCCATCGTCAGCGTGCTGCCCGCCAGCGTGCCGTCGGCCAGGCGCACGCCGCCCAGGCACTTGGTGACGGTCTGGCGCCCAAGCCGGTACTGGCCATCGGGCATGCCGGCCGCCGAGGTGGAGTCGGTCACGCAGTACAGGCCCGGGATGGCGCGCAGCGCGGCGCGGATCGCGCCCGGGTGCACGTGCAGCAGGTCGGCAATCAGTTCGGCGCGCTCGGCGTGCGCCAGCGCCGCGCCCGCGAGGCCGGGGGCGCGGTGGTGCAGCCCCGTCATCGCGTTGAAGAGGTGCGTGAAGCCGCTCGCGCCGGCCTGAAGCGCCGCCACCGCGTCCTCGTAGCTGCCCGCGCTGTGGCCGATCTGCACGATGAAGCCGCGCGCGCGCAGCGCCACGATCAGCTCGAGGTGGCCCGGCACCTCCGGGGCGATGGTGACGAGCTTCAGCGGCGCGATCGCATGCCAGGCCAGCACCTGCCCGAGCGTGGCGGCGCAGGTGTAGTCGGGCTGCGCACCGAGGCGCTGCGGGCTCAGGAAGGGCCCCTCCAGGTGCGCGCCGAGCACGCGTGCGGCCTGCGCGGGGCGGGTGGCGCAGACCGGCGCCAGCGCGTGCAGCGCGGCCTCGATGTCTGCGCCCGGGGCCGTCATCGTCGTGGCCAGCAGCGCCGTCGTGCCGTGGCGCGCGTGGGCGCGCGCGATGTGCGCCACGGCCGACCCGCCGTCCATCGTGTCGTGCCCCGCGCCCCCGTGCACGTGCAGGTCGATGAAGCCCGGCAGCACCCAGCGCGCCCGGCCCTCGGCCACGCGTGCGCGCGCCTGCTCCTCGCCAAGCGCCGTGCCCTGCACGGCCACGACCCGGCCGCCCGCATGGCTGAGGCTGCCGTACACGAAACCGGACGGGGTGAGGATGCAGCCTTCGAGGGTGTCCATGGTCGGGGTGGAAGCGATCGACTATTCTGACCGCATGGCAGACGCTGCGCGCCCGATCGACCTCGCCGACCCGGCCCGCTCTCTCGACCCGGGTGCGGGCCCGCGCTGGGGCCTGGGGCTGGACGTGGGCGGCACCGAGGCGCGCTGGGCGCTGGCCGACGGGCAGGGCCAGGTCCGCGCCGAGGGGCTCGCGGCGGGCTTCAGCGGCACGCAGGTGCACGACGCGGCCGGGCGCGAACGGGTGCTGGCCTCGCTGCAGGAGATGGCCCGCGGCGTGGCCGCCGCCGCGCCGGGCGCGCGGCTGCGCGTGTGGGCAGGCGTCACCGGCCACGACGCGCAGGCCGGCCAGGCGCTGCAGCAGTGCCTGGAGCAGTGCCTGGTGCAGGCACTGGGCTGCACGCCCGAGGTGCTCGAACTCGACAGCGACATCGCGCTGCTGGCGCGCGTGGCCTTCGCGCCGGGGCAGGGCGTGGTGGTGGTGGCCGGAACCGGCTCGGTGGCCGTGCACCGCGACGCGCAGGGCCGCCTGCACCGCGTGGGCGGCCGAGGCGGGCTGCTGGGCGACGAGGGCAGCGGCTACGGCATCGCGCGCGAGGCGCTGGCCGCCGTCTGGCGCCACGAGGACGACGAGCCGGGCTTCATCGCGCGCTCGGTGCTCGCGCACGAGCTGCTCGACGCCCTGGGCGGGCGTGACTGGGCCGACACGCGGCGCTTCGTCTACGGCGGGGCCACCACGCGCGGCGACTTTGGGCGCCTGGCGCTGGCGGTGGCGCGTGCGGCCGACCGCGACCCGATGGCGCGCGCCCTGCTCGAGCGCGCCGGGGCCGAGCTGGCGCGCCTGGCCACGCTGCTCGTGCAGCGCCACGGTGCGCGGCAGGTGCTCGTCTGCGGCCGCGTGCCGCAGTTGCACCCGGCCCTGGCGCAGGCGCTGCGGGCCGGGCTGCCGCAAGGGGTGGACTGCACGCTGCGCGAGGTGGCCGTGCACCGCGAGGCGGCGCTGCAGGCGGCGCGCGCGGCGTGAACGCGCAGCCCGTTCAGTGCGCCGGCTCGGCGCGCACGCGCGGCGCGGCCACCCGCACCGCCCAGGCCACGCCCGCCACCAGCAGCACGATGCCCAGCCCCACCGCTGGCTCGGGCCAGCGCCCGCGCAGCGCGAACACGTAGGCCAGGGCCGCCAGCGTCTCGAAGACGATGAGCTGGCCGGCCAGCGTGGTGGGCAGGCGCTGGCTCGCCTCGTTCCAGCACAGCGTGCCCAGCCACGAGGCCAGGAGGCCCAGGGCGAGCATCAGCGCGACGAAGCGCAGCGGGTCGGGCCCGAGCGGCATCGCAAAGCCCTCCGGTGAGGCGAGCTGCCAGCCCCAGAAGCCCGCCAGCCCGATGACCGCCAGCGGCAGCGTGGCCACGCCCTGCGCGGTGGCCCAGGCGCGCGGGCTGCGGTCGGGGTGGCGGCGCAGCCAGTCGGCATTGCGGATGGGGTACCAGGTCCAGCACGCCACGGCCCCAATGGCAAGCAGGGCACCCATCACGTAGCGTGCCAGCACGACGGGGTCGAGCCCCTGCGCGGGGGCGGCCCCCTGCGCCCCGAGGCGGGCCAGCTCGGCGTGGTTCACGAGGCCGATGCCCAGCGCGATGAGCAGCAGCGAGGGCGCCAAGGATCGCCACGGCAGCGCGCGTGCACCTGGGCCGAGCCCGCCGCCGCGCAGGTTGGAGACGATGGCGATCACCACCGGCAGCGTGCCGATGATGGCCGTGGGCAGCGCGCCGCCGGCACGCTGGATCGCCGCCGCGAGGCAGGCGTAGTACAGCAGGTTGCCCACGAGCGCCAGGCGCAGCGCCTCGAGCCAGTCGGCGCGCGTCAGGCGCGCGAGCTCGCGCCGGTCGAGCAGCGCCAGCGGCAGCGCGATCAGCCCGAAGGCCAGGTAGCGCGCCACCGACAGCAGCGCAGCCGGGTAGTCAGGCAGCAGCAGTGGGGTGACGAAGACGATGCCCCACAGCAGCCCGGCTGCGAGGGCGAAGGCAACGCCTGTCATCGTCCGTCGCCGCCCAGGGCTTGCGCGAGGACGGCTGCCGCCAGGGTGTCGTCCTGGCCGCGCCAGGCCACCACGTGGTCGGGGCGGATCAGCACGAGCGGGGCCTCATAGAGCGCGCGCAGCGGCTCGTCGGCCTGCACGACGACGGCCAGCTCCAGACCCTGCGCACGCGCCGCCTCGACGAACTGCGCGGCCTGACGCTGCGGGTCAGCATCCGCACCCAGCACGAGCAGCGTCCACCCGGGGCCGAAGGTGTCGAAGAGCGAGCGCCCGTCGGCGAGCCACGCGTGCGGGGGGCGTCCGCCCGGGCACGCGCTGGCCGTGTAGGCGTTGGCCGCATCGGGAGGCGGCGCCGTGCCGTCGGGCACGATGACGGGCGAGCCGTCGTAGCGCGCGCCGAAGGTGACGCCCGGGATGTTGAACTCCAGCCGCGCGTGGGCCTGCAGCGGCGCGCCGGCCTGCTCGCGCGCGCGCGCGCCCGCCGGCGTGTCGTCGTCGAGCTCATCCACCGCTTCGAACAGGCCGATCGAGTCGGCAAAGCGCCGCGCATAGCCGGTGTTGCGCCGCGCCACGGCCTGGCGCTCGGCCTCGTAGCTGTCCAGCAGCGTCTGCCCGCCCTGCCCGCGCAGCACCGCGTGCAGCTTCCACGCGAGGTTCACCGCGTCCTCCACCGCCGTGTTGTAGCCCAGGCCGCCGGTGGGGGTGAAGAGATGCGCGGCATCGCCGCCGAGGAAGACCCGCCCCTGCCGGAAACGCTGCGCCACGAGCGCGTGGCCGGCCAGCCAGGTGGCCATGGACAGGATCTCGATGTCGATCGACAGGCCGCTGGCCTGCGCGAACAGCCGCCTGGCCTGCGCCGGGTCGGGCGGCTCGTCCGGCGCATCCTCGGGCAGCTGCACGTGGAAGGCGAACTCCGACTGCCCGTCGATGGACAGGATGAAGGCGCGCTGGTGCGGGTGCACCTGCACGTACATCCAGGCGCGGTCGTTGGGGTTGAGGCGGTAGAAGTCGGGCGCGCGCAGGTACACGGCCAGCATGCGCCCACCCATGAAGCGGCGCCGAAAGCCCGTGGCACCCTCCCAGCCGATGCCCAGGCGCGCGCGCGTGGGCGAGCGCGCCCCGTCGGCAGCCAGCAGGTAGGCGGCGTGGACGACCTGCGGCTCGGGCGCTGCGCCCGCGCCAGGACCGGTGGAGCCCGCAGCCGGCAGCGGCGCCACCTGCGCCTCGATGCCGCAGCCGGTGTCGGTGAAGTGCTGCAGCTCCCAGCCGTAACGCAGCTCGCAGCTGCCTTGCGCCTGCGCCTGCTCGCGCAGCACCGCCTCGACATACTTCTGCGACACCCGGTGCGGCAGCTCGGCCGCGCTCCACGAGCCCGACAGGGTGCGGGGCAGGTCGCGCGCGGCCGCTGCCGTGGGCAGACGCAACCGCGCCAGCTCGTGGCCCGCAAAGCGCGTGAGGTAGGCGACGTCGGTGGGGTGGTCGGCAGGCAGGCCGAGCGCGCGCACCCGATCGGCCAGACCCAGGCGCCTGAAGTGCTCCATCGTGCGCGCCTGCGTGGCGTTGGCCTGCGGGTTGAAGGCGGTGGAGGGCTTGCGGTCCACCAGCAGGCAGCGCACGCCGCGGCGGCCGAGCTCCAGGGCGGCCATCAGCCCGCACGGGCCGCCACCGGCGATCAGCACCTCGGTGTGCAACACGGGCACGGGGGCCTCAGTCGTGCAGTTCGCCGATGTAGATGTCGGTGTCGGGCAGCAACTGGCGCATGGCGTCGAAGGCGAGCTCGGCCGCGGGCCCGGCGTGGCAGGCCGCCAGGTGCGGGGCCAGCGCCAGGCGTGCCTCGCCGGGCGACAGGCTCAGCGAGGCGAGCCACGCGCCCGTGCTCACCGGGTGCCCGAAGAGCGCCTCGATCTGCGGGGCGAGCCTGCCCAGCAGCAGCCCGATGCGCGCCGGGTCGCCCGACAGGCGCGGGGGCGGCGCATCGGCGCTGCCTGGCTGCTGCACGGTGCAGGCGTGCCGGGAGGCCGAGCAGGTGCCGCAGCAACCTTCGGGGGCCACGATGGGGATGGTCTGGGCGTGCACGTCCGTCTCCGCTGGGTGGATGCTGGGCTGGCGGGCTGACACGACGATGACCGCAGCGCTCTGCCTGGTTCAGCCGCGCAGCCCGGCCGCGCACACGGCCAGCGCCTCGGTCCAGTGGCGCGTCAGGGGTGTCTCCGGCTTGGCCAGCCGCCGCTCGTTGAGCAGGGCCCGGCCGATCGCGCGCGCCTGCGCGCCGCCACGCGCCGCGCAGGCCAGCAGCGTCTGGTCGACGAGGTCGCGCTGCGCGTGGCTGCCACCAAAGCGCTGCGCCAGGCTGCGCGCCCCGTAGAGCACGGGGGCGGCGCCCTCGGCATCGCCGCGGGCCAGGGCCAGCATGCCGCGCATCAGCGGCAGCCCGACCTCGCGCGCCATCGCGTGGTTCAGGCGCGCCGCGTCCTCGGGTGCAAGCGCACGGGCGGCGCAGCACGCGAGCCAGTGCTCGGCGCGCGCGAGATCACCGGCGCCCAGGAGGGCCAGCAGCGCGTGCAGGTCATTGAAGGCGTAGTAGCCGGCCTCCTGCTCCTGCATCGGCCAGGCCGCCACCAGCGCGCGGCACTGCGCGCTCACGTCCTGGCCGAGCAGGTGCAGCCGCCACAGCAGCGCGGCTGCATCCACGCGCTGCAGCGTGATCTGCAGCGCCGGCCCGCTGAGGTGCTTGTCCACGAGCCGCCAGGCACCGGCCAGGTCCAGCACCTCCAGGCGAAACAGCGCCTTGTGCCACCACAGGTGCGTGGCAAAGCCGTTGCCCTCGGCCCACACGGTCTGGTGCTGGCGCAGCCAGGCCGAGCCCTCCTCGAAGCGGCCCTGCATCTCCATCACGTGCGCCACCGCGTGCACCGCCCAGGGCACGCGCGGATTGGCCTGCAGCGCGCGCCGGCCCGCCTCCTCGGCCTGCGGGTAGAGGTTGCACTCCTCCAGCCCGAAGGCGTGCAGCGCCAGCACGTAGCCGTAAAGCGGGTCGGCCTCGTCCCAGTCGGGCAGCGCCCGGGCCGGCCGGCCGCGCAGTGCGGCCGCGTCGCCGCGGTAGAAGTCCCACAGGTGCGCCCACTGCAGTGCCAGGGCATCGCGCGGGTGCTCCACCAGCAGTTCGTCCCAGGTGCGGCAGGCTGCGGCCCAGCGGCCCTCCAGCACCTGCGTCAAGGCCTGCAGGTGCGCGCGCTCGCGCGGCGTGCACCCCTGCTCGCGCGCGCGTGCGGCCTGCAGGCTTTCCCGGGCCTGCCCCACGAGCGAGGGCTCGGTCAGGCTCAGGAGAAAGCCGGCCTTCATCGCGTGGGGCATGGCCCAGCCCGGGTCGGCCTGCTCGGCGGCCTCCAGGTCGGCCAGCGGCGTGTCGTAGAAGGACATCAGGCGCCACAGCGCCCGCTCGGCCGCATCGCGTGCGGCGGTCGAACCGGTTCCGGTGCGGTGGCCGCGTGCGTCGCTGCAGTTCATCGCGCGCGGATCGGGGCCGGTTCGGGCGGACCGGGCCACGGGCGCGGGGGCGGGCGCAGCCGCTCCCAGGCCCGCGCCAGGCGCAGCACGCCCAGGTCGTCGTGGCGGCGCCCGGCGATCTGCAGCCCGATGGGCCGGCCGTCGGCACCCTGGCCGCAGCCGATGCTCGCCGCGGGCTGCTCGCTCATGTTGTAGGGCACGGTAAAGCAGATGTGCTCCAGGGGCTGCGCCGGGTCGTTGGTCGGCCCGGCCCACTCGGCCGGGAAACTCGCCACCGGGGAGGTGGGCGAGAGCACGAAGTCGAAGCGCTGCGTGGCCGCCACGGCCGCCTCGCGCATGGCCCCCATCTGGCTGTAGCCGTGGAAGACCTGCGCCGCGCTGTAGCCCGCGGCCGGCTCGATCCAGGCGCGGATGTAGGGCAGCACCTTGTCCTGGCGCTCGCGCGGCAGCACGCTGTAGTCCAGCCACGAGCGCATGCGCCAGAAGCGGTCCAGCCCGTCCATCATCTCGCGCGTGGTGAAGGGGCCGATCTCCTCAACCACGGCCCCTGCGGCTTCGAAGGTGCGGGCAGCCGCGCGCACGGCCGCAAGCGTCTCGGGCTCCACCGGCAGACCCCAGCCGGCGTCCAGCTGCAGCGCCAGGCGCAGCCCGCGCACGTCGAGCTCGAGCGCGCCCCAGTCGGTGGGTTGGGCAGGCAGGCTCATCGAGTCGCGCCAGTCGGGCCGGGCGAGCGCGGCCATCATCAGCGCCGCGTCGGTCACGGTGCGCGTCATCGGGCCGGCCACGCGCCCGGCAAAGGGCGGCTTGATCGGGATGCGCCCGAGGCTGGGCTTGAGGCCGAACACGCCGCACCAGGCCGCCGGCAGCCGGATCGAGCCGCCGATGTCGGTGCCCACGTGCAGCGGGCCGTAGCCCGCAGCCGCGGCCGCACCCGCGCCGGCGCTGCTGCCGCCCGGGTTCAGCCGCAGGTCCCAGGGGTTGCGCGCCAGGGCGTGAAAGCTCGACAGCCCCGATGACAGCATCCCCCAGTCGGGCATCGTCGTCTTGGCCAGGATCACGCAGCCCGCCTCGTGCAGCCGCGCCGTGGGCGGGGCGTCCTCGGCGGCGGGCACGAGCTCGGTGGCGGCCGTGCCCAGCGGCAGCGGCACGCCGCGCGAGGCGATGTTCTCCTTGATCGTGGCAGGCACGCCGTCCAGCGGCGATAGCGGCTGCCCGGCACGCCAGCGCGCCTCGGATGCGCGCGCCGCCGTGCGCGCGCCCTCTGGGTCGAAGGCGTAGAGCGCGCACAGCTGCGGCTCCCAGCGGGCGATGTGCGCGAGCACCGCCTCGAGCACCTCCACCGGCGAGGCCTGCCCAGCGGCAAATGCGGCCGAGAGCTCGGCCGCGCTGAGCTCGTGCAACGCCGCGCTCAACTCCAGGACACCGACGAGAGGTCGTTGGCGAAGATGGGCGAGCTGTTCCACAGGCCCTTCAGGCCCTTCCTGAACACCGCCACCTGCGCCGGGTTCCAGATCCACGCATTGACCGCGTCCTCGGCGAGCTGGCGCTGGATGTCGCGCCACAGCCGGCCCTTTTCGCGCCCGTCGGAGGTCGAGGCGAGCGTGGCCACCAGGCCTCGGAACTTCGGGCTGTCGTAGCCGAAGTAGTAGTTCGGGTCGGCATACGCCGTGGCGTAGTCCAGCGGCTCGACGTGGTTGATGATGGTGAGGTCGAAGTTGCCCTTGAAGGGACCCGCGAGCCACTGCGCCCACTCGACGTTCTCGATCTTGCAGTTGATGCCGACCTTGGCCAGCTGCGCGGCGATGATCTCGCCGCCCTTCCTCGCGTACTGTGGCGGGGGCAGCGTGAGCGTGAGGTTCAGCGTCCCGCTCACGCCCGCGTCCTTGAGCAGCGCGCGCGCCTTGTCGGGGTTGTGGGGGTACAGCCCCGTGAGGTCGACGTAGCCGATGTCGGTGGGCGCGAAATGGCTGCCGATGGGCCGCCCCAGGCCCTCCTGCGCACCCTCGATGAAGGCCTTGCGGTCGATCGCGTGCGTGATCGCGCGGCGCACCCGCACGTCGTCCAGCGGCTTCTTGCGGTTGTTGATGGCCAGCAGGCCCTTGCCCGCGGTGCTGCCCACCTCCACCGTGAAGCGCTTGTCGGCCTGGAACTGCTTGAGCGCCTGCAGCGCGCCGAAGCGCGGCATGCCGTCGATGTCGCCAGCCAGCAGCGCTGCGACCTGCGCCGCCGGGTCGTTGATGAAGCGAAAGGTCGCGCGCCTGAGCGAGATGCGAGCGGCATCGCGGTGGGCCTCGGACTTCACGAGCGTGACCGAGGACCCCTTGGCCCAGGCATCGACCTTGAAGGGACCGGTGCCCACGGGCCGGGTGGCGGCGCTGGCCACCGAGTTCGGGTGCAGGATCACGGCCGTGTTCTCGCCCAGGCGGAAGGGCAGCGTCGAGTCGGCCTTGTCCAGCACGAGGATGACGGTGTGCGCATCGTGCGCCACCACGCTCGAGATGTTGTCGAACACGGCCTTCTTGGCCTTGTTCGTGCTGCCCGGGGCGCGCGCGCGGTCGAAGCTGAACTTGACCACGCTCGCATCCAGCGGTGCGCCGTCGGAGAACTTGATGCCCTTTCTCAGGCGGAAGGTGTAGGTCTTGCCATCGGGCGTGTGGCCCCAGGTCTCGGCCAGCAGCGGCGTGACGGACCCGTCCATGTTGATCTTCGTGAGGCCCTCGAGCACGTTGTAGTGCACGATCTCGCCGATGGCCGCCGCCGGGGCGGTGGTCGGGTCCAGGCCGGGGGGCTCGAGCACCATGCCGATGACGACGCTGTCCTTGCGCGACTGCGCGAGCACCTCGGGCAGCGCAGCGGCCAGCGGCACGCCGGCCAGCAGTGCGTTGAGCCCGCGGCGCGTGATGGGGGTGTGCATGCTGGTGTCCTTTCCTGAGTTCAAGGGCCGATGGGCGCGCCCTCATTCTGCGCCAACGCCGAGGTCCTCCCGGCAGGCGCGGCAAGGGGTGCACCAGGGGGTGCGGCCGTGGGCGGGTGCAGCCCCGGCACGGCCGCCAGCAGGCGCTGCGTGTAGGGGTGCTGCGGGCGCTGGAAGATGCGGTCGGGATCGCCCTGCTCGACGATGCGCCCGCCCTCGAGCACGATCACCTCGTCGCACACCAGGTCCACCACGCTCAGGTCGTGGCTGATGAAGAGGTAGGTCACCCCGAAGGCGTCCTGCAGGTCCTGCATCAGGTTGAGCACCTGCGCCTGCACCGAGACGTCCAGCGCGCTCACCGGCTCGTCGGCCACGATGAGCTTCGGGCGCGTGATGAGCGCGCGCGCGATCGCGATGCGCTGGCGCTGGCCGCCGGAGAACTCGTGGGGGTACTTGTCCAGGTCCGCCGCGCGCAGCCCCACGGCTTCGAGCACCTCGGCCGCGCGCGTGCGCTGCTGCTCGCGCGAGGCCCCGTGCAGCACGGCCAGCGGCTCGGCCACCGTCTGCCCCACCTTGCGCCGCGGATCGAGCGAGCCGTA
>JBBAPJ010000010.1:0-49679 GCA_040400855.1 Rubrivivax sp.
GCAAGGGCGGCATCGGCAAGAGCTTCACGCTGGCCAACCTGAGCTACATGATGGCGCAGCTGGGCAAGAAGGTGCTGCTCATCGGCTGCGACCCCAAGAGCGACACCACGAGCCTGCTCTTCGGCGGCAAGGCCTGCCCGACCATCATCGAGACGAGCTCGCGCAAGAAGCTCGCCGGCGAGGCCGTGGCCATCGGCGACGTCTGCTTCAAGCGCGACGGCGTCTACGCCATGGAGCTCGGCGGGCCTGAGGTCGGCCGCGGCTGCGGCGGGCGCGGGATCATCCACGGCTTCGAGACGCTGGAGAAGCTCGGCTTCCACGACTGGGGCTTCGACTACGTGCTGCTGGACTTCCTCGGCGACGTGGTGTGCGGCGGCTTCGGCCTGCCGATCGCGCGCGACATGTGCCAGAAGGTCATCGTCGTGGGCAGCAACGACCTGCAAAGCCTCTACGTGGCCAACAACGTGTGCTCGGCGGTCGAGTACTTCCGCAAGCTCGGCGGCAACGTCGGGGTGGCAGGCATGGTCGTCAACAAGGACGACGGCACCGGCGAGGCAGCAGCCTTCGCCGCCAATGCCGGCATCCCTGTGCTCGCGGCTATCCCCGCGCACGAGGACATCCGCCGCAAGAGCGCCTCCTACGAGATCATCGGCAAGCCCGGCACCCCCTGGGCTGGCCTTTTCGAGCAGCTCGCCACCCAGGTGGCAGACGCCCCTCCCGTCCGGCCCCGTCCCCAGACACAGGACCAGCTGCTCGGTCTTTTCTCCTCGGACTCCGTCGGCCGCGACGTGGTCCTGCAGCCGGCCACGCTGGCCGACATGCTGGGCAGCGAGCAGGTGGTCAAGCCCTCGCTCGAAGTCATCTACGACGCCGCCTGAGGTCGAGGCTGCCGCGATGACCCAACCCTCCGACGCCAAGCCCGACGTCGCGCAGCCCGCCGCGCTCACCGCCGACGGCCTGGGCTGCCACGCCGGTCGCGACCAGATGCGAGCCGCTGCCGAGGCGGCCGGCAAGACCGAGGTGCTCGAACGCTACCGGCAGGACTATCCCCTGCCCGAGGGCGCGGGCCCGCACGACCAGCCCCAGAGCATGTGCCCGGCCTTCGGCTCGCTGCGCGTGGGCCTGCGCATGCGCCGCACGATGACGATCCTGTCGGGCAGCGCCTGCTGCGTCTACGGCCTGACCTTCACCTCCCACTTCTACGGCGCGCGGCGCAGCGTGGGCTACGTGCCCTTCAACAGCGAGACGCTCGTCACCGGCAAGCTCTTCGAGGACATCCGCGACGCCGTGCACGCGAGCGCCGATGCGGCCAAGTACGACGCCATCGTCGTCATCAACCTGTGCGTGCCCACGGCCAGCGGCGTGCCGCTGCAGTTGCTGCCGAACCAGATCAACGGCGTGCGCATCGTGGGCATCGACGTGCCGGGCTTCGGCGTGCCCACACACGCCGAGGCCAAGGACGTGCTCGCCGGCGCGATGCTGAAGTTTGCCCGCGGCGAAGCCGCGGCCGGCCCGGTTGCCGCCCCGCGCACGGGCGTGAGCGAGCGGCCCACCGTCACGCTGCTGGGCGAGATGTTCCCGGCCGACCCGGTGGGCATCGGCATGCTGCTCGAGCCCCTGGGCCTGGCCAGCGGCCCGGTCGTGCCCACGCGCGAGTGGCGCGAGCTCTACGCCGCGCTCGCCTCCCCGGTGGTGGCGGCGATCCACCCCTTCTACACGGCCAGTGTGCGCGAGTTCGAGGCCGCCGGCCGCATCGTCGTGCCTTCCGCCCCCGTGGGCCACGACGGCACCGAAGCCTGGCTGCAGGCCGTTGGAAAGGCCGCCAGCGTGCCCCAGGCGATGATCGACGCGGCCAAGAACAAGTGGCTGCCCGCCATCCGCGGGGCGCTTGCCCGCACGCCGATCAAGGGCCGCGTGACGGTCAGCGGCTACGAGGGCAGCGAGCTGCTCGTGGCGCGCCTGCTCATCGAGTCCGGTGCCGAGGTGCCCTACGTGGGCACCGCCTGCCCCAAGACGCCCTGGAGTGCCCCTGACCTGCAGTGGCTGCAATCGCGCGGCGTGCACGTGCAGTACCGCGCCAGCCTCGAGCAGGACATCGCTGCCGTGCGCGAGTTCCGACCCGACCTGGCCATCGGCACCACGCCGGTGGTGCAGGCCGCCAAGGAGGCCGCGATCCCGGCCCTTTACTTCACGAACCTCATTTCCGCGCGCCCGCTGATGGGCGTGGCCGGAGCCGGCTCGCTCGCCCAGGTGATCAACGCCGCCATCGGCAACCGCGCCCGCTTCGACACGATGCGCGAGTTCTTCGGGGAGGTCGGCCAGGGCGACCAGGCCGGCGTCTGGGAGAACGAGCCCGTGCTGCGCCCCGAGTTCCGTGCCGAGACGCGGCGCCAGGTGATCAAGGTGCTCAAGCGGCGCAAGGCGGAGGAGATGATCTGATGCGGGAGCGTGCCTGATGCTCGTCCTGGACCACGACCGCGCCGGCGGCTACTGGGGGGCCGTCTACGTCTTCACGGCCATCAAGGGTCTGCAGGTCGTCATCGACGGCCCCGTGGGCTGCGAGAACCTGCCCGTCACCAGCGTCCTGCACTACACGGATGCCCTGCCCCCGCACGAGCTGCCCATCGTCGTCACGGGCCTGGCCGAGGAGCAGCTCGGCCGCGAAGGCACAGAGGGCAGCCTGCGCCGCGCCCACAAGGCGCTCGACCCCGACCTGCCCAGCGTCGTCGTCACCGGCTCCATCGCCGAGATGATCGGCGGCGGCGTCACGCCCGAGGGCACGACGATCCAGCGCTTCCTGCCGCGCACCATCGACGAGGACCAGTGGCAGGCCGCCGACCGTGCGATGCTGTGGCTGTGGCAGGAGCACGGCCTGCGCCATGTGCCCGCTCGCAAGCCCTTCGAGGAACGCGAGCCCGGCGAGAAGCCCCGCGTGAACATCCTGGGCCCCGCCTACGGCACCTTCAACATGCCCAGCGACCTGGCCGAGATCCGGCGCCTGGTCGAGGGCATCGGCGCCGAGGTGAACATGGTGTTCCCGCTCGGAAGCCACCTGGCCGACGTGCAGAAGCTCGCGAACGCCGACGTCAACGTCGTGCTCTACCGCGAGTTCGGCCGGGCGCTGGCCGAGGCGCTCGAGCGCCCCTACCTGCAGGCACCCATCGGCCTGCACAGCACCACCGCCTTCCTGCGCGAACTCGGCCGGATGCTGAACCTCGACCCGGAACCCTTCATCGCGCGCGAGAAGCACACCACGATCAAGCCGGTGTGGGACCTGTGGCGATCCGTCACCCAGGACTTCTTCGGCACCGCGAGCTTCGGCATCGTCGCCAGCGAGACCTACGCCCGCGGCGTGCGCCACTTCCTCGAGGACGAGCTCGGCCTGCCCTGCCACTTCGCGGTCTCGCGCAAGCCTGGCGCCAAGACCGACAACGAGGCCGTGCGCGCGCAGGTGCACGCGCGGCCCCCGCTCGTGCTCTTCGGCAGCTACAACGAGCGCATGTACCTGGCCGAGCTCGGCGGCGGCGGCCACGGCCCGCGGCCGATGTTCGTGCCGGCGAGTTTCCCGGGCGCCATCATCCGGCGCGCCACCGGCACGCCCTTCATGGGCTACGCCGGGGCCACCTACCTCGTGCAGGAGTTCTGCAACGCGCTCTTCGACGCGCTCTTTCACATCCTGCCGCTCGGCCCGGACCTGGACCGCATCGAGGCCACCCCGGTGCGCGACGCCCAGGGCCGCCCGCTGCCCTGGGAAGACGAGGCTCAGGCCCTGCTGGCACGACTGGTGCAGGCTGAGCCGGTGCTGGTGCAGATCTCGGCCGCCAAGCGGCTGCGCGACCGCGCCGAACTCGAGGCGCGCCGCGCGGGCGACGCGTGCGTCACGCCCTCGCGGGTGGATGCGGCACACGCCGCGCTGCGTGCAGGGGTGACGGCATGAGGACGACTGCTTGCGCTTTCGGGCAGCGCGGAATCGGGGAGCGGCCTCGCGCTGCTCCCTCCATGAATGTCGTGGCGCTCCGCCACGGCTGCCTCATTGCGCAGGCTTGGCGCAACCGTGGCCGAAAGGCCGATTCATCAAGGAGTGGTTCACATGGCTGACCGCAAGGGCTCGATATCGGGCCTGACTGACGACGAAGCCCAGGAGTTCCACCGGTACTGGGTACAGGGGTTCGTGGGGTTCACGGCTGTGGCCGTGGTCGCACACCTGCTGGTCTGGATCTGGCGACCCTGGTTCTGAGACAGGCAACCCACAGGAGATAGCTATGGCCAACAACGTGCAACGCGTGCCCGCGCGTGAATCGCAGGAAACGCACTCCGTGTCGTTTCTGACGCTGTTCACCGTGAGCTTCGTGGTCTTCGCGGCGATCGCCATCGTCGGGCAGATGCTCGGTTGGCACTGGCGCTCGTGGCTGCCTGGCGCGGAAGGCGTGAAGTCGATGACGGGCGGGGTGAAAGCCGCTGTCTACACCTTCATGTCCCATCTTCATTAGGAGTAGTTCATATGTGGCGAATCTGGAAGCTCTACGACCCGCTGCGCGCGATGGTCGCTCAGGGGATCTTCCTCTTCGGGCTGGCGGCGATGATCCATCTCATCCTGCTCAGCACGCCGACCTACAACTGGCTCGACGGCCCGAATGCGGCTGCCGTCAAGGCCCAGAAGGCGGCGGAGAAGAAGTAAGGCTGCGGCTTTCGAGCCAAGCCTGCCTGACGGGCGGGCGGAGGCGGATCGCGGTCCGCTCCCGTCCTGCCCAACCGGAATACATGCCCTTGCGGAGCCGGCGCGCGGACGCGCCAGGGGTCGCAGGGGGCGGAGGGCCCTGACATGGCCATGCTGAGTTTCGAACGCAAGTACCGGGTGCGCGGCGGCACGCTGGTGGGCGGTGACCTGTTCGACTTCTGGGTCGGACCGTTCTACGTCGGCTTCTTCGGCGTCACCACCATCTTCTTCAGCTTCCTCGGGACGGCGCTGATCCTGTACGACGCGTCGCTGCAGGGTGTGTTCAACCCCTGGCGCATCAACGTCGCCCCCCCCGACCTGAAATACGGCCTGGGCCTGGCGCCGCTGAAGGAAGGCGGCATCTGGCAGATCGTGACGGTCTGCGCGCTCGGCGCGTTTTGCAGCTGGGCGCTGCGTGAGGTCGAGATCTGCCGCAAGCTCGGCATGGGATACCACGTGCCGGTGGCCTTCGGCGTGGCGATCTTCGCCTACGCCACGCTGGTGGTGATCCGCCCGCTGCTGATGGGCGCCTGGGGGCACGGATTCCCGTATGGCATCTGGAGCCACCTCGACTGGGTCAGCAACATCGGCTACCAGTACCTGCACTTCCACTACAACCCTGCGCACATGATCGCCGTGAGCTTCTTCTTCACGACGACCTTCGCGCTGGCGCTGCACGGCGCACTCGTGCTGTCGGCCACCAACCCCGCCCCCGGCGAGACGGTCAAGACGCCCGACCACGAGGACACCTTCTTCCGCGACCTGATCGGCTACTCGGTGGGCACGCTGGGCATCCACCGGCTGGGCCTCTTCCTGGCCCTGGCCGCGGGCTTCTTCAGCGCCCTGTGCATCGTGCTCAGCGGCCCCTTCTGGACGCGCGGCTGGCCGGAGTGGTGGAACTGGTGGCTGCAGCTGCCGATCTGGAAGTGACGCCACGCGGAAGGAGCAACTGACCATGCAGTACCAGAACCTCTTCACCCGCGTGCAGCCGGTGGGTCCGACTCACCACGGCGTGGAGCTCGGCCCGCAGAACAGCGCACGCGACATCGAGCCCTTCCTGCTGCACCTGGCGGGTCGCCTGGGCAACGCGCAGATCGGCCCGTTCTACCTCGGCACCTGGGGCCTGATCTCGATCGTCTGCGGCACGATCTCGATCAACATCATGGGCTTCTACATGCTCGCCTCGGTGGGCTGGGATCCGATCGAGTTCATCCGTCAGCTGCCGTGGTTGGCGCTGGAGCCACCATCACCGAAGTACGGGCTGCACTTCCCGCCCATGAACGAGGGCGGGTGGTGGATGATCGCCTCGGGGCTGCTGCTCGTGTCGGTGCTCACGTGGTGGATGCGCACCTACCGGCGTGCACGCCAGCTCGGCATGGGCACGCACATCGCCTGGGCCTTTGCCGCCGCGATCTGGCTCTTCCTGGTGCTGGGCCTGTTCCGCCCGATCCTGATGGGCAGCTGGAGCGAGGGCGTGCCCTACGGCATCTTCCCGCACCTGGACTGGACGGCTGCCTTCTCGCTGCGCTACGGAAACCTCTTCTACAACCCCTTCCACGCGCTGTCGATCGTCTTCCTCTACGGCTCGACGCTGCTGTTCGCGATGCACGGCGCCACCATCCTGGCCGTGACCCGATACGGCGGCGACCGCGAGATCGACCAGATCATCGACCGCGGCACCGCCAGCGAACGCGCCGCACTCTTCTGGCGCTGGACGATGGGCTGGAACGCGACGATGGAGTCGATCCACCGCTGGGCCTGGTGGTTCGCGGTGCTGTGCCCGCTGGCTGGCGGCATCGGCATCCTGCTGACCGGCACCGTCGTGGACAACTGGTACCTGTGGGCCGTCAAGCATGGCGTGGCCCCGTCCTACCCGGCCGTGCTCGGCACCGCCGTCGATCCGGCCACCCTGCAGGGAGTCAAGCCATGAGCCGCGCCGCCTCCTTCCGCGTGATCCTCGCCCTGGGCACGGCAGCCACGCTGCTGCTGGCCGGTTGCGAGCGCCCGCCCGTGAACACCACGCAACAGGGCTTTCGCGGCACGGCCATGCAGAACACGGTCAACCCGCGCATCGCCGCGGCGCAGCAGGCCGCCCGCCCGGAGGTGCCGGTGGACATCCCCGCGCCGCCCGATGCCCCGGGCCCGCGGGCCAAGGACGTCTACCAGAACGTCAAGGTGCTGGGCGACTTGGCGGTGGCCGACTTCGTGCGCCACATGAACGCCATCACGCAGTGGGTTTCGCCCGACGAGGGCTGCGCCTACTGCCACAACCCGGCGAACCTCGCGGAAGACTCGAAGTACACGAAGATCGTCGCGCGTCGCATGCTCGAGATGACGCAGAAGGTCAACTCGGGATGGAAGGCACACGTGGCCGATACGGGCGTCACCTGCTACACCTGCCACCGAGGCAAGCCTGTGCCGGAGAAGGTGTGGTTCAAGGCAGCCACGCCGAAGATGAACACCAACACCTTCATCGGCAACGACTTCGGCCAGAACAAGGCCGTGGGCGCGGTGGCGCTGACTTCCCTGCCCTACGACCCCTATTCCCCCTACCTGCTGGGCAAGGAGGAGATCCGCGTCTACAGCCCCGGGGCCCTGCCGCAGAAGGACCAGCCGCGCGCACCGATCCAGACGGCCGAGCAGTCGTACGCACTCATGATGCACATGAGCGAGGGGCTGGGCGTGAACTGCACCTTCTGCCACAACTCCCAGGCCTTCTCGCAGTGGATCCCCAAGCGCGTGACGGCCTGGCACGGCATCCGCATGGCCCGCGAGCTCAACACCGACTACATCGTGCCGCTGACCTCCGCGTTCCCGGCCAACCGCCTCGGGCCCACCGGTGACGTGGCCAAGGTGTTCTGCGCCACCTGCCACCAGGGCCAGAACAAGCCGCTGGCCGGCTTGCAGCAGGCCAAGCTCTACGTTGGCCTGCAGGCCGCAGCGCCTGCTGCTGCCGCCAGCGCCGCCGACGCGAAGGCGCCCGCCACGAAGGTCGCTGCAGCCGGCAAGCCGGGGAAGAACTAGCCGCCGTGTCGACGCTCGGGCACCCTGACCCGGGCGTGGCGGTGCTGCTGATGTTCCGCCTGCGCCCCTCCGCCGTGCCGTGGGCGTTGTGGCGTCTTGCCCGGGGCGCGCGCGGGCTGGGCCGGGTGCCGGGCATGCGCTTTGCACGCGTGCTGGGCAGCGGCCATGGGGGCGGGTTCGGCCTCAAGCCCGGGCTGGACTGCCAGGGCGTGTTCGCCTTCTTCGACACCACCGAGCAGGCCCGGGCCTTCGCGCAGGATGCCCCAGCCGTCCAGGCCTACCGTTCGCGCGCCCTCGAGCACTTCAATGTCGTGCTGCAAGCCACCTCGGCGCGCGGAAGCTGGGCCGGCCATCGCCTGGCGGCTGGCCCCACCGCGGCGCCTGGTGGCCCGGTGGCTGCGCTCACGCGCGCCGCGATCCGGCCCACGCGAGCCTGGTCCTTCTGGCGCCACTCGCCCGCCACCGAGGCCGAGCTCGCTGCCTCCCCGGGCTGCCTGCTGGCTGTGGGCCTGGGCGAGGCCCCGCTGCTGCGCCAGGCCACCTTCAGCCTGTGGGAGAGCGTCGAGGCCATGGACGCCTACGCGCGCCACGGCTCGCACCAGCGCGCGATCCAGGCTTCCTGGCAACGCGGCTTTTTCAGCGAGTGGATGTTCGCGCGCTTCCGGCCGCTGTCGCTGCAGGGCGCCTGGCATGGGGTCGGCATCGATGACCAGCTCCTGCACCCCTGAGCACCGCGTCGCCGTCGTCGGCGCCGGGATCGGCGGGCTCGTGGCAGCCCTCTTGCTGGCGTCTCGCGGCCTGCAGGTGACCTTGCTCGAGGCGGCCGACGGCCCGGGCGGCAAGATGCGTCCCGTGTGTCTGGATGGTGGCGTCGAGGTCGACGCCGGGCCCACCGTCTTCACGATGCGCTGGGTCTTCGACGAACTGCTCGACGAGGTGGGCAGCTCCACCGCTGCGGCGTTGCCGCAGTTGTCACCCCTGAAGGTGCTGGCGCGCCACGCCTGGCGGCGTGACGGCGCGCGGCTGGACCTGCTGGCCGATCGCGCCGCCAGCGCCGAGGCCATCTCCGCCTTTTCTTCGCCGGCCGAGGGGCGGCGCTACCTCGCCTTCTGCGAGGAGGCCGCGCGCGTGTACCGGCGCCTGGAGGGGCCCCACATCCGCTCGGCTCGTCCGAGCTTCCTGCAGATGGTGACCGACCTCGGCCCGGGCGGGCTGGCCACGCTGTCCGGCCTGGGGCCCTTTGCGCCGCTGGCACGGGCGCTCGCACGCCGCTTCAGCGACGAGCGGCTGCGCCAGCTCTTCGGCCGCTACGCCACCTACTGCGGCGCCTCGCCCGCGCTTGCACCGGCCACGCTGATGCTCGTGGCACATGTCGAGCAGGCGGGGGTGTGGGCGGTGCAAGGCGGCATGGCAGCGCTCGCACGCTCGCTCGAGGCGCTGGGGCGCCAGCGCGGCGTGCAGGTCCGCTACGGGGCGCGCGTCCAGGGCCTGGCGCTTCAGGGCGACCGTGTGCACGGCGTTCGACTGGCCGAAGGCGAAGTCCTGGCGGCAGACTCGGTCATCTTCAATGGGGATGCCAGTGCGCTCGCCGGGCTCCTCGCGCAACCCGCCCGGCACGCCGCGCCCGCCCCGCTGGCCGCACGGGCACGCTCGCTGTCGGCCGTCACCTGGGCCATGCACACCCGCACGGCAGGGTTCGACCTTGCGCACCACAACGTCTTCTTCGACGAGGACTACGCCAGCGAGTTCGAGGACATCTTCGCGCATCGGCGGCTGCCGCGGCGCGGCACCGTCTACCTGTGCGCGCAAGACCGGCTCGACGGCCAGCCGCCGCCGGCCGGCCCCGAGCGGCTGCTTGCGCTCGTCAACGCCCCGGCGGACGGGGACACACGTGGATTCGACGATTCGGAGACCCAGGCATGCGAGAACCGATGCTGGAGCCTGCTGCGCGACTGCGGGCTGGAGCTGACGCGCCCGGCACAGGGGGCGATCGTGCGCCGCACGCCGGCGGACTTTCACCGCCTGTTCCCGGCCACGGGCGGAGCCCTGTACGGGCCCGCTACACATGGGTGGATGGCGCTCTTCCGGCGCCCAGCCGCAGCCACGCCGATCACGGGGCTGTACCTGGCGGGGGGCAGCGTGCACCCGGGGCCGGGCGTGCCGATGGCGGCGATGTCGGGGCGGCTCGCGGCCGCCACGCTGATGGCTCGCCTCGATTCGACGCGCCGGTCGAGCCGGGTGCTTATCTCTGGTGGTACATCGATGCCCTCAGCGACGACGGCCGCCACGCGCTGACGCTGATCGCCTTTGTCGGCAGCGTCTTCTCGCCCTACTACCGGCGAGCCTGGCGCGCCGGCCGAGCCCGGGCGGAGGACCACTGCGCGCTCAACGTGTGCCTGTATTCGCCGGGTGCCTCGCGCTGGACGATGACCGAGCGCGGGGCCCGGCACGTGGAGCGCGCCAGCGCCCACTTCCGCATCGGGCCGAGCGCGCTGCGCTGGACGGGACAAGCGCTGGAGATCGAGATCGACGAAATGGCCAATCCGCTGCCGCGGCGCGTGCGTGGCACCGTGCGCGTGGAGCTGGGCACGCTCAGCCGCTTCGTGGCCACGCTGGACGACGACGGCCGCCACCGCTGGGGCCCGATCGCCCCCTGCGCCCGGGTGCAGGTCAGGCTCGACTCACCCGCGCTGGCCTGGGAGGGCCACGGCTACGTGGACAGCAACGAGGGCGACGAGCCAGTGAGCGAACCCTTCACGGCCTGGGACTGGATGCGCGCCACGCTGCCCGACGGCAGCTGCGTCGTGGGCTACGACGTGCGCCAGTCCCGCGGGCGCCCCGACCGGCTGATCGGGCGGCGCTTCTTCCCCTCGGGTGAGGAGGCACCCGTGGAGCTGCCTCCCCGCGTGCAGCTTGCCTCCACACGCTGGGGCATCGCCCGCCACGTCTGCGTTGCACCCGATGCGGGAGGCCGCACGCCGCGGCTGCTGCGCACGCTCGAGGACACCCCCTTCTACGCCCGCGATGTCGTGCACGGACGGCTGTGCGGCGAGCCGGTGCTGGCCATGCACGAGACGCTGGACGCCAGGCGCTTCGCCTCGCCCATGGTGCAGGCGATGCTGCCCTGGCGGATGCCGCGGCGCGGCTGAGCTGCGGCGTGTACGTCACGACTCAGGGAAAGCACTGTCCTTTTTGATTGACAGGCGTAGACGTAACGGTCACATTACACATTGTCGGCAGGGGCTTTGTCGACCGTACCCACGTGCGGGTTGCGCACGCTTTTCAAGCTCCCACCAGGAGGACCCATGGCAGACAGTGATTCGGACAAGGTGTGGCCCACAGGCCTCACCGAGGAACAATCGGAAGAAATCCATCGACACCTGATTCAGGGCACGCAGATCTTCGGATTCATCGCGGCCCTGGCGCATCTGTTCGCGTACATCTACTCCCCGTGGCTGAAGTGAACAGGAAGGAGACCCAGACATGATCTACGGAAAACTCTGGCTGGTCGTGAGGCCCACGGTCGGCATTCCCCTGTTCCTCGGCGCTGTTGCCGTGGGTTCGTTCGCGGTGCACGTGGCCCTGCTGACGAACACCACATGGGTCAAGCGCTTCCTGAACGGCCCGCCGGCCGCGGTGGCTGCCGCTCCGGCCGATGCCGCACCAGCTGCGCCCAAGAAATAGGTTCGGGCCGCGCCCGTGCGGCCCGCTCCCGTCACGCCGGCTTCGGGCGGGTATCGCCCCGCCCGACCCGGCGTCTTCTTGCTGACGCTACCCATGCTTCTTCCAGGAAGGTCCGGCTCCGGTCCGATCAGGACCTGATCTCACCTCCCTCCCTTTACACGCGCGTCGATCCTCGATGAGCAGCCTCAGCCGCCAAATCGTGGCCCGCTGGGCCTCGCTCGGCCCGCGCTTCCTGCCTTTCGCGGACGCGGCCAGCCCTGATCTGCCGCTGTCCCGGCTGCTGCGCCTGTCGCTCTTCCAGGTGGCCGTGGGCATGGCGCTGGCGCTGCTCGTGGGCGCCCTCAACCGCGTGATGATCGTCGAGCTCGGCGTGCCCGCCGGGCTCGTGGCCGTGATGGTGTCGCTGCCGGTGCTGTGGGCACCCGCAAGGGCCCTGATCGGCTTTCGCTCCGACCACCACCGCTCGGCGCTGGGCTGGCGCCGCGTGCCCTTCATCTGGATGGGCACGCTGCTGCAGTTCGGCGGCCTGGCGCTGATGCCCTTCACGCTGCTCGTGCTCGCCGGCAAGGGCGACTCGGCACAATGGCCCGCCTGGGTCGGCCAGGCCGGGGCCGGCGTGGCCTTCCTGCTCGTCGGCGCAGGCCTGCACACCACGCAGACGGCTGGCCTGGCCCTGGCCACCGACCTCGCCCCCCGCGCTTCGCACCCCAAGGTGGTGGGCCTGATGTACGTCATGCTGCTGGCCGGCACGATGGGCAGCGCCTTCGTCTTCGGGTGGTTCCTCGCCGATTTCACGCCCGGGCGCCTGGTGCAGGTGATCCAGGCCTGCGCACTGGCCACCCTCGTGCTCAACACGGTGGCGATGTGGAAGCAGGAGCCCCGCCGGCCGCCGGGCCGGCGTGCCGCCAGCGCCGCCGCCGGCGAGCCCGACTTCCTGCAAGCCTGGCGCAGCTACGTGCGCCACGAGCCGGTGCGGCGGCGCCTGGCCGCCGTGGCGCTCGGGACGATGGGCTTTGCGATGCAGGACGTGCTGCTCGAGCCCTACGGTGGCCAGGTGCTTGGCATGACGGTGGGCCAGACGACCTGGCTGACTGCGCTGCTGGCACTGGGCGGCCTCGTGGGCTTTGGCATCGCCTCTCGCGTGCTCGGCCGTGGGGTCGACCCTGCCGGGCTGTCGCTCACCGGCGCCGCGCTGGGGCTGCCGGCCTTCGTGGCCATCGTCGTGGCTGCGGGGACACAGTCGACGTGGCTCTTTGCCTCAGGCGTGGCGCTGGTCGGCCTGGGCGGCGGGCTCTTCGCACACGGCACCCTTACGCTGACCATGAGCCTGGCCGCACCCCACGAGGTCGGCCTCGCGCTGGGTGCATGGGGCGCCGTGCAGGCCACCTCCGCGGGCGTGGCGGTGGCCCTGGGTGGGATCGGGCGCGACGTGATGGGCGCACTGGCCGCTCAGGGATATCTCGGCCACGCGCTGGCCACGCCGGCCACCGGCTATGCTGCCGTCTACACCGTCGAAATCGCCCTGCTGCTGGCCACCGTGGTGGCCATGCGCACCCTGTCGGGCGACCGCACACCACCGGCTGCCTGGCCGGCTCTGCAACCCTCCAAAGCCGTGGAGTGACTCATGAAGGTCTATCAGATCCTGTTCCTGCTGTGGGTGATCGTCTTCGCCTTCTGGCTGTTCAAGCAGTTCTCGCGCAGCAACAAGAAGTACGACGCCAAGCGCCGGGGCTGAGCTCCGTCCGCCCGGGGCGGGGCCTCAGCGTTCGCGCCGGTCCTGCGCCCGGTCGACGAGCGCGTCGAGCATCAGCGTGCAGAACACGGCAAAGCACAGGCCCGCGATGCACGCGAGCACATAGCCTCCGCCAGCCTGCAGGCCGAAGTGGAAGCCTGCACCCAGGCCGAACACCGCGGCAATCGTGTAGAGCGTAGCCAGCAGCACGCGTGTGCCCTGGCGGTTCCTGGTCGTGTGCATGGGGACCCCCTCCCGTGATGCGGGCTCAGTTCGACCCGCGCTGGCGCAACTCCACACGCTCGAAGAGTTCCAGCACCCGGACCGTGCGCTGGTAGAAGGTGCGCCGGGGCAGCTCTGCCGGCCCGGCCGAATCCACCAGGAAGCGCACCGCCTGCAGCGGCTCGACAGAGCCGCCGGCCGTCATGGGGTGACCCGGGGGCACCACGCACGCGAGCAGCGCACGCCCGACCAGCTGCAGTTGCCTGGAGCGACGCACCACGGTGCGGTGACCGACCGAGTCCAACCCCGAGGCCGCCAACGCCTGGCCGATCTCGCCGTAGACGAGGCGTGCCGCCTGTATGCCCGGGCGGCAGTCCCGCGGCAGCGCCGACACGCCGCACTCGGCGCGCGCGTACAGCCGCTCGGCCTCGTCGATGAGGCGCGCCACCACCGATGCAAGCGCCTGTCCGAAGACAGGCTGGCGCAGCCACGCTTCGGAGTCCAGCCCTGCCTCGCGCATCCACGCTGCGGGCAGGTACACCCGGCCCAGGCGCGCATCCTCGCCGACATCGCGCGCGATGTTGGTGAGCTGCATCGCCACACCAAGCTCGGCCGCACGCGCCAGCGCAGAGCGGTCGCGCGTCTCCATCACCATCGCCATCAACACGCCCACCGTGCCGGCCACGCGCGCGCCGTAGGCGTGCACGTCCTCGATCGTCTCGTAGCACCGGCCCTGGACATCCCAGGCGAAGCCCTCCAGCAAGGCGTCCACCGGCACCCGCGGCAGGCCGTGCGACTGCACCACGCTGGCCAACGCCCGGTCGGCCAGCTCCGGACCAGGGCGGCCGGCGAAGATCGCCTCCACGCGCTCGCGCAGCTCGTCGATGGCTCGCTGCGGCTCGGTGCTGCCGTCGATCAGGTCGTCGGCCACGCGGCAGAAGGCATACAGCCCCGTGGCCGGCGCACGCACACGGGCCGGCAGCAGCAGCGAAGCGGTGAAGAAGGACTTCGAGCCGCCTTGCATCAGCGCCCGGCAGGCCTGCAGTTCCGGGGGATCGGATCTCGAGCCCATTGCCTTCACTGCCATCCCCAAGCCGCTTGCGCTTCGGGTCCGTAGCTCGCCACGCGCGACACCTCCGGCACCGGCGGCAGCACCGTCTCGAGTGCCTGTGCCGACATCAGCACGCCCGGCACGCCTGCGCCAGGGTGCGTGCCGGCGCCCACCAGGTACAGGCCCTGCACATCCTCGCTGCGGTTGTGCGGGCGGAACCACGCGCTTTGCAGCAGCCGCGGCTCCATGCCGAAGCCTGCGCCCTTGTAGGACAGCAGCTCGTCCTGGAAGTGCTGCGGCGTGGTCACGCGCGAGCTCACGATGTGCCGCGACAGGCCGGGCAGCATCGTGCGCTCGAGCCAGGCTTCGAGCTTGCGGCGATACGGCTCGGCCGCCTGCGACCAGTCGATGCCGCTGTCCAGGTGGGGAACGGGCGAAAGCACGTAGAAGGCGTCGCATCCGGCCGGCGCGACGGAGGGGTCCGTCGCACTCGGGCGATGCAGGTACAGGCTGAAGTCGTCGGCCAGCCGGTGGTGCAGGAACATGTCGTTGAGCAGCCCCTCGTAGCGCGGCCCGAGCAGGATCTGGTGGTGCGGCACCTCGTCCCAGCGGCGGTCGCAGCCGAAGTACCAGACGAACAGCCCCATCGAGTAGCGCGCGCGCTCGAGCTTCCTGTCGGTCCACACCCGGCGCTTCACGCCGGGCAGCAGGTGGCGGTAGGTCCAGGCCGTGTCGGCGTTGCTCACCACGATGTCTGCCGCGAGACGCTCGCCCCCGGCCAGCTCCACTCCGGTCGCGCGCCCGTCCTCGACGACGATGCGCCGCACGTCGGCACCGCATCGCACCGGCACGCGGCGGTCCGCCAGGAGCTGCACCATCGCCTTGACGAGCGCGCCTGTGCCGCCCATGGCCCAGTGCACGCCGAACTGCCGCTCCAGGCTGTGAATGAGGCTGTAGGAGGAGGTGACCTTCAGCGGGTTGCCGCCGATGAGCAGCGGGTGGAAGCTGAACACCTGGCGCAGCGCCGGGTCGCTCAGGTGCTGGCAGGTCAGCTGCCAGATGGTGCGCCAGGCCCGCATGCGCACCATGTTCGGCAGCGCGGCCAGCAGGTGCCCGAGGTGGTCGAAGGCAACCGTGCCCAGCTTCTCGAAGCCCTCGCGGTACGCCACGTCGGACTCCGCCACGAGACGCTCGTAGCCGGGCAGGTCAGCCGGGTTGAAGCGGGCCACCTCGGCACGCATGTGCTCGGGGTCGCCGTTGTAGTCGAAGTGCCGGCCGTCGTCGAAGCGGATGCGGTAGTACGGATCGAGCGCCGCCATCGTGACGTCGTCGGACAGGCGCCGTCCGGCGAGCTGCCACAGCTGCTCGAAGAACTGCGGCACCGTGATGATGGTGGGCCCCGCATCGAACCGGAAGCCATCCTGTTCGTGCACCCGGGCCCGCCCGCCCGGCACGGGCAGGCGCTCGAGCACCTGCACGCGCCAGCCGCGCACACTCAGCCGGATCGCCGCGGCCAGGCCGCCAAAGCCGCTGCCGATCACGATCGCCGTGCCGCCGCGTCCGGAGACCACCGGTCCGCCCCCGCAGGGATAGGTGTCGACATTCATCGTATTCAGCCTTCGTCCGGTGGCGCGGGACGGCGGCGCCTCAGCGCGCCGCGACCGCCTCGCGCTTGAGGGCCCAGCGCCACAGTGCAGAGGGCTGCAGCGGCAGGATCATCATCAGGTGCTCGACCAGCGCCAGGGCCAGGGTCGAGGCCAGCAGCAGCCGCGCGGCGCGGGCTCCGGGCTGGGCCTGCGCCACATCACCCAGGATCCACAGCGCGCACAGCACGCCCAGCACCAGCGACCACGGCATCAGCGCGTTGAAGCGCCGGCGTCGGAAGTAGCTGCCGAGGTAGCCCAATCGTTCCGGGAGGAACTCCAGGGCCAGATTGCGCACGCCCAGGTACAGGTTCAACTTGGCCGACACGCGCATCGCATACAGCAGCGTGAAAGTCCAGGCGGCAACCGGGCTGGCACGCGCACCGATCCAGGCCCAAAGCGCCACGAGCGTCACCAGCAGCGCGAGCTCGTGCCACAGCAGCACCTGAACCGCCTCCGAGAGGCGGCGCCAGCCTTGCGCGCCGGGGGTGCCGTTCTGGCGACGCGGGCCCGTGACCCAACCCGACAGGAAGGCGAGCTCGTGCCATCCCCACAGCACCATGGCACAGGCAAAGCCGCCGTAGGCGGCCTCCACGCTGCGGTCGTTCGAGGTGTGGCCGATGCAGGCCAGGGCCGCCACCGCCAGCACCGACGAGCCCGTGAAGGTCACGGCGGCCGTGGCGCGAGGCAGACGATCCAGCAGCAGCACCACGCCCGTGCCCGCCCACCAGACGAGCAGTGCGAAGAGCGCAGGCAGCGCGTAGTCGATCATGGGGGCGCTGACGATCGGCACCCTACCAGGACGGCGCCACGCGGATCTGCGCGGGCAGGTCGTGGCGCTTGACCGGATGGAAGTACAGGCGCACGAAGTTCACCGCACCGCTGAGCGCCGCAGCCGCCTGTTGCAGCCGCCCGACGATGCCGCCGCGAGCACGGGCGGCATCGAAACGCGTACGCGCCTGCACGAGCCTGTCCAGCCCCGCACGAAAGGCGGGCGAGTCGGTGTCCAGCGACACCGGGAAGACCTGGCGCGAGATCTCGGTGGTGATGTCGAAGACGCGGTAGTCGAAGTCGTCGGGCTCCAGGCCCATCGCCCGGTGCAGCATGGGGCGCGTGTGGTCGCGCACGAACATCGTGGCGTACACCGCCAGCAGGAAGAAGCGCACCCAGTACAGGTTCATCCCGCGCAACAGCTGCGGGTTGGCGCGCATGATGAGCGCGAAGCTCTCGCCATGGCGAAACTCGTCGTTGCACCAGCGCTCGAACCAGCGGAAGATCGGGTGGAAGCGCAGCTCCGGGTGGCGCTCGAGCTGGCGGTAGATCGTGATGTAGCGCGCGTAGCCGATCTTCTCGGACAGGTAGGTCGCGTAGAAGATGTACTTCGGCTTGAAGTAGGTGTAGGCCTTGGTCGCCTTGAGCTGCTGCAGGTCCACCGCCAGCCCGTAGTCGCGCAGGCTCATGTTGATGAAGTTCGCGTGCCGCGACTCGTCACGCGTGAGGTACGTCATCAGCTGCTTGATGTCCGGGTTGTTCACGCGCTTGCGGATCTCGTTGTAGAGCACGCAGCCCGAGAACTCGGAGGTGATCGAGGTCACGAGGAAGTCCAGGAACTCCTGGCGCAGCTCGGGCTCGAGGTTGCGGATCTCCGCGGCGAAGCTCTCGTCGCGCTTGAAGTGGTCGTGGTTGTTGTCGCCTTCGTACTCGGCCAGCATCGCGTCCCACTCCGCACGCAGCGGCGAGACATCGATGCGGTCCATCTCGTCGAAATCCGTCGTGTAGAAGCGCGGGCTGATCAGGTTCTCGGTGCGCGCGCGCTGCAGCACCTCGTCGGGGTTTTCCAGGGACGGAACGGCACTCATGGCATTCACTCCTTGCGAGGGGATCGGGGCAGCCAGCGCAGGAACACGGCGGCGTTGTCGGGGCCGAAGGAGGCCAGGTCGATGCGCTGGCCGGTGGCGGGATCGGTGATCAGCAGCCTGGCGTCGGCATGCAGCGTGAGGATGTAGGGCTGCTCGGCGGGCACGCCCAGCGCGCGGCGCTCGCGCGCCAGGCCCCGAAGCACGCCCCGCAGGAAGCCCTGCTCTCCGGTCATGCGCGCCACCTGCTCCCCGCTCACGGCGTCCTTCACCTGCACGGCCCCATCCGGGGTGTCGGTGAAGACGAGACGGCGCTCCGCCGCCACGGCGCCAGGTGCCTGGGCCGGGTCAAAGCCGCTCAGGCGCAGCGTGGCCACCATGAGCAGCACCAACCCCACGACGCAGGCCGCTGCCACGAGCACTGCACGTGGGAACAGCGGCCGGACGCCAGCAGGTGTCTGGCTGGCTCCGGTCAGGCTGGAGGCGTTCATCTTCGGTGGCCCCGGTATGCGCCGGATCAGGCGGAGGCCGGCTGCGGCGCATCGCCGCGCGAGCCGTGCGCCCGAGCTCCATCTTGCTCGGCGACTGTGGCGGGCCGTGCAACCGTATCGTTGGCTGCAGCCCAGGCCTGCGTCAGGCGGGCCGCCACCGCCGGGGCATCCGCCAGGCAGCGCAGCATCGGCTGCGGTCGGGTGAAGTGCCAGGGACGCGCGTGCGGCCACAGGTGCAGCACGGCGATGCGCGTGTCGCCCCGCAGCGCGAGCGCGATCTCGCCGCTGCCACCCTTTAGAGGCAGCAGGTTCGCGCCGTCGATCTGGCGCAGCGGCAGGTTGTAGGTCACCGTCAGCACGATGCCGATGCGCATCACGACGCGCTTGTCGGTCAGCGTGTAGACAGTCGTGCGGGCGGTCAGCCGCGCCAGCGTGGCCACGATGGCCAGCGCGACGGCAGCCAGCACAGCCAGCCCCAGCGTGCCGCGAAGCGCCTCGTGCCAGACCGCGCCATCGTGCACCTGCACGACCACCCGCCATGCCAGCATCAGCGTGAAGTACGCCGCCAGCACGGGAAGATGGAAGATACGCTTGGCCACCAGCGCCGCCTGCGGCTGACCCTGCCACAGGACGCGCTCGCCGGCAGGCAGTGACTCGGGCAGCCCGAACTCGGGCTCGAGCTCGTGCTCGCGCCCGCGGGCTGGCGCCTGTGGCGCAGCCGGCTGGTCAGCGCGCACGGCCGGCCTCATACGAGGGGCTCCAGACGGCTCGGCTCGGCGTACAGCAGCCCGGCGCCGAAGTAGGCGGAGATCTTCTCCTCCTCCAGCAGCGTGATCGAGCCCGACGACTTCGTCGCCGGCACGCCGGCCCACTGCGAGGCCAGCAACGCGTGGACCTTCACCCGCTCGCGCGTGATGCGGCAGAAGGTCATCGGCACGAGTGCCCGGCGCGAGCCGTCGGCAAGCTCCACCTCGAGGTAGCGAAAGACCATCTCCGGCGCGTCGATCCACAGGTCGCGCACCGTGCCCACCGGATCGTCATTGGCATCCACCAGCGTCATGCCGCGTGGGTCGGGGTCCTTGTCGCTGACGTTGCACTCGGGCACCTGCGACAACGGGCGGATCTTGGGCTCGCCGTGGCTGTCCAGGTCGGGGTGGTCGGCGCGCTCGGTCCAGGCGCCTGGCCCGACACCGGCCACCAGTGGGTTGCCCACCGGCTCCAGGGGCGTGCCCTCCGAGCCGTGCACACGCTCGGCGCTGAAGTTGCGCAGCGGCGCGTGGCCGCTCGGCGCGTGAACCTCCTCGCCCGAGGCCAACTTGTAGGTCTTGGGCTCGGGCATCGGGATCCAGCCCTCGGCAGAGTCGCCGCGCCAGGTCTCCAGCGGGTAGCCCTCGCGCCGGTTTTCGCGCACGAGGTAGTAGATGACGCCGGCAAAGAAGATCCAGAAGGCGTAAAGCACCAGCTGGGCGACGTCGACGTACGAAGTGATGGCTCCGGTTCCCATGGGCGCTCTCCTTGCGTGTCTGGCGGTGTCGTGGGACGTTGGAAAGTGAGGAGGTGGCTGAAAGCGCAGCTCAGCCGGGAAAGTCCGCCAGGCCGAAGCGTGGCGGGGGATCGTGATCGGGCGAAGCGGCCGGGCGTCCGCGCCGGCGCACGAGCGGGCCCAGCGCCACGAGCGTGACGAAAAGCAGCGCAAGCTCCAGGTGGTAGACGAAGCCGTAGCCGGCGCCTGGCGTGGCGAGCACCTCGCCGAGCACGCCGGACATCGCGAGGTGCGTGCCGGCATCGCGCAGCACCCCGCCCAGCGCCACCGACAGACCCGTGGCCATGGCCACGACGCCGCCCCAGGCGCCGAGGACCATGCCATGCAGCCCGCCGCTGTCCAGTTCCATCGCCGCGCTGAGCGTGCCCACCGAGAAGAGCCCGCCACCCAACCCGATCAGCACGACGCCGGCACGAAAGAGCGAGGCTGACTGCAGCGGCTCGGCAAAGATCACGCACGAGAAGGCAAGCAGGCCGGCCACCAGGCCCAGCGCCGCCACGCGCTGCGGGTCGGCTCGGCGCGCCAGCAGGCGCGCGGCCAGCGCACAGGCGGCGATCGCGCCGCCGGCCATGAGCCCCGTGAGCAGCGTCGTCTGACCCACGCTCAGCCCGAGCACCTCGGCGCCGTAGGGCTCCAGGATGATGTCCTGCATGTTGAAGGCCGCCGTACCCAGGCCCACGGCCAGCAGGAATCGCGTGACGCGACCGTTCGCAGCGAAGGACTGCCAGGCCTGGCGAAAGGGTGTCGGGTCCACAGGCGCGCGTGCCCGTACGCGGTCACGCGGCTCCTGCTTCCATACCGCCACGAGGTTGAGCACCAGGGTGAGCACGGCCGTGGCCTGCACCACCTGGACGAGCCGGGTGTGGCTGTAGTCGACGAGCAGCAGGCTGAAAAGCACGCCGCTGCCCACCATGCCCGCCAGGAGCATGACGTACATGAGCGCCACCACGCGCGGCCGGGTGCGCTCGCTGGCCAGGTCGGTGGCCAGGGCCAGCCCGGCGGTCTGCACCGTCTGCGCGCCGGCCCCTGCCAGCAGGAAGGCCAGCGCCGCGGCGAGATGTCCGGCCCACAGTTGCAGGGTCAGCTCCCCGCCCAGCAGCACGATCGCAAAGGGCATGATCGCCAGCCCGGCGAACTGCAGGCCGCTGCCCATCCAGATGTAGGGCACACGGCGCCAGCCCAGCGGGCTCCTGTGGCGGTCGCTCTTCCAGCCGATGAGCGCGCGGAACGGGGCCACCAGCAGCGGCAGCGCCACCATCAGCGACACCAGCCAGGCCCCGACGCCGATCTCCACGATCATCACGCGGTTGAGCGTGCCCACCGTGAGCACCGTCACCATCCCCACCGTCACCTGGAAGAGCGCCAGGCGCACCAGGCGCGACAGCGGCAGGTCCTCGCTGGCCGCATCCGCAAAGGGCAGGTAGCGCGTGGCCACCCGCGTCCAGTCCAGGCGCGGCAGCCGGGTGAGGGAGAGCTTCAGCACGCGCGCCCCAGCTCGAAGGCCTGCGAGGTGTAGAAGCCGCTGCGAACCGTGTGCGTGCGTGCGACCGTCCAGGTGCCCAGGCCGAGCTGCGCCGCAATCTCGCGGCGCAGCGCCACCTCGGGCACCGGCACGATCGAGGGCGCACGGTCCCCGCGCGGAAAGAGCTTGCCCACCGCGTGCATCGCACGCAGCGCCGGTGTGGCCGGCGCGAAGGTCACGACCATCGAGCGACGCACCCGCGGCGCGAGCGCCCGCAGCACCGCCACCGCATCGGGCGTGCGGTAGTGGATGAGGGAGTCCATGGCCACGACATGGTCGAAGTCGCCCAGGCGCAGGTCGCTCATGTCGCCGCTGTCGAACTCGATGCGCGCGCGCTCGGCGCTGCTGCCGAGCAGCTCGTCGGCACGCCGGCGTGCGACGTCCACGAGCGAGGGCGAGAGGTCTATGGCCAGCACCTGTGCGCCGCGCCGAGCCGCCTCGATCGCGAAGGCACCGGTTCCGCAGCCGGCATCAAGCACACGTGCACCGCAGAGGTCGGCCGGCAGCCAGGACAGCAGCGTGTCGCGCATGCGGTCGCGTCCGGCACGCACGGTGGCGCGAACACGGCTCACGGGCGCGGTGGAGGTCAGCTGCTCCCACGCCTTCATCGCCGTGCGATCGAAGTAGTGCTCGATCTCGCCCCGGCGGCGCTGGTAGGTGCCGGTGTGCAGGCTCATGTCAGTCGAAGCCCAGCAGGTCGAAGATCTCGCGGTCCTTCAGCGGTACCGCAGACAGCGGCTCCACTCCCGCCCACAGACGCGCGGCGAGCTGCAGGTACTCCTGCTGCACGGCGGCGAGCTCGGGCGTGTCCTCCATCTCGAAGAGCGTGGCCTTCTTCAGGCGGCTGCGCCGGATCGCGTCCAGGTCAGGAAAGCGCGCCATGGTCTTCAGCCCGATGCGCGAGTTGAACTTGTCGATCTGATCGGTCTCGGCACTGCGGTTGGCAATCACGCCGCCCAGCCGCACGTTGTAGTTCTTCGACTTCGCCCCGATCGCCTGCACGATGCGGTTCATCGCAAAGATCGAGTCGAAGTCGTTGGCGGTCACGATCAGTGCACGGTCGGCGTGCTGCAGCGGCGCGGCAAAGCCGCCGCACACCACATCGCCCAGCACGTCGAAGATCACGACATCCGTGTCCTCGAGCAGGTGGTGCTCCTTGAGCAGCTTGACCGTCTGGCCCACGACGTAGCCGCCGCAGCCCGTTCCCGCCGGCGGGCCCCCCGCTTCCACGCACATCACGCCGTTGTAGCCCTCGTAGACGAAGTCCTCCGGGCGCAGCTCCTCGGCGTGGAAGTCCACCGACTCGAGCACGTCGATCACGGTGGGCATCATCTTCTTGGTGAGCGTGAAGGTGCTGTCGTGCTTGGGGTCGCAGCCGATCTGCAGCACCCGCTTGCCGAGCTTGGAGAAGGCAACCGACAGGTTCGACGAGGTCGTGCTCTTGCCGATGCCGCCCTTGCCGTAGACGGCAAAGACCTTGGCCTGCCCGATCTTCACGTTCGGGTCCTGGTGCACCTGCAAGCTGCCCTCTCCATCGCTGCGATGGGCGTTGCGCTTCAGGGTCGGGAAGGGAAGCGGTGTTTCATTCATCGGGGTGGTTCCTCGCCGCGTCGCGCTGCGTCTGCTGCGCTCATGCCACGGCCCTCTCGTGCACGCCCTCGAGTCGATCCTCGAGTTCCTCGCCCGCGCGCCTGAGCGCCTCGAGCGTCTGTTGATCCGGGTTCCAGTACTGCCGGGCCTGCGCCTCGAGCAGCCGGCTGGCCACCTTGGCCGAAGCCGCGGGGTTGAGGCGGGCCAGGCGGTCGCGCATGGCCTCGTCGAGCACGAAGGTCTGCGCGAGCTGCTGGTAGACCCAGGGCTGGACCTGCCCGGTGGTGGCCGACCAGCCCATCGTGTTGGTCAGATGCGCCTCGATCTGGCGCACGCCCTCGTAGCCGTGCTCGAGCATGCTCTCGTACCACTTCGGGTTGAGCATGCGGGTGCGGGTCTCCAGCGCCACCTGCTCGGTCAGCGTGCGCACCGTGCCCTCGCCGCGGGTCTGGTCGCCGATGTAGACCGGGGGCGCCTGGCCGCCGCGCGCACGCTTGACGGCACCCGTGATGCCGCCCAGCGTGTCGAAGTAGTTGTCCACAGTGGTCACGCCGAGCTCCACCGAATCGAGGTTCTGGTAGGTCAGCTGCACGTGGGAGAGCACGCTTTGCAGCAGGTCGGGCTGCTTTTGCGGCCGGCCGTTGACACCGTAGGCAAAGCCCTTGCGCCGCGAATAGGTCTCGGCCAGCTCGTCCTCGCCCTCCCAGCGGCTGCTCTCCACCAGGTTGTTGACGTTGGAGCCGTAGGCGCCCTCGGCATTGCCGTACACGCGCAGGGCCGCCACCTCCAGCGAACAGCCGTGCTGCACCTGGTAATCCAGCGCGTGCTTGCGCACGAAGTTGAGCTCGCTGGGCTCATCGGCCGCCGCCGCCAGGTAGGCCGCCTCGGCCAGTACCTTGATCTGCAGAGGCATCAGGTCGCGGAAGATGCCCGACAACGTGATCACGACGTCGATGCGTGGACGGCCGAGCTCTGCGAGCGGAACCAGCACCGCGCCGGCCACACGCCCGTAGCTGTCGAAGCGCGGGCGTGCACCCATCAGGGCGAGGGCCTGGCCGATCGGGGCGCCTTCGCTCTTGAGGTTGTCGGTGCCCCACAGAACCATCGCGATCGACTCGGGCAACGGGTTGCCGTCGGCCGCGTGACGCGCGAGCAGGCGCTCGGCCTGGCGTGCGCCGTCCTGCACCGCGAAGGCGCTCGGGATGCGGAACGGATCGAAGCCGTGCAGGTTGCGCCCGGTGGGCAGGATCTGCGGGGTGCGAAGGACGTCCCCGCCCGGCGCGGGCCGCAGGTAGCGGCCGTCGAGCGCGCGCAGGATCCCGTCGAGCTCGGTGTCGCGCGCCAGGTGGGCGGCGGCCTGCTCGAGCTCGCGCAGCGCCGCCAGGCGCTGCGGATCGCGCTTCACGCCCATGGTCACGAGCACCTCTTCGGCCTTGCGCCCGGCAGCCAGTGCCTGAGCCTGGGCACGGTCCAGCGGTACCGGCCCGCCCTCTGACATGGCCAGCAGCAGGTCAGCGCGCTCGGCCTCACCCGGCGTGCGTCCGACCACGTGCAGGCCATGCGGGATGAGCGTGTACTCCAGCTCGAGCACCTGCGCGGCCAGCGCCAGGATGCGTGCCTGTACCTCGTCTGCGGGCTGTCCTTCCCAGGCCGGCTCGGCCGGCGCAAGATCGAGAGCGGCAGCCTGTGCCTGCACGAGCTGGGTCAGTTCGGCGCGCTCGCTCGCTGCGGGCTCGAGCATGCGCCAGCGGTCGATCGATGACTTCAGGTCGACCAAACCACGATACAGGCCCGCCTGCGCCACCGGCGGAGTCAGGTAGCTCACCAGGGTCGCGCCGGAGCGTCGCTTGGCAATGGCGCCTTCCGAGGGGTTGTTCGATGCGTACAGGTACAGGTTGGGCAGGTCGCCGATCAGGCGGTCGGGCCAGCAGTTGCCCGACAGGCCGCTTTGCTTGCCCGGCATGAACTCCAGGGCACCGTGCGTGCCGAAATGCAGCACCGCCTGGGCGCGGAAATCCTCGCGCAGGTAGCGGTAGAAGGCCGAGAAGGCGTGCGTGGGTGCAAGGCCCTTCTCGAAGAGCAGGCGCATCGGGTCGCCCTCGTAGCCGAAGCCGGGCTGCACGGCCACGAGCACGTTGCCGAACTGCCGCCCAAGCACGAAGATCGCCGCTCCGTTGGTGAGGTGACGCCCGGGTGCCGGGCCCCACTGCGCCTCGATCTCCCTGAGCCAGCGCTCGCGCCGCACGTGGTCGTCGGTGCGCACCAGCGCGTGCACGTTGGCATCCGCGCCGTGCTGCGCCGCGTTGCCCGCCAGCAGCGACTCGCGCAGCGCGTCCACGCTCGCGGGCACGTCCACCGTGTAGCCCTGATCGCGCATGCCCACCAGCGTGTTGTAGACCGACTCGAACACGCCAAGGAAGGCGGCCGTGCCGACGTTGCCCGCATTGGGCGGGAAGTTGAACAGCACGAGTGCCACGCGCCGCTCGGCGCGCGCGCTGCGGCGCAGCGCCACCATCTTGGCCACGCGGTCGGCCAGCGTGCGGGCGCGCTCCGGGCAGGGGTGCATGTCACGCGCGCCCTGCCCCTCGTGGAAAGTGCAGCGCTCGTGGCAGCCCTGGCAGGTGGAGCCCGGTGCTCCGACGCGGCCGCCGAAGACCGTAGGCCCTGTGGCACCGTCGAGTTCCGGGATCGCCACCATGATCGTGCTCTCGACCGGCAGCAACCCGCGCTCGGAGCCGCCCCACTGGTCGAGCGTCTGGAACTCCACCGGATGAGCCGCGACGTAGGGAACGTCCAGCTGCGCCAGCACCTCCTCGGCGGCGTGGGCATCGTTGTAGGCCGGACCGCCCACGAGCGAGAAGCCGGTGAGCGACACGATCGCGTCGACCGTCGCGTGGCCGTCCTGGGTGAAGAAGCGCTCGATGGCCGGGCGGGCATCCAGCCCGGCGGCGAAGGCCGGGACCACCCGCAGCCCGCGCGATTCCATCGCCGCCACGACGCCGTCGTAGTGACCGGCGTTGCCGGCCAGCAGATACGAGCGCAGCAGCAGCAGCCCCACCGTCCCGCGCGCGGGCGTGCCCTCGGGAAGCGCCGGCAGCGCGACAGCCTCAGCCGCCAGGCGCGGCCGCATGCGGGGGTGGTACACGCCCACCTCCGGGTACTCCACCGGCGCAGCCGCCTTGTGCAGGCCGCGCAACGCGCGGCGCGGGCCGTCGGCATAGCGGTCCACGAGGTGGCGCACCAGGTTGAGCATGTTCTCGTCCGACCCGCCGAGCCAGTACTGCATGGCCAGGAAGTAGGCGCGCACGTCCTGGGCCGTACCGGGAATGAAGCGCAGCATCTGCGGCAGGCGCCGCAGCATCTTCATCTGCGCGGCGCCGCCGCTGGAGGGCGCCTTGTCCTTGTCTTTGCTGCCGCGCAGCCGCTTGAGCAGGGCCATCGGCCCGCTTGCGGGCTTGTCCATGTCGAAGGCACCCAGGCGCGTCAGGCGCACCACCTCGCTGGCCGACACCATGCACAGCACGGCATCGCACTGCGCGCGCCGGGCCTGGAGATCGGGCAGGATCGGCAGGAAGTGATCCTCGAGGAACAGCATCGCCGCCACGACGATGTCGGCCTGCGCGATGTCGGCGCGACAGCGCGCCAGGCGCTTCTCGTCGCCGGCGAACTCGGAGGCCGCATGCGTGCGCAGCTCCAGCCCCGGGTAGTCGCGTGCGAGCTGGGGTCGAGCACGATCGGTCGCGCTCGCCAGGTGCGTGTCCATCGACACGATCACCACGCGGATGGGCGTGCGCGAGGCGGCGCTCGGCTCAGCGCGAGTAGTGGGCCTTGGCGTCATACAGCGTATCGACGGTGATCGTCGCCAGGCCCCTCTCCAGGGCAAAGCGTTCGGTGTTGCGCCGCGCCTTGCCGCGCACGAAGAAGGGGATCTTCTGCAGCTCGCGCTCGGCCTCGGCCGCCCAGGACGCGGCGGCAGCCACGCGGGGGGGATCGGCCAGGACGGCGACGGCGGGCCCGGCGTCGGTGGGCTCGGCCATCGCCGCGACGATCGGCTCGGCTGCCGTTGGCTCGGCACGCACCGGCTCGTCGGCGGACGGCACCTGCTCGACGCCCACGCCTGCCGGCGCGGCCACCTCGGCGGTGCGGGACTTCGCCGAGCCCAGGTGCGAGGCCGGCGCCGCATCGTGGAACTCGAAGTCCCCGCGGAACATCGTCAGCAGGTGCTCTTCCAGCCCCATCATCAGCGGGTGCACCCAGGTGTCGAAGAGCACGTTGGCACCCTCGAAGCCCATCTGCGGCGCGTGCCGTGCGGGAAAGTCCTGCACATGCATCGGCGCGGAGATCACCGCGCAGGGTATGCCCAGCCGCTTGGCGATGTGGCGCTCCATCTGCGTGCCCAGCACGAGCTCGGGCTGCAGCTCGGCCACCTTGGCCTCGACCTCGAGGTAGTCGTCCGTGATGAGCGGCTCGACGCCATAGAGCTTGGCTGCCTCGCGCACATCGCGCGCGAACTCGCGGCTGTAGGTACCCAGGCCCACGACCTCGAAGCCGAACTCGCGCGCCGCCACACGGGCGGCCGCCACCGCGTGCGTCGCGTCGCCGAAGACGAAGACGCGCTTGCCGGTCAGGTAGGTGGAGTCCACCGAGCGCGCGTACCAGCTCGAGCGCTCGCTGCCGTCCTCCAGCGCGCCGCGCGGGTCCACGCCTGCCAGCGCCGCGACCTCGGCGATGAACTCGCGCGTGGCGCCCACGCCAATGGGGATCGTGCGCGTCATGGGCTGCCCGAAGACACGCTGAAGGTACTGTGCGGCGGAGGCCGCCACTTCGGGCACGAGCACCACGTTGAAATCGGCCTCGCCGAGCTGCGCGAGGTCGTTCGGGCTCGCACCCCAGGGCGCGACCACGTTCACCTCCACGCCCATGCGCTCCAGCATCCGGCGCACCTCGCGCAGGTCGTCGCGGTGGCGAAAGCCCAGAGCCGTGGGGCCGAGGATGTTGCAGGTGGCGCGCCGGCCCACCGGCACCTCGCGCCGCGTGCCGGCCGGCGGTGCGGTGCGGCTGCACATGGCGCGCACCAGTTGGTAGAAGGTCTCGCTCGCGCCCCAGTTCTCCTTGCGCTGGTAGGCCGGCAACTCCAGCGGCACCACCGGCACGGGCAGGTCCAGCGCTTCGGCCAGGCCACCCGGGTCGTCCTGGATGAGCTCGGCGGTGCAGGACGCGCCCACGATCAGCGCCTCCGGGCGGAAGCGCTCGAAGGCCTCGCGCGCAGCGTTCTTGAAGAGCTCGGCCGTGTCGCTGCCGAGGTCGCGTGCCTGGAAGGTGCTGTAGGTGACCGGAGGGCGGTGGTCACGCCGCTCGATCATCGTGAAGAGCAGGTCGGCGTAGGTGTCCCCCTGAGGGGCGTGCAGCACGTAGTGCAGCCCGCGCATGGCGGTGGCAATGCGCATCGCCCCGATGTGCGGGGGGCCCTCGTAGGTCCAGAGCGTGAGCTGCATGAGGCCTCAGGCAGCGATGAGCTTGCGCCGACGCAGCGGCCGCGCGAAGAGCTCGGCGAGGTCGGCCGCCTGCTCGTAGCCGTGGATCGGGGTGAAGACGAGCTCGATGGCCCACTTCGTCGTCAGGCCCTGGGCCTCCAGGGGGTTGGCCAGGCCCAGGCCGCAGACGACCAGATCGGGCTCGAGGGCACGGCAGCGGTCGAGCTGGCGCTCGACGTCCTGCCCCTCGCTGAGCCGCGTGGAGCCTGGCAGCCACGCCAGCTCCTCGGCCAGGTGCTCGCGGTGCAGGTAGGGCGTGCCCACCTCGGTGAGCCGCATGCCGAGCTCGCGGGCGAGGAAGCGCGCGATCGGCACCTCGAGCTGGGAGTCGGGAAAGAAGAAGATGCGCTTGCCCGCAAGCGTCGGCTTGAGCCGCTCCAGCGCCAGCCGGGTGCGCGCGCGTGGGGCGGCCACGGCTTGCTCGACGCGATCGGCCGACAGCCCCATCGCTGCGGCCCCGGCGTTCAGCCAGGCGGTGGTGCCCTCCTCTCCCAGGGGGAACGGGGCTGCCACGCGCTGCGCGCCGCGGCCGATCAGTGCGCGCGCCGTATCCGCCAGGAAGGGCTGGGCGAGCAGGAACCGGGTGCGCGGCCCCACGGCCGGCATCGCATCGCTGCGCCGCGCGGGCAGGAACTGCACGTCGTTCAGGCCGATGGCGGCGAAGATCCGGGTGAACTGGTCCTCGACCACGTCGGCCAGGGCTCCCACCACCAGCAGCGAAGGCTTGGCATCCGGTGCCTGAGCCGGGAGCTCCGGCACGAGGGCCGCCAGGCAGGCGTCCTCGCCCTGGGTGAAGGTGGTCTCGATCCCGCTGCCCGAGTAGTTGAGCACCCGCACCTGCGGCGCGAAGCGCTGGTTCAGGCGCTGCGCGGCTCGAGCCAGGTCGAGCTTGATGACCTCCGACGGGCACGAGCCCACGAGAAAGAGCGTGCGGATGTCGCCGCGCCGCGCCAGCAGGCGCGCCACCACACGGTCGAGCTCCTCGTGCGCGTCGGCCAAGCCAGCCAGGTCGCGCTCGTCGATGATCGCCGTGGCAAAGCGCGGCTCGGCGAAGATCATGACGCCGGCGGCCGACTGCAGCAGGTGCGCACAGGTGCGCGAGCCCACCACCAGGAAGAAGGCGTCCTGGATCTTGCGGTGCAGCCAGACGATGCCCGTGAGCCCGCAGAAGACCTCGCGCTGCCCGCGCTCGCGCAAAACGGGCGCCTGCGCGCATCCCGCTGTGTCCTGGGGCCGCAGCGTGATCACCGGGCTCATCTCGCTGCCCCCAACGGATCGGACCCACGCGAGCCGGCCAGCGGATCATGGGCCTCGGAGCGGCGCTGCGCCTCGTCCAGCCGCGCGGCGCGCAGCTTGAGCAGGAACTGCGCCGCGTTGACCACGTAGGCGGCGTACGCCGCCAGGGCCAGCAGCATCTGCCCGCGCGGCTCCAGCGCCCCGGTGTACAGAGCAGCCAGGTAGGCCGTGTGCAGTGCCAGCACGAGCATGCTGAACACGTCTTCCCAGAAGAAGGCGGGCACGAAGAGCCACTTGCCGAATACGACCTTCTCCCAGATGGAGCCGGTGATCATGATCGTGTAGAGCAGCAGCGTCTTGAGGACCACCGAAGCCGTGGCCGCACCGAAGCCCTCGCCGGTGGCCAGCCAGCGCAGCACGAGCACCAGGCTCACGAGGAAGACCAGGAACTGGACGGGCGCCAGCACACCCTGGACGGTCGTCCAGCGCGTGGCGTCGCGCCGGCGACGCTCCTCATCGGTGTACAGCGGGGCGCGGGCGCGGCTGGCCGTGCGCGGGCGCCGAACCTGCAAAGGGGTTCGATCCATGGCGCCCAGACTAGACCGGGCCAGCGAAAGTGTCAACCGAAACTGACGTATACGCGGGATTACACCGTGCTGGATTTCCCCCCTGTCTACATGGGTGTCCGCGTCCATTGACGCTTTTGTTTGACGCGCGGCCTTGTCAGGCGTAAAAGGCGAACCAGGTCGGGCAATCACCGCCCGCGCCCCAGAAATGAGCACCGACTCCGACAAGCGCCCCCGCCGCCCAGCTGCGTCGCTGCTGGGCGATCGCAGCGTGGCAGCGCTTGAGCGTACGCTGCGATCCGAAGTGATCCCGCGCCTCGTGCGCGCGCACCGTACCCAGCCACCTGGCAGCGAGGCCGGGTCCTCCGTGGGCCCCGGCCCCGGGGATGCCGACCGCTTCCTGCTCGAGTTGCTGGGCGACCAGCCTCCTTTGCAGTACCCGACGGTGGAGATGCTGTTGTCGGAGGGGGCGGACCTGGAAGCGCTGTGCCTGGGCCTGTTCGGTCCTGCCGCTTCGCGCCTGGGTACCCTCTGGCGCGACGACCGCTGCGACTTCACCACCGTCACCGTCGCGCTCGGCCGCCTGCACCGGCTGATGCGCGAGCTCAGCGCCACCTTCGACGATTCGCGGGTGCGGGTGGAGCGGCCTCCTCGCGTGCTGCTGGCCCAGCCGCCGGACGAACAGCACCTCTTCGGGCTGGCGATGGTGGCGGAGTTCATGCGCCGCGACGGCTGGGACGTGATCGGGGGCGTGGGCGCCGCCGTGCCCGACCCCGGCGCCCGCGTGCGCGACGAGTGGGTCGACCTGGCCGGCTTCTCGATCGGGTCCGACGACAGGATCGACTGGCTGCGCGAGACAATCCGGCGCGTGCGTGCCATGTCCTGCAACGAACACGTCCGGATCCTCGTGGGCGGTCCGGTCTTCATCACCCATCCGGAATGGGCCACCGAGGTGGGTGCCGACGGAACGGCCCGAGATGCCGGTGCGGCAGTGGACCTGGCCAATGGTCTGGTCACGCAGCGGATGTTTGGAGAACAGGAGGTCTCGAAAGAATGAGCCCGGTACCTCTTCGAGACCCCAGCCGAACGGAAGACTCCCTCACACCACCTCTGCCAGCGGCAGATCCCCCGACCACTCGCGCCATGCCTCGAGCCAAGAGCGGCACCCCTGCAATGAGCGACATCGACGCCCAGACGGCTTCGCGTCTGCTCGGGGCCTCGAGCGACATCGCGCTCGTGCTCGACACCGACGGCAAGATCCTGGACGTGGTGGCACAGACCAAGGAACTGGACGAGCAGCTCGTGCGCCGCTGGCGCGGGCGCCTGTGGGCCCAGACCGTCACCCCTGAAAGCCGCGAGAAGGTGGAGGCGCTCCTCGAGGAAGCGCGCCAGGCGGCCGAGGCCGCCCGCTGGCGCCAGGTCACGCACCCGGTGCCCGATGGCGAGGGCATCCCGGTCATGTATTCGGCGATCCGGGTGTCCGACAGCGGCCCCGGCGGCGGGCGCATCATTGCCTTCGGCCGGGACCTGCGCGCCATGGTGGCGCTGCAACGCGGGCTCGTCGAGGCGCAGCAGGCGATGGAGCAGGACTACTGGCGCTTCCGCGAGGCCGAGACCCGCTATCGCCACCTCTTCGAGACCGCCAACGACGCCCTGCTCATCGTGGACGGTGCGGCACTGAAGGTCCTGGAGGCCAACCCGGCGGCGCGCACGCTTTGCGCGGGCAGCCGCGGCAAGCTCGTCGGCAGCGCCTTGGCCGCCCTGATCGATCCGGCGCACGGCGAGCGCCTGCAGAACCTGCTGGCGGCCGCACGCTCGGTCGGCCGCCACGAGCCGCTGCGCACACGGCTGGCCGCCGATGGCCAGGAGATCGTCCTGTCTGCCTCCGTCTTCCGCCAGGAGCAGTCCGCGTTCCTGATGGTGCGACTCGCGCCGGGCGCCGCGGAGTCCGCCGGTGCGACCACGGCGGGGAAGTCCCGCGGCCCCGCGGCGGCAGGCGCAGCGCAAACGGAGGGCGGCTGGGAAGCGATCCTGCGCGCCTTCGTCAGCAGCGCTCCGGATGGACTGGTCTTCTGCGAGCCCAGCGGCAAGATCATCGCGGCCAACCCGGCCTTCCTCGCCCTTGCCCAGCTCGGCACGGAGGAGCAGGCGCGCGGCCAGCCCCTGGACCGCTGGGTGGGGCGCACGGGCGTCGAGCTCGGCGTGCTGATCGGCAACCTGCGCCAACGCGGCTCGATCGGTCTGTTCACCACCACCCTGCGAGGCGAGTACGGTGCGCAGACGGACGTGGAGATCTCGGGCGCAGCCCTGCCACTGGGTGACAGCACCCTGCTGGCATTCGCGGTGCGCAACGTGGCGCGGCGCCTGGGTACGGGCAGCGAGCCTGCTGCAGGCGTGCCCATGCCACGCTCGGTGAGCGAACTCACCGAGCTCGTCGGGCGTACACCCCTGAAGGAGATCGTCTCCGAGACGACCGACCTGATCGAGCAGCTGTGCATCGAGACGGCGCTGCAGATGACGCAGGACAACCGTGCCTCGGCCGCCACGCTGCTGGGCCTGTCGCGCCAGAGCCTGTACGTGAAGCTGCGCCGCTTCGGGCTGGGCAACCTCGGGCCGGGCGAGGAAGAACGCGGCTAGACCGCCTCACCGCCGCTTCGCGGCGGCCATGCCGGGACGCCGCCCGGCCGAGACCACCCGTTCTTGGTGTCAATATAGATTGACGTCAAGTATTCGGGACGGCACCATTGGCGCATGGCCCTGCCCGCGCCCTCGGCGATCACCGAGCTGCTCAAGCCCGTCACCTGGTTCCCTCCGATGTGGGCCTTCACCTGCGGCGTGGTGGCCTCCGGGGTACCGCTGGATGGACGGTGGCCGCTGCTGGTGGTGGGGGTGCTGCTCGCAGGGCCCCTGGTCTGCGCGACCAGCCAGGCCGTCAACGACTGGTTCGACCGCCACGTGGACGCCATCAACGAGCCGCACCGCCCGATCCCGTCAGGCCGCATGCCCGGCAGGTGGGGCCTGTACGTGGCCGTCGGCTGGACGGCTCTGTCGCTGCTCGTAGCCACGGCTCTGGGCACCTGGGGCTTCGTCGCTGCGGTGGCGGGGCTCCTGCTCGCTTGGGCCTACAGCGCGCCGCCGCTGCGCCTGAAGCGCAACGGCTGGTGGGGCAACGCGGCCTGCGGGCTGTCCTACGAGGGGCTGGCCTGGATCACCGGCGCGGCCGTGATGGCAGGAGGCGCTATGCCAGGCGGCCACTCCCTCGCGCTGGCCCTGCTGTACAGCCTTGGCGCGCACGGCATCATGACGCTCAACGACTTCAAGTCCGTGCGTGGCGACAGCGCCATGGGCATCGGCTCGCTGCCCGTGCGCCTGGGCGTAGGCCGCGCCGCCTGGACAGCCTGCGTGTTCATGGCCGTTCCGCAGCTGGTCGTCATCGCCCTGCTGGCCAGCTGGGGGCGCCCAGGGCATGCCGCCGGGGTGGCAGCACTGCTCGTCGGGCAGCTCGCCCTGATGGCGTGGTTCCTGCGCCAGCCGGTGCAGCGCGCACTCTTCTACAGCGGCTTCGGTGTCCCGCTCTTCGTGGCCGGGATGATGGTGAGCGCCTTTGCGTTGCGTGGCGCAGGGGCTGCGGCATGAATGCGGGCCGGGCAAGTGGCGCGGCATTCGGCTGGGCCAGCATCGCTCGCCTCGGCCTGGTGCAGGCGATGCTGGGCGCCGTGGTGGTGCTCACCACCTCCACGCTGAACCGCGTGATGGTGGTCGAGCTCGCGCTGCCTGCGCTGCTGCCCGGGCTGCTCGTGGCCCTGCACTACGCGGTGCAGCTCACCCGCCCGCGCATGGGCTGGGGCTCGGACGTAGGCGGCCGGCGCACGCCCTGGATCCTGGGCGGAATGGCCGTGCTCGCGCTGGGCGGGTTCGCCGCGGCGGTAGCCACCGCATGGATGCACACCGACCCCACGGCCGGCACCGTGCTGGCCGTGCTGGCCTTCACGGCCGTGGGCCTGGGCGTAAGCGCCAGCGGCACCTCGCTGCTCGTGCTGCTGGCCAAGCAGGTCGACGAGCCCCGCCGCGCCGCGGCCGCAGCCACCGTATGGGTGATGATGATCGTGGGCTTTGCCCTCACCGCCGGCCTTGCCGGCCAGGCGCTCGATCCCTACGGCCCGATGCGCCTGGTACAGGTCTCGGGCGTGGTGTCGCTCATTGCGGTGTGCGTGACGGCGCTTGCGCTGTGGCGGCTCGAGGGGCCGCGCGCCCCTGCGGAGCCTGCCCCTGTCCGTGAGCGACCGGATTTCCTGCGCGCGCTGGCCGAGGTCTGGCGCGAGGACGATGCGCGGCGCTTCACGGTGTTCGTGTTCTTCTCGATGCTGGCCTACAGCACGCAGGACCTGATCCTCGAGCCCTTTGCCGGCGCGATCTTCGGCTTCACACCCGGGGAGTCGACGAGCCTGGCGGGCGTCCAACACATGGGAACGCTCGCCGGGATGCTCGTGGCTGCCCTGGCGGGCCGCAGCGTGGCAGGGGCCCGCCTGGGCTCGCTCAGGGCCTGGACGGTCGGCGGCTGCCTGGCCTCGGCCGTGGCGCTGCTCGGGCTCGTGGCGGGCGCCGCGCTTGCGCCGCACTGGCCGCTGCGGGCCAACGTCTTCCTGCTCGGCGTGTCCAACGGAGCCTTCTCCATTGCCGCGATCGGTTCCATGATGAGCCTGGCTGGCGCGGGCGCGCAGCCGCGCGAGGGCACGCGCATGGGCCTGTGGGGCGCCGCCCAGGCCGTGGGCTTCGCGCTCGGCGGCCTGTTCGGCTCGGCGGCCAGCGACGTTGCACGCTGGCTCCTGGGCGACCCCGCCCGCTCCTACGGCAGCGTATTCGCATTCGAAGCCTTGATGTTCGTCGCCTCGGCGGCACTGGCCTGGCACATCCGCGTGCCGGCCACCACAGCGAACAAGCAGCCCGCGTCGGTGCCGGACAGCCTGGCGAAGCCGCACGACGTTTCCCTTTCCGACACCCCTGGTTTGGCGGGCCTGCCCGCAGGAGGCCCCCGATGAACCACGCGCCCGGACACGACATCTACGACGCGGTCATCGTCGGCGGCGGCCCCGCCGGCGCGACGGCTGCCCACGAACTGGCCCGGAGCGGGCACCGCGTGGCCCTGCTCGATCGCGCCGGCCGCATCAAGCCCTGCGGCGGCGCGATCCCGCCACGCCTCATCAAGGACTTCGCGATCCCGGACCATCTCCTCGTGGCCAAGGCCCGCTGCGCGCGCATGGTTTCGCCGAAGGATAACCGCGTCGACATCCCGATCGAGGGTGGCTTCGTCGGCATGGTCGACCGCGACCAGTTCGACGAATGGCTGCGCGAGCGCGCGGCCAGCGCAGGCGCGGTGCGGCACACCGGGATCTTCGAGCGCATCGAGCGTGACACCCAGGGCGTGTGCACGGTCCATTACCACGCGCGTACCGGAGACGGCCTGCGCGACGGGCCAGCCTCCTCGCTTCGCGCCCGCTGCGTCATCGGCGCTGACGGTGCGCGCTCCGAGGTCGCGCGCCAGGAGGTGCCCGGAGCCGAGAAGGGGCGCTTCGTCTTCGCGTATCACGAAATCGTACGCGCCCCGGAAACCGCGCCCGCCGGCTACGACGGTTCGCGCTGCGACGTGTACTACCGTGGCGAACTGTCCCCCGACTTCTATGGCTGGGTGTTTCCGCACGGGCGCACGCTCAGCGTGGGAACGGGCAGCGCCGACAAAGGCTTCTCCCTGCGCAACGCCACCTCCCGGTTGCGCGCCGTGGCCGGCCTGGACCAGTCCGAGACCCTGCGTCGCGAGGGTGCACCGATCCCGATGAAGCCGCTGCCGCGCTGGGACAACGGCCGCGACGTGGTACTGGCCGGTGACGCCGCCGGCGTCGTCGCCCCGGCCTCGGGCGAAGGTATCTACTACGCCATGGCCTGCGGGCAGATGGCTGCCGAGGCGGCCAGCCAGTACCTGCGCACGGGCGATGCACGCGCGCTCGCTTCGGCGCGCAAGCGCTTCATGAAGGCGCACGGCAAGGTTTTCTGGGTGCTTGGCATCATGCAGCGCTTCTGGTACATCAACGACCGCAGGCGCGAACGCTTCGTCAGCATGTGCGAGGACCGCGACGTCCAGCAGCTGACCTTCGAGGCCTACATGAACAAGGAGCTCGTGCGGCGCCGCCCCATGGCGCACGTGCGGATCTTCCTGAAGGACATGGCACACCTGCTGGGGCTGGCGCGCGTCTGATCGTCGCACTCCGGGAGACCCTGCTGGCGGCAGAACATTGCCGCGGGAGAACCTTCGCTCCTAGAATGGTCTTGGGACCTGCACGCACCCGCTGTCCTCACAGCGGGATCCGACGTGCAGGCGCGAGGGAACGTTCTTGTCCAGAAGCTTTGCCGCCCACGCAGCAGGCAGGTTCGAGCTTTGCGCAGACTCGTCCGACTCCGTCGGGCTCTTGCAGCCCCACGGTGTGGTTCTGGTCGTGCGCGAGCCGGGCCGCCGCATCGTGCAAGCCAGTGCCCACGCCGGCTCGTGGCTGGGCCAGCCTCTGGAGACGATCCTGCTGGGTTCGGTCGACCGGCTCGGTGGCGATCTGGCCGCCCACCTGCACTCGCTGCCTTCGCGGGATGATCCTGCTGGCACGCCCTCTGCGCTGGCGCTGAACTGCACGATCGGCACCCCGGGCGCCTGCCGTCCCGTCGAGGCCTGGGTTCACCGAGCAGCCCCTGATCTGTTGACCATCGATCTCCTTCCTGCGGCAGAACCCTCCGCCGCGCCAGGCACGACAGCGGCTGAAGTCGATCTGCTGGCTCAACTCGAAGACGCCATCCACAGCCTGAGCCAGGCCAACACGATCGACGAGCTGGCCGCGCAGGCCGTGCGCCATGTGAAGGCCCTGTGCGGCCACGAGGAGGTTCGCATCGTGCGCTTCGAGCCCGAGGCGGGCGCTCGCGTCGTCTTCTCGAGCAGCGCGACCGCCACGGGAGGCCTGGCGGCTTCCACCCCCCGGTGGTCGGCAGACTTGCATGCCGAGAGCGACCGCTTCCCCGATTTGCGGGACGGCTCGGGCGTGGACGTGCTGGTCGACACCCTGGTCGACCCGGTGGGCCTGCTGCCGCAGCGCCTGCCCGGCTCGGCCGATGTCACCCAGGGGGCCAGCGCCCTGGCGCGCTCGACGCTGCGAAGCCCGGCACCCTCCCGGCTCGCGCGCCTTCGAGCCGCTGGCGTGCGGGCGGAGGTCCGTGCCGGGCTGCTGCGAGAAGGCAGGCCGTGGGGCCTCATCGCGTGCCTGGACGGTCGAGCTCCCCGGCCCCTGACCGCGCCGCGCCGACTCGCCCTCGGGCTGCTGGTGGAGGCGGTGGCCACCCGCATCACGGCGATCGAGAGCGCCGGGCGAGCCGAGGTCGCCGAGCAGGTGCGTCGCCTGCAGGACCTCCTGATCGATGCGGCCACCCACGAAGGAGACTGGCGTGGGGCGCTGCTGCGCACACCGCACCTGCTGCTGCAGCCGCTGCAGGCCAGTGGCGCGGCGCTGCTTCACGACGGCGAAAGCCTGTGCTGGGGCATGGCCCCGGGTGAGGAGCAGCTGGGTGCCCTCGCCGCCTGGCTGGGCGGCAGGGGGGCCAGCTCGGTGTGGCGCAGCGACGACCTCGCAGCCGAGGATCCCCGACTGGCAGCGTGTGTGCCCCCGGGCACCCGGCTGCTCGCGGCCAGGCTGTCCTTTCGCCAGCCGGACTACCTGCTGTGGTTCAGGCAAGCGGGTGGCCCGGAACAGACGGCAGCCGCCCTGCCCTGGTCTGCCACCGACCTGGCGCGTGCCGCCTCGTTCGCCGAGATGCTGGTGGATCTCATGGTCCAGGTGGATGCGGTGCGGCTCTTGATCACGGGGCGGCAGCTCCAGCACCTGCAGGCCAAGGTCGCCGACTCGCGTGAAGCCGTGGTGGTCTGCGACGCGCAGGGTACGGTCACGCTGGTCAACGAGGCGTTCGCCGAACTCACCGGCCGCACGCCAGGCAGCTGCCGGACGCTGGATCACATCCTTGCCTTGTTCACTCCTGCCGTCGTGGCCCGCCGCCTGTCGGCTCAGGTGCGCGCGGAGCAGCGCTCGGCGCGCAGCGTGCTGGCACTGCCTCGCCCCGACGGCTCCGTGCTGCCGGTGGCTGTTCGCGCCGAGCCCGTGCTCGCGCGCTCGGGCGGCTTGATGGGGATGATCTTCCTCGTGGAGGATCTCACCTCAGCACGCCTGGCCGAAGCCGCCTGGACCCAACTCCAGGGCCTGCTGGGCACACCGGCTGGCGACGCACCGGCTCAAGACGCCGATCCGGTGGTCAGCGCCATCCGCACCCACGCCAGCCTCGCCGCCATGGACATGGCCGACACGACTCGCACGCCCGGCTTGGCGCCGCTTCTGCAGGAAGTCGAGTCTGCCACCCAACGGGCCATCGAGCTTTATCGGCAACTCAGTGCGTCGCTGCGGCGTCCGGGCCAGTAGGGCCTCGCTTCGGGTTTCAATCGGCGCGCTGCATGCCCGGTCGAACATCTCGCTGGTAGGCCGTGCTGGGCTCGAACCAGCGACCAAAGGATTATGAGTCCTCTGCTCTGACCAACTGAGCTAACGGCCCCCACCTGCATTCTAGGAGCCGGCGTCCGCGCCCCGAAGGCCGCACCTCAACCCGCCGACTTCTGGCTCAACGCGTTGGTGAGCAGCCGAGCCGTGATCCCGACGATCTGGATCATCCGGTCGTAGTGCATGCGCGTGGGGCCGATCACACCCAGCCGCCCCACCACCATGCCGTCCACCTCGTAGGGCGCGGCCACCACCGACAGCTCCTCGAAGGGAACGACCCGGCTCTCCCCTCCGATCCAGATGCGCACGCCCTCGGCGCGGCTGGAGGTATCGAGCAGCCGCATCAGCTCAGCCTTGCGCTCGAACACATCGAAGAGCTTGCGCAGCGCTCCCATGTCGTGGCTGAAGTCCTCCACCTCGAGCAGCTTGCGCTCGCCCACCACCACCACCTGCTCGCTCGATTCCGCGATCGCATCGGTGCCGGCCTTGACGGCAGCAGCCATCAGCGTGGCGATCTCCCCGCGCAGGGCCTCGATCTCGCCTTGCAAACGCTCGCGCACCTCCTCGATCGTGAGACCGGCATAGTGCGTGTTGAGGTAGTTGGTGGCCTCGACGAGCTCGCCCTGGCTGTAATCGCGGGCCGTGAGGATGAGGCGGTTCTGCACGTCACCATCTGGCGACACGAGGATCACGAGCACGCGCCGCTCGCCCAGGCGCAGGAACTCGATGTGGCGGAACACGCTCGCACGGCGCGGCACCGTGACCACCCCCACGAAATTCGACAGGCTCGACAGCATCTGCGCCGCCTGCGCGATCACGCGCTGCGGTTGGTCGGGCTGCAGTTGCTCACGCACCTGGGCCAGCTCGGGCGGGGGCTGCGCCGGGTCGAGCGGGCGCGCCGTGAGCATGGTGTCGACGAACAGTCGGTAGCCGCGCGCCGTCGGAATGCGACCGGCGCTGGTATGGGGGCTTGCGATGAGGCCAAGCTCCTCCAGGTCGCTCATCACGTTGCGAATCGTCGCCGGAGACAGGTCCAGGCCCGAGGCGCGCGACAGCGTGCGCGAGCCCACCGGTTGCCCGTCGGCGATGTAGCGCTCCACGAGCGCCTTGAGCAGGGTTCTGGCGCGATCGTCCAGCATCGAATTCATTGTACGGACAAGCCCGCCGAAGGGTGGCCCCCAAGGGGGCTCCGGTCACATCCGCCTCGTGTCATCATCTCCCCCATGGCCGCACGCTTCCGCCACGCTGCACTGATCGGGAAGTACCAGGCTCGGGGCATCCGACCGGTGCTGGAGGACGTTGCCCGCTTCCTGTGCGAGCAGGGGCTGGACGTTTCCTTCGAGCGCGAGACGGCCGTGGCCACCGGTGTATCCGACTACGAGGTCCTCAGCACCGCCGAACTCGGCTCGCGCTGCGATCTCGCGGTCGTCGTGGGGGGAGACGGCACCATGCTCGCCATCGGGCGAGAACTTGCCCGCCACGGCGTTCCGCTGGTGGGGATCAACCAGGGGCGGCTGGGTTTCATCACCGACATTCCGCTGGAGCGTCTGAGGGAGTCGCTCGGGCCGATCATCGCCGGCGACTACGAGGAGGAGCACCGCGCGATGCTAGACGGCTCCGTCTGGCGAGACGGCCGCCCGATCTTCGAGGGTCTGTCGATGAACGACGTCGTCGTGAGCCGAGGCGCCACGGCGAGCATGGTGGAGCTGAAGGTCACGATTGGCGAGGACTTCGTCGCCAACATCCGCGCCGATGGTCTCATCGTCGCCTCACCCACGGGTTCCACCGCCTACGCACTGTCGGCCGGCGGCCCGATCCTGCACCCGGGCATCGCCGGCTTCGTGCTGGTGCCCATCGCCTCGCACACGCTGTCCAACCGCCCGATCGTGCTGCCCGACCACGGTGAGATCCGCATCGAGATCGTCGCCGGGCGCGACGCCTCGGCGAACTTCGACATGCAGAGCCTGGCCAGCCTGCTGCACGGCGACCAGGTGCGGGTGCGCCGCTCGCAGCACAAGGTGCGCTTCCTGCACCCGCTGGGCTGGAGCTACTACGCCACGCTGCGGCGCAAGCTGCGCTGGTACGAGGGGGTGGCCTGATGCTGCGCCGGCTCGCGCTGCGCGATTTCGTGCTCGTGCACCGGGTCGAGCTCGAGCTCGGGCCCGGCTTCACCGTGCTCACGGGCGAGACAGGCGCGGGCAAGTCGATCCTCGTGGATGCGCTGCAGTTCGTGCTGGGCGCGCGCGCCGACGCGCTGAGCGTGCGCGAAGGCGCCGGGCGCGCGGAGGTGAGTGCCGAGTTCGACAGCCCCCCGTCGCTTTCCGGGTGGCTCGATGAAGCCGGCTTCGAGCCGGCCGAGGGCTCGCTGCTGCTGCGGCGCACGGTCGACGACCAGGGCCGCAGCCGGGCCTGGATCAACGGCAGCGGCGCCACCGTGGCGCAGTTGCGCGAGGCGGCCGAGCACCTGGTGGAGATCCACGGCCAGCACGCCTGGCAGAGCCTGACGCGCCCGGCGGCCGTGCGCGCGCTGCTGGACGAGCAAGCAGGCGTGGACACGCGCGCAATGGACGAGGCCTGGCGCGCCTGGCGCCAGGCCCAGCAGGCGCTGGAGCAGGCGCGCACGCAGGCAGACGCGCTGGCGCGCGAGCGCGAGCGGCTGGTGTGGCAGCTTGGCGAACTGGACAAGCTCGAGCCCGGCGAACACGAGTGGGACACGCTGCAGGCCGAGCACCAGCGGCTGGCCCACGCCCACTCCCTGCTGGAGGCAGCGCGGCAGGCCCTCGACTGGCTGGCCGAGGGCGACCCGGCGGTGGACACCTTGCTCGATCGCGCGGCCGCCACGCTGGCCGATGCCGGGCGTCTCGACCCGGCGCTGGGCAACCTCGCGCAGGTCCTGCGGGAGGCGCAGTCTCCGCTGCAGGACGCTGCTCGCACCCTCCAGGCCTACCTCTGCGACACGGAGCCCGATCCGCAACGCCTGGCCGAGCTCGACGCGCGGCTGTCGGCCTGGATCGCGCTGGCCCGGCGCCATCGCTGCGCGCCGGCCGAGCTGCCCGCGCGGCGCACGGCCTGGCGGGCGGAACTGCAGGCGCTCGATGCCGCCGGCGACCTGCTTGCCCTCGAGCAGGCCGAACAGGCGGCGCAGGCGCGCTGGCTCGAAGCCGCGCGCGCCGTCTCCACGCTGCGCCACCGGCATGCACCGCTGCTTTCGGCTGCCGTCACGCAGGCCATGCAACCGCTGGGCATGGCCGGCGGGCGCTTCGAGGTGGCCTTGCCGGCAGTCGAGACGCCACAGGCCCATGGGCTGGAATCGGTCGAGTTCCTCGTGGCGGGTCACGCTGGATCGAGCCCGCGCCCACTTGCCAAGGTGGCGTCCGGGGGCGAGCTCTCGCGCCTGGCGCTGGCCATCGCAGCCACGACGGCACGCGATCGCACGCAGGCCCTGCCCACGCTCGTCTTCGACGAGATCGACACCGGCGTGGGAGGCGCGGTGGCCGACAGCGTCGGCCGGTTGATGAAGCAGCTGGGCGCCAGCAGCCAGGTGCTGGCCGTCACGCACTTGGCGCAGGTGGCGGCCTGTGCGGACGCGCACGTGGTCGTGGCCAAGTCGGTGCAGGCTGGCGCGGCCGCCACGCACGTGCAGCTCGTCTCGGGCGAGGCTCGCGTGGCGGAGGTGGCGCGCATGCTCGGCGGCGAGCGGCTGTCGGGCCTGGCGCACGCCCAGGCAATGCTCGGGAGTGCGAAGGCGTGAGGCGGCCATGAAGGCGGCAGCAAGCGCCACTTCGGGCGAAGTCGTCCTCGTCACGGGCATCTCCGGCTCGGGCAAGTCGGTGGCGCTGCACGCGCTGGAAGATGCCGGGTTCTTCTGCGTGGACAACCTGCCGCCCGAACTGCTGCGCGAATTCGTCCGCCTGGAGCACGAGCGCTTCTCCTCGCGAATAGCGGTGGCAGTGGACGTGCGTACAGCAGGCTCGCTGCCGGTACTCGTTCCCCTCATCGACGAACTGCGCACCGAGGGTGTGCGCGTTCGCAGCATCTTCCTGGAAGCCAGCACCGAGTCGCTCGTGCGGCGCTACTCCGAGACACGCCGGCCCCACCCGTTGTCCACAGCCGGTGCAGCCAGCGAGGCGGCCTCGGCCCTCATTGATGCGATCGAGCGCGAGCGCAAGCTGCTGGCCGACCTGCGCGAGGTCTCCACCGTCATCGACACCAGCCAGCTGCGTCCGGCACAGTTGCGCAGCTGGCTCAGCGAGCTCGTCCAGGCGCCGCGCCTGCCGCTGACCGTCGTCTTCGAGTCCTTCGCCTTCAAGCGCGGTGTGCCGCTCGATGCGGACTTCGTCTTCGACCTGCGGGCCTGGCCCAACCCCTTCTACATCCGCCACCTGCGTCCGCTGTCCGGGCGCGACGAACCGGTGCGCAGCTACCTGCAGGAGCAGCCCGAGGTCTTGGAGATGCTGGGGCAGATCGAGTCCTTCCTGAGGCGCTGGCTGCCGAGCTTCGAGGGCGAGCAGCGCGGCTACGTCACCATCGCTCTGGGCTGCACGGGAGGCCAGCACCGCTCGGTCTACGCGGCCGAGGAGCTGCGGCGGCGCTTCGGCGACCGGTCCGGCACGCTCGTTCGCCACCGTGAGCTCGAGCCTGCGGGCTGATCACCTGCATGCCGGTTGATCGCGCCCGTCGCTGACCCCCACGCATCAGGATCGCAAGTGGACGAGCCCGAAAACCTCCCGGAGCTGCCGCTGTTCCCGTTGCAGACGGTGCTCTTCCCGGGCGGGCAGCTGTCGCTGAAGGTATTCGAGGCGCGCTACCTCGACCTCATGGGCCGCTGCGTGCGCAGCGGCGAGCCCTTCGGCGTGGTCGCACTGCGCCAGGGTGCGGAGGTCGGATCGAAGGTGCCTGCCCAGGAGATGGAAGAGGTGGGCGTGCTGGCTCGCATCGACGAGGTCGACGCCGAGCAGACGGGCATCCTGCTCGTGCGCTGCAGCGGCAGCCGGCGCTTTCGCATTCAGGGCCTGCCCGCGCAGCGCAGCGACGGCTTGTGGATCGCCGCGGTCAGCCTGCTGCCCGATGATCCGGCGGTAGCTCCCGAGGCGGCCCTGTCCGCCACCGTCCAGGCGCTGTCCCGCCTGGCGGACAACCTCGAGGCCCGCGGCATGGCCCGGCCATGGACGGGGCCGGCGCATCTGGACGATGCGGCCTGGGTGGCCAATCGCTGGAGCGAGGTGCTGCCCGTGCCCGTGGGCACGCGGCAGAAGCTGATGGAGCTCGAGGATCCGGCCGCGCGGCTGCGCCTGGTGGACGGCTTCCTGCGCAGCCGAGGCGTCGTCAAGGACTGATCAGTCGGCGTACGGGCGCAGGCAACCCCAGCGCGAGCGCCTGTGCCGTGCTCCACCAGCGTCCTGGGCCCAAGGCCTGGGTCAGCAGGTCGCGGTCGGCAGCCGCCAGCGCCTCGGGCAGTCGCCAGCGCAGCGGCTGCAGTTCCCAGTCCAGGTGCGTGAGGACGTGCAGGAACGGCTCGAGCCTCTTGCCCTCGCCCGGCCAGTCGGGCGGCATCCCGGGCCCGGCCCATTCCGGCAGGCTCCACAGCCCCGCCCAGACGCCTCGCTCGGGTCGCTGTTCAAGCCAGACCGCATCGCCCTGGGTCAGCCACAGCAGGGTGCTGCGCCGCTCGCCTCGCCGCGTGCGGCGCGTGCGCACGGGGTAGGCCTCGGGCCGGCCTTGCGCGCGCGCCACGCACAGCGTGCCCAGCGGACAAGCCTCGCAGGCCGGGCGGCTGCGTGTGCACAACTGCGAGCCCAGGTCCATCAGGCCCTGCGTGTAGGGCTCGATACCGCGCTCGGGCAGCAAAGTCTGGGCACGCTCCCACAGCGCCAGCTCCTGCCGGCGCTCGCCCAGATCGCCTTCGAAGCCCAGCACGCGGGCGAGCACGCGCTTGACGTTGCCGTCCAGGATCGCCGCACGCTCGCCGAAACAGAAGGCCGCGATCGCCGCCGCGGTGGAACGCCCGATCCCGGGCAAGGACTGCAGCGTGGCGCTGTCGCCCGGAAAGCGCCCACCGTGGCGCTCCACCACCTCCTGGGCGCAGCGATGCAGGTTGCGCGCGCGGCTGTAGTAGCCCAGGCCACTCCACAACGCCAGCACGTCCTGCAGGGGGGCTGCTGCCAGTGCCGCCACGTCCGGAAAGCGTTCGAGGAAGCGCTCGTAGTAGCCCAGCACCGTGCCCACCTGCGTCTGCTGCAGCATGACCTCCGACAGCCACACCCGATACGGGTCGCGCGTGCCCTGCCACGGCAGGCCGTGCCGGCCGTGGCGCAGTTGCCATTCGATGACGCGCCGGGCCAGTGTGCGTGCCGGTTCCATGCACCGGCCTGCATCGTCGCTCAGCGGCGCTGGCATGCGCGGCAGAAGTAGGTCGCGCGCTGGCCCTGGACGATGCGGCGCACGGGAGCGGCACAACGCGGGCAGGCCTGCCCCTCACGGCCATAGACCGCGGCCTGCTGCTGGTAGGCCCCGTCCATCCCATGCGCATCGTGGAAGTCGCGCAGCGTCGAGCCGCCGAGCAACAGGGCACGAGCCAGGGTGTCGCGCACTGCCTGCAGCAGCCTTGCGGCTCGGGGCCGGCTGATGCGGTTGGCCGGCGTGCGCGGGTCGATGCCGGCTGCATGCAGCGCCTCGCAGGCGTAAATGTTGCCCGCGCCGACCACGGCCTGCCCGGACAGCAGCACCTGCTTGATCGGCGCGCGCCGCTCGCGCAGCCGGGCATGAAAGCCTGCGGCATCGAGCGCCGCATCGAAAGGCTCGGGGCCCAGGCTGGCCAGCAGCCGCGCGGCTGGCTCCTGGCTCAACCCGGCCGACCACACGACCGCACCGAAGCGCCGCGGGTCGTGCAGCCTGAGCGTGCCGCGCGTGGTCACGAGGTCGAAGTGGTCGTGCACGCCGGCTGGGCCAGGCTCGGAGGACAGCAACAGGGAGCCCGACATGCCCAGGTGGATCAGCAACCCGCCCGCCGCCTGCTCCGACGGCGACGGCCCATCCGACCCCATGGCCCCAAGCGGCAGCCAGATGTACTTGCCCCGGCGTTGCGCGCAGCCCACCGTGCGGTGCACGAGATGCTGGACCGGGCAACCCAGTGGCCAGCGCAGCGGCTTGCCCAGCCGCGCAGCCGTCACCACGGCGCCTTCCAGGCCGGGTGCGATGGTGCGTCGCGTGACTTCGACCTCGGGCAGTTCCGGCATCCGGTCATTATGTGAGAATGGGTCGGTGATGCTCCTATGTGCGCCCCGACGCACCACCTCGCGGTGGGGGCCCTGGCTGCTGGCTGCAGCACTGGCGGGGAGTGCGGCCTGCCACGCCCAGGCACAGCCCGCTTCAGCCAAGCCGCCCGCTGCCGCCGCTGTGGCGGACCCCAGCTCACGGCTGGACGCACCGCTCTTCTACCAGTTGCTCATTGGCGAGATGCAGCTTCGCCAGGGTCAGCCCGGCGCCGCCTACAGCATCTTCCTGGACGCCGCGCGGCGCACGCGTGACGAGCAACTCTTCCGGCGCGCCGTCGAGATCGCCCTTCAAGGTCGCGCCGGGGACGAAGCCCTGGCCGCCGCGCGAAGCTGGCAGTCCACGCTGCCAGCATCCACCGAGGCGCTGCGCACACAGCTGCAGATCCTCGGCGCGATGAACCGGGTGGCGGAGGCGGCAGAGCCCCTCACCCGGCTGCTGAGCCTCACGCCCGAGCCCCAGCGAGCGGGCCTGATCGCCTCGTTGCCGCGCTTCTTCGGCCGCGGCAGCGAAGCGCGCGCCGTGGCCACGATGCTGGAGCGCGTGCTGCAGCCCTACCTGGCCCCCGGCCCCACCCGACCCGTGGCGCGCACCGCGCTCGGCAGCGCCTGGCTCGCAGCCGGCGACAGGTCCCAGGCCCTGGCACTGGCGCGCAGGGCGGCGCAGGACGATCCTGCCTCGCCTTCGCCCGCTCTGCTGGCCCTGGAGCTCGCTGGGCGCGATGCGCAGGCCGAGGGCCTGGTGCGCACCTACCTGCAGCGCCCCGATGCCAGCGCTGGCGTGCGACTGGCCTACGCGCGGCTGCTGTGGGAAGGCGGGCGCGCCGGCCCTGCAGTCGAACAGCTCGAGCAGGCCACGCGGCTGCAGCCCGACTACGCCCCGGCTTTCCTGATGCTCGGTGCGCTCGAGCTCGAGCTCAAGCACCTGGAAGCTGCGCAGGCTGCGCTGCTGCGCTACGTCGAACTCGCACGCCGCCCGGGCCCGGCACCCGCGCCAGGAGCCACACCCAGCCCGGGCCGCCCAGCTGCACCGGCAGACGATGACGACGACGATACCGATGACCCGGCAGCCACCGGGGCCCAGCAGGCCTGGCTGATGCTGGCCCGGGTGGCCGAGCAGCGTGGCGACTTTGCCGCCTCCGAGTCCTACCTCGCGCGCGTGAGCGGCCCCGAGCGCGCGCTCGAGGTGCAGACCCGTCGCGCGGCCCTGGCCGCCCGACAAGGACGAATTGGCGAGGCGCGCGAGATGCTGCGCCAGGTGCCCGAGCGTGGACCGGGCGATGCGCGCGCCAAGATGGTCGCCGAGGCGCAGGTGCTGCGCGACGTCAAGAGCTGGCAGGCTGCCTACGAGGTGCTCGACGCGGCCACGCAGCGCTGGCCCGAGGACACCGACCTCCTGTACGAGCTCTCCATGGTGGCCGAGAAGCTTGACCGGCTGGAGGACATGGAGCGGCTGCTGCGCCGCGTCATGGCGCTCAAGCCCGACAGCCAGCACGCCTACAACGCACTGGGCTATTCGCTGGCAGACCGGGGAGTGCGGCTGCCTGAGGCGCGCGAACTCATCGCAAAGGCTCTCGCGCTCGCCCCTGGTGATCCGTTCATCACCGACAGCATGGGCTGGGTCGAGTTTCGCCTGGGCAACCATGCCGAGGCTCTGCGGCTGCTGCGCCAGGCCTATGCCGCACGGCCCGACACCGAGATCGCCGCCCACCTGGGCGAGGTGCTGTGGGTGACGGGCCAGCGCGACGAGGCGGTTCGCATCTGGCGCGAAGGCCGGCAGCGCGACGCCACCAACGACGTGCTGCGCGAGACGCTGGCGCGGCTCAAGCCACCCCTGTGAACCCGCTGCTGGGTCGTCGGGCGGCCGGCCTGGCCTGGCTGGCCTGTCTCCTCACGCTCGGGGCCTGCGCCAGCCTGACGCAGCCTCCTGCACAGGGCAGCACCTTCAGCGGCCGGATCGGCTGGAGCGTGGCTGCCACGCCGCAGCAACCGGCCCAGCAGGCCGGCGCAGGATTCGAGCTGAGCGGCCATGCGCGCCAGGGGTGGCTGGAGCTGACGACCCCGGTGGGCACGCTCATCGCACGTGCCCGCTGGACGGCAGACTCGGCCGAGCTCGAGACGCCCGCCGGCCGAACCCGACACGCCGACCTTGCCTCGCTGTCTCGAGCCGCCTTCGGTGAACAGGATCTCCCGTTGGTGGCCCTCTTCGACTGGCTGCGCGGCCAGCCGTGGCCCGGAGCCCCGCACGAGGCGCTGCCGGCCGGCTTCGCCCAGATGGGCTGGCTGGTGGACGTGCGAGCGCTTGGCCAAGGGCGACTGACGGCCACCCGCCCGGCCGAACCGGCCATCACGCTGCGCGTGCGCCTGGAGGGAAGCTGATGACGCGACTGCGCACCCTGAGCGACGTACCGGCCCCGGCCAAGCTCAACCTCTTCCTGCACGTGGTGGGACGCCGCGCGGACGGCTACCACCTGCTCGAGTCGGCCTTCGTGCTGGTCGACTGGGCCGACACGCTGCATCTGGAGCTGCGCGAGGACGGCCGGCTGCAGCGCCATGACCTGGGCCCCCCGCTGCCCGAAGACGACCTGTGCCTGCGTGCCGCACGCGCCCTGCAGCAGGCCGCCGGGGTGTCGCTCGGCGCCGACATCTCGATCGACAAGCGCGTCCCGTCTGGCGCCGGTATGGGAGGCGGCAGCTCGGACGCTGCCAGCGTGCTGCTCGCGCTCAATCGCCTGTGGAGCCTCGGGTGGGAACGTGAGCGCTTGCTTCGATTGGGTGCTTCTCTGGGTGCGGATGTCCCGTTCTTTGTGTACGGGCACAACGCGCTCGTGCAGGGCATCGGCGAACAGCTCACCCCGCTCGAACTCCCGGCCATGCGGCTGGCCGTGGTCAAGCCCACCGCCTCCCTGGCCACCCCCGACATCTTCCGCAGCCCCTTGCTCAGGCGCGACACACCATCGGCTATACTCGCAGGCTCTCTTGAGAACGAGGCGCTGGCCGCTCTCGTGTCGGGTAAGCCGTGGGGTCGGAACGACCTCCAGGTGCCGGCCGAGGCGCAGTGTCCCGAGGTGGCGCAGGCTGCCCGGTGGCTCGAGCAACGTTTCGGCAACAGCCGGATGACGGGATCGGGCAGCGCAGTGTTCGCAAGGGTCGGCACGGGTGACCTACCCTTGGCGACATGGCCGGTGCAGGCGGATCCGCTTGCCCCGGGCTGGGTCGGTCGACTGTGCCACAGCCTGCCCCGTCACCCGCTGGCGGACTGGGCAGGCTGAAACCGAGTTCGAGGGCGGTGCGAGCCGTCCTGTGTAGGGGAGTCGCCAAGTTGGTTAAGGCATCGGATTTTGATTCCGACATGCGAGGGTTCGAGTCCTTCCTCCCCTGCCAATCCTTTCCGCTGTGCGCGGCGGCGTGGCCCTTAGCAAGC
>JBBAPJ010000011.1:0-48233 GCA_040400855.1 Rubrivivax sp.
CCGGTGACGACCGTGAGCTCGCCCGTGCGGATGTCGAGGTCGAGGTTCTTGAGGTTGTGCTGGCGCGCGCCGCGGATGCGGATCAGCCCGGTGGACATGGATCTCCCAGTGGCCCTGCGAGAGGGGCCGAACCGGGCATTCTAGGCACGCCGGGAAAGGGTTGTCTCAGTCCAGCCCAAGCTTGATGCGCCGCGCCACGTCGCCCCACTTGCGGTTGTCGGCAGCCAGCTGCGCCGCCGCCTCCGCCGGGGTGTTGCCCACGAGCGTCTGGTCACTCGCCTTGAGCCTCTCGGCCGCCTCGGGGTTGCGCAGGGCGTCGACGAAGGCCTGGCGCATCCTGGCCACGATGGGATCGGGCACGCCGCGCGGCGCCCACATGGCGAGCGTGAAGTCGGCCACGTAGCCGGCCACGCCAGCCTCGGCCACGGTGGGAACCTCCGGCAGCGTGGGCGAACGCCGGCTGCCCGACACCGCCAGCGCCACGAGCTTGCCCGCGCGCACCTGCGGCAGGACCGTCGGGCCGGCAAGCAGCCCGCATGGCACCTGGCCGCCCATCACGTCCTGCATCGCCGGCGCCGGGCCCTTGTAGGGCACGTGCGTCATGTCGAAGCCGGCCATCGACTGCAGCAGTTCCATCGACAGATGCCCGGGCACGCCCGCACCGCCGGAGGCGTAGCTCATCTTCGTCGCGCGGGCCTTGGCGACCAGTTCGGCCAGCGTCTTCACGCCCACCGACGGGTGGCACACCAGGGTCTGGCTGAAGGCTGTGCCGATGGTCACCGGCGCGAGCGCCTCGGGCGCGAAGCCCAGGCTCTTGTAGACGTGCGGGTTGACGGTGACGAGGGTGTCGGTGCCCCACAGCCAGGTGTAGCCGTCCGGCGCCGCGCGCGCCACCTCGGCCGCACCCAGGTTGCCCCCGGCGCCAGGCTTGTTGTCGATCACGATCGGCTGGCGCAGCGCGGTTTGCATCCGCTCGGCTGCCAGCCGGATGACCATGTCGCTCGGCCCGCCAGGTGGGAAGGGCAGCACGATGCGCACCGGGCGCTCGGGCCAGGCCGCCTGGGCCCAGGCCGGTGCAGTCAGGCCACCAGCCAGGCTGGCCAGCAGGAGAGGCAGCAGTCTTCGGGTGATGCGCATGCGGGATCCCGGTGCAGGTGGTGGGGGCCGGTCAGTCGGCCCGGAAGCCCGTTGCCTTGACCACCGCAGCCCAGCGCGCCGTGGAGGCCTGCTCGATGCGGCTCAGGTCGGCCGGGCTGCCGCCGCCGGGCTCGAGCGCGAGCCGGCCAAAGCGCTCGACCACGTCGGGCTGCGCCAGCGCCCGGTTCAGCGCGCGGTTGAAGGCGGTGATGGCAGGCTCGGGCGTGCGGGCGGGCGCGTAGGCCGCGAACCAGCCCGAGGCGGCGATGTTCGGAAAGCCCGACTCGCGGAAGGTGGGCACGTCGGGCAGCACGGGGCTGCGCCGCTCGCCCGAGACGGCCAGGATGCGCACCCTGCCGCCTCGATGCGCTTCGAGCGCCTCGAGCACGACGTCGATGCCGGCCGAGACCTGCCCGCCGATGAGGGCGGTCATCAGGGGTGCTCCGCCCGCGAAGGGCACGTGCACCAGGCCGGCATCGGCCTCGCGCGAGAGCATCTCGCCGAAGAAGTGCGGCAGGCTGCCGGCCGCGGGAGAGCCGAAGTTGGCGCGCTGCGGGTTGGCCTTGGTCCAGGCCAGGAACTCCTGCACCGTGCGCACCGGGAGCGCAGCGGGCACCGACAGCGCGAAGCTGAAGTTGCACACGTGCCCCACCGGGGCGAAGTCGGTGGCGGGGTTGTAGTTGAGCTTGGAGAACACGAGCGGCGCGAGCACGGGCACCACCACGGGGGCGATCATGAAGGTGCTGCCGTCGGCCGGCGCGGCCTTGAGCAGGTCGGCCGCCACGCGCCCGCCGGCGCCGGGCTTGTTGTCGACGACGATGTTGGCCTTGAGCTCGTCCTTCATCCTGTCGGCCAGCAGACGCGCGACCGTGTCGATCGATCCGCCGGGCGGGAAGCCCACCAGGATGCGCAGCGTGCGGTCGGCCTGGGCCTGGGCCTGGGCGACGATCGGCGTCAGGCCGGCGAGCAGGCCGCAGGCGGGAAGGGCCAGCAGATGGCGACGAAGCATGGGCGAGTTCCTCTGGGGGGATGGGTCGGTGAAGCCAGGGCCCGCCCGTGGCGGGTGGGCACAGTGTGCGCACGCGGCGCAGCCGGATCAAGGCCCGTGCGGGTTTGTGCGAGGCTGCGTGCGGCGCGACGCACGCGCTCGCAGCCGCCCGACGACGCCGGTGGGGAAGTGGTAGACCGACAGCACGAAGAGCACCCCCAGCCACAGCAGCCAGCGGTCCGGCGTGAGCAGCGCCTCGAGCACAGGCACGCCTTGCACGGCCGGGCCGGCGAGCCTGAGCAGGTCCTGCAGGTAGTTCTGGGCGAGCACGAAGAGCACGCTGCCCACCACCGCCCCGTAGAGCGTGCCCATGCCGCCGATGACGACGATGAGCAGCACGTCCAGCATGATCTCGAAGCTCAGCGTGGTGTCGGGCCCCGTGTAGCGCAGCCACAGTGCCAGCAGCGCACCGGCCACCGTGGCAAAGAGCGCCGACAGCACGTTGGAGGCCGTGCGGTAGGCCACCGTGCGGAATCCGATCGCCTCGGCGCGGAAGTCGTTCTCGCGGATGGCCTGCAGCACGCGGCCGAAGGGCGAGTTGACGATGCGCAGCAGCACGAGGAAGAGCACCGTCACGGTGACGAAGAGCAGCCAGTAGGTGAGCGTGCGCCCGTCGATCAGCAGCCCGAGCACCTCGGTCTCGAAGGGCTCGAAGGAGGGGCTGAGCCAGGGCGGCGCCTTGAAGGTCATGCCGTCCTCGCCGCCGGTGAGGCCGCTGAACTGCGAAGCCAGGGTCTGGAAGGCCGAGGCCACGGCCAGCGTGACCATGGCAAAGAAGATCGCCTTCACGCGCAGGCTGAACAGGCCCACCAGCAGCGACAGCAGCGTGGACAGCGCCAGCGCCGCCGCCAGCCCGATGCCCACCGCCGCAAAGCCCGGGCCGAGGCTGGCGCTGGCGATCGCCACGCCGTAGGCGCCGATGCCGAAGAACATGGTGTGGGCAAAGCTGACGATGCCGGTGTAGCCCAGCAGCAGGTCGTAGCTCGCCACGAGCAGCACGAAGACGAGGATCTTGGCCACCACCGACATCGACTTCGCGCCGGGAAAGAGAAAGGGCGCGAACGCGAGCACGAGGAAGACCGCCACGAGCGCCAGCGCCAGCCAGGCGCTGCGTGGGCGGTCGTGCGACAGGAGGCGGTCCAGCAGCTTCATGCGGTGCTCACACCGTCTTGACCGGGTACAGGCCCTGCGGGCGCCACAGCAGCACAGCCACCATCAGCGCGATGTTGGACACGAGCGCGACCTTGGGCGCCAGGAACCCCACGTAGTTGGCCACGAGCCCCACGAGCAGCGCGCCCACGAAGCAGCCGAAGGTCGAGCCCAGGCCGCCGATGATGATGACGATGAAGATCAGCACGTTGACCTGTGCCCCGATCTGCGCCGTGACGTTCTGCTGGTACAGGCCCCACAACACGCCACCCAGGCCGGCCAGTGCAGAGCCGGCGACGAAGACGCCCACGAAGAGCTCGCGCACACGGTAGCCCAGCGCCTCCACCATCGAGCGGTCCTGCACGCCGGCGCGGATCAGCAGGCCCACCTTCGTGCGCGCCAGCGTGAAGGCCAGCAGCGCGAAGACGGCCAGCCCGATGGCCGCGGCCAGCACGCGGTACTTCTCGATGGCCGCATCCCCCAGCAGCCAGGCGCCGCGCAGCACATCGGGCAGCGGCAGCGCCAGCTGCAGCGGGCCCCAGATCACCTTGATGATCTCCTCGCCCACGATCATCCCGCCCATCGTGATGAGGATCTGCTTGAGGTGCAGGCCGTAGACGGGACGCACGACCACGCGCTCGAAGGCCCACCCCACGGCTGCGGCCGCGGCCATTGCCACCGCCATCGCCGCGAACACCGCCACCAGACCGGGCCAGCCGGCTGCGGCCGACCACCCCATCACGCTCGTGGCCACGAAGGCCCCGAGCGCGATGAAGACGCCGTGGCCGAAGTTGAGCACGTCCATCAGCCCGAAGACGAGCGTGAGGCCCGAGGCGATCACGAAGATGATCAGGCCCATCGCGATGCCGGCCACCGTGAGCGTGAGCCAGGTGCTCGGGCTGCCCAGGGCGGGCAGCGCCAGCAACGCCAGCGCGGCCAGCAGCGCCACGGGCTTCCAGTCGAAACTGGCCCGCGGGATGGCGGCGGCGGCCTCGTCCTCGCCCGCAGTGGGGGCTTCGGCGCGCACGTTCATGCGTGGACCCCGAGCGACAGGCCCAACAGCCGCTGCTGCAGCGCCTCGTCTGCAGCCAGGTCGGACATCGTGCCGCGGTGCACGACACGGCCGTCGTCCATCACCGCCACCGTGTCGCCGATGGCCCGCGCCAGCTGGAAGTTCTGCTCCACGAGCAGGATGGTGGTGCGCTGTGCCTTGAGCTCGCGCAGGGCTGCCACCAGGTTGCCGACGATGGCCGGAGCCAGGCCCTTGCTCGGCTCGTCGATGAGGATGAGCGCGCGCGGCTCGACGATGGCGCGCGCCACGGCGAGCATCTGCTTCTGGCCGCCGCTCAACTTGCCCGCCGGGTAGAGCCAGAACCTGCGCAGCGCCGGAAAGAGACCGAAGATCCACTGCAGCCGCGCCTCGTCGAGCTCGCCCGCATGGCGCGCACCACGCGCAGCCAGCACCATGTTCTCCTGCACCGTGAGATCGCTGAAGATGCCCATGCTCTCGGGCACATAGGCGATACCCGCGCGCGCGATCTCGGGCGTGGGCAGCGCCTGCAGCGGCTGGCCGCGCAGCCGCACCTCGCCGCGGCTGGCGCGCAGCAGGCCCATCACGGTGCGCAGCGTGGTCGTCTTGCCCGCGCCGTTGCGGCCCAGGAGCACCGTCACCTCGCCCTCGGGCACGACGAGGTCCACCCCGTGCAGGATGTGATAAGCCCCGATGTGCGTGTGCACGCCCTGCAGTTCCAGCAGCGGTGCCGGAGCCTGCCTCACGGCGCTGCCCCCAGGTAGGCCTGCTGCACGATGGGCGAGGCCATGACAGCGGCGGGCTCGCCGTCGGCCACGAGCCGGCCGTTGTGCAGCACGACGATGCGGTCGGCCAGCTCGCGCACCACGTCCATCTTGTGCTCCACAAGCAGGATCGTGCGGTCGCGCCGCGCCTTGAGCACCCGGATGAGGTCGAGCACCACCGGCACATCGTCCACGCTCATGCCGGCGGTGGGCTCGTCGAACATGTAGACGAGCGGGTCCAGCGCCATCAGGATCGCCACCTCGAGCTTGCGCTGGTCGCCGTGCGGCAGGGCCGCTGCAGGCAGCTCGAGCTTGTCGCCCAGCTGCACCTGCACGAGCAGCGCGCGCGCCTCGTCGATCCAGTCCTGCCGGTCCAGCCACACGGCCAGCGCATCGCGCCAGGCAGCCAGCCAGCCGCGCCCGGAGCGTGCCTGCTCGCGCGCCTGCACCGCCAGCCGCACGTTCTCGAGCACGCTCAGGTTCGGGAAGAGCTGCGTGAGCTGGAAGGCGCGCCCGAGGCCGCGATGCGTGCGCCTGGCAGCGGGCATTCCGGAGAGGTCCTGGCCCTGCAGCAGCACCCGGCCTTCGCTGGCCGGCAGCTGCCCGCTCACCAGGTTGAAGTAGGTGGTCTTGCCCGCCCCGTTGGGCCCGACGATGGCCGTCAGCGTGCCCGGCTCGAAGCGGCACGACACCCGGTCGACGGCCACGTGGCCACCGAACCGGATCGTCAGGTCCTGCGTCTCGAGCACGTGGCGTGCGGTCGCGTCGGCGCGGGCCTCAGCGCTTGTTCTGGATCGGCACGTCCATCTCGCTGGCCTTGATCTCGCGCACGAGCTCGGGCACGCCCCAGGCGAAGGCCGGGTCCACCTTGATGCGGAAGTGGTACATGTCCTGCATCGCCTGGTGGTCCTCCTTGCGGAAGGTCATCTTGCCCTTGGGGGTCTCGAAGCTCATGCCGGCCATGGTCTGGATGAGGCGGTTCGTGTTCGTGTCGCCGCCCGTCTTCTTCAGGGCCTCGACGATGGCGATCGCCGCGCTCATGCCGCCGGCGGTGAAGAAGTCCGGCGGGCTCTTGAAGCGCGTGTAGTGGTTGGCCACGAGCCACTCGTTGACCGGGTTCTTCGGGATGCCGAAGTAGTAGTAGAGGGCCCCCTCCATGCCCGGGTACTTCTTGTACGAGACCATGGCCGGCAGGATGTTGCCGCCGGTGGCCATCTCGATGCCGTAGCGCTTCTGCAGCTCGAGCTCGGCGAACTTGTCGAAGGGCGAGTTGCCGCCGGCCCAGATCACCCAGACGAACTTGCGCCCGGGCTGGTCCTTCATCTTGTCGATCAGGCGCTGGAAGGCGGCGGTGAAGTCGGTGGTGGCGGGCGAGACGAACTCCTCGTGCACGAACCTGCCCTTCTTCACCGCAGCCTTGAAGGCCTTCACCCCGTCGCGCCCGAAGGCGTTGTCCTGGGCGAGGGTGGCCAGCACGTGGCCGGGCTTGTCCAGGGCCACCGCGTTGGAGATCGCGTCCTGGCTCGAGTTGCGCCCGGTGCGGAAGATGTAGCGGTTCCACTTGTCGCCCGTGATCGAATCGGCCACGGCCGGCTCCACGAGCAGGATCTTCTTGTACTCCTCGGCCACGGGCAGCATCGCCAGCGCCACCGGGCTGGCCGTCGGACCCACCGCGATGTCGACCTTGTCGTCGGCATAGGCCGCCGCCAGCTGCGCCTTGCCCACATCGGGCTTGCCCTGGTCGTCCTTCTCGATGACCACGAGCCTGCGCCCGGCCACCGCCATCGTGCCGCCGGTGGCGTACTCCAGGCCCATCTGGAAGCCGACGATGGTCTGCTTGGCGTAGGCCTCCAGCGGCCCGGTCTTGCTCGCGACGATCGCGATCTTCACGTCGGGCTTGCCCTGCGCGAGCGCGAGGGGGGCGCCGAACGAGCAGGCGGCGGCCAGGGCGGCAGCCGCCAGGGCGAGGCGGCGCGTCGGGTGCGAAGGTGTCGTCGAAATCATCGGAATTCTCCTTGGCGGGTGGGCAGGACGGGCTCCGCGGCTGCGCCCGCGGTGCGCGCAGGCGCTAGCGTAACCCCCGGCGGGCCTTGGGGAACCCCTTGGTACGCAGGGTGAGATCGGCATGGCAGGATTGAGGGTTCTGCTCCAGGAGTTCCGCACCATGACACGCACTTCCGTTGCCCGGCGCCACCTCGTGCTCGCCGGCGCCGCTTCCTGCCTGGGGCTGCCGGCCGCGCGCGCGCAGGCAGCCTGGCCCAGCAAGCCGGTGAACATCATCGTGCCCTTCCCGCCCGGCGGCGGCACCGACGCCTTCGCGCGGCCGCTCTTCGCCGCGATGGGCCGCAACACCGGCCGCCAGTTCGTCATCGACAACAAGGGCGGCGCCGGGGGCACGCTCGGCGCCGGGCTGGCCGCGCGCGCCACGGCCGACGGCTACAACTACTTCATGGGCGCCGTGCACCACGCGATCGCGCCCTCGATGTATCCCAAGCTCGACTACGACATCGAGAAGGACTTCATCCCCGTGGGGCTCGTGTCGAGCGTGCCGCAGGTGATCGTCGTCAACCCGCAGAAGGTGCAGGCCACCACGCTGGCGCAGTTCCTCGAGTTCGTGCGCAAGAACCCCGGGCGCCTGAACTACGGCTCGGCGGGCAATGGCACCTCGCACCACCTGGCGGGCGAGCTTTTCAAGATCCAGACCAGGACCTTCATCACCCACATCCCCTACCGCGGCGCGGGCCCGGCCCTGCAGGACCTCATCGCCGGCCAGGTGGACGTGATGTTCGACGGCCTGGGTTCGTCGGCGGCGCACATCCGCGGCGGCCGCATCCGCGCCCTCGCGGTGGCGGCCGACAAGCGCGCCGTGGCCTTCCCGGACCTGCCCACGGCACCGGAATCGGGCGTGAAGGACTACAAGGTCGCGACCTGGTACGGCATCTGGGCCCCGAAGGCTGCGCCGCGCGAGGCGATTGCCGCCATGCAGGCCGAGATGCGCAAGGCGCTGAACTCCGACGAGCTCAAGGCCACCTGGACGGGCCTGGGCACCGAGCTGCCGAACCTGTGGGGCGACGACTTCGGCCGTTTCGTCAACGCCGAGATCAAGCGCTGGGCCGAGGTCGTCAAGAGCTCGGGCGCCAAGCTCGACTGACACGCCGGGGCACGAATCCTTTTCTGCGCCTGCTCCATGAGCAACGACAACCTGTTCGCAGCCTTGCGCCAGGCCTTTCCCGCCGACCTGGACACGGTCGCGGTGGAGACCGCCGACGGCCCCGGTGCCCCGCGGCGATACACCTGGCGCGACCTCGACCGCGCCAGCGCCATGATCGCCAACCTGTTCGACTCGCTGGACCTGCCGGCGGGTGCACGCGTGGCGGTGCAGGCCGACAAGAGCGTCGAGGCGCTGATGCTCTACCTCGGGGTGCTGCGCGCGGGACTGGTGTACCTGCCCCTGAACACCGCCTACCAGTCGGCCGAGATCGAGTACTTCGTGGGCAACGCCGAACCGGCAGTGGTGGTGTGCGCGAGCCGCAACTTCCCCTGGGTGAGCAAGATCGCCTTTCGTGCGGGCACGCGCAACGTCTTCACGCTCGACGACAACATCTCGGGCACGCTGCTGGAGCGCGCAGCCGCCCACGCCGACACCCACGAGCCGGCCGTGCGGCGCGCCGACGAGCTTGCGGCCATCCTCTACACGAGCGGCACCACCGGGCGCAGCAAGGGCGCGATGCTCACGCACGGCAACCTGTTGAGCAACGCGCGGGTGCTCAAGGACTACTGGGACTGGCAGCCCGGCGACGTGCTGATCCACGCGCTGCCGATCTTCCACGTGCACGGCCTGTTCGTCGCGATCCACGGCGCGCTGCTCAACGGCAGCCGGATGATCTGGTTCTCGCGCTTCGATCCGGCGGCCATGGTCGCGCGGCTGAAGGACGCCACCGTCTTCATGGGGGTGCCCACGCTCTACGTGCGCATGCTGGCGGAACGGTCGCTGTCCCGCTCGGCGTGCGCCGGGATGCGGCTGTTCATCAGCGGCTCGGCGCCGCTGTTGCGCGAGACTTTCGACGCGTGGGCCGAACGCACCGGCCACGTGATCCTGGAGCGTTACGGCATGAGCGAGACGCTGATGCTCACCTCCAACCCCTGCCGCGCCACCGACGGCAGGCGAGTGGGCGGCACGGTGGGCTTCGCCCTGCCTGGCGTGGGCGTGCGCGTGCGCGATGACAAGGGCATGCCGGTGGTCGCAGGCGAGATCGGCGGCATCGAGGTCAAGGGTCCGAACGTGTTCCGCGGCTACTGGCGCATGCCCGAGAAGACGGCCGAGGAGTTCACGCCAGACCTGTGGTTCAAGACGGGTGACGTCGGGCGCCTGGACGCCGACGGGCGGCTCACGATCGTGGGTCGCAGCAAGGACCTGATCATCAGCGGCGGCTACAACGTCTACCCGGCCGAGGTCGAGGGCGTGATCAACGAGCTGCCGGGCGTGGCGGAGAGCGCCGTCATCGGCGTGCCTCACCCGGACTTCGGTGAAGGCGTGGTGGCGGTCGTCGTGCCGCAGCCGGGCATGGCGCTGGACGCAGCGGCGGTCACGGCTGCGCTCAAGGGAAGGATTGCCAACTTCAAGGTGCCCAAGCAGGTTGACGTCGAGCCCGAGCTGCCGCGCAACGCCATGGGCAAGGTGCAAAAGAACCTGCTGCGTGACCGTTACCGCGGGCTCTTCACCGGCTGAGCCCGGCGTCGCAGACCGCGCCCCCGTCGAGCGGCTCGAGCACCGAGCCGGTGACCGGGTTGGAGCGGAAGAAGGTCAGCCCTTTCAGCCCGCAGCGCCACGCCTGGACGAGGGTGTCCATCACGTGTTCGGGGCGGGCGCCAGGGTCCAGCTGCACGGTCTTGGCGATGCCCCCGTCGATGAACGGAGCGACCGCCGCAACGACGTCCACCTGGGCTTCGGGCGTGAGGTCGCGCGCCGTGACGAAGGCCTCGCCCAGGGGGGCGTCGGGGCCGCGCAGCGCGCGCCACAGCCGCCACGCGTGGTCTTCCACCACCTCGTCCGAGCGACGTGCCGTACCCCCGCGCAAGGTTCGTTGCACCTGCCAGCCGAACACCGGCTCGATCCCCGGGCTGACGTTGTCCGCAAGAGCCAGGCTGATCGAGCCCGCTGGCGCCACCGCCAGCAGGTGCGAGTGACGCAGGCCGTGCACGAGGATGCGCTCGCGCAGCTCGGCGGGCAGCCGTGCGGCAAAGGAAGAGCTGGCCAGGTAGCGATGCGCATCGAACATTGGATAGGCACCGCGCTCGGCAGCCAGATCGATCGAGGCCGCATAGGCGGCGTCGCGCAGCGTCTCGGCCACATGGGCTGCCAGATGACAGGAGGCCGCGCCGCCGTAGCGCAGGCCCAGCATCGCCAGCGCGTCGGCCAGGCCCGTGAAGCCCAGGCCGATGCGTCGCTTGGCACGGGCTTCGTCGCGCTGCGAGGGCAGCGGCCAGGCCGTGAGCTCGAGCACGTTGTCCAGCAGCCGCACGCCCACGCCGGCCAGCCCGGCCAGTGCCTGTGCATCGAACGTCGCATCCGGCTCGAAGGGTCGGCGCACCAGCTGCGTGAGATCGATCGAGGCGAGGCAGCAGCTGCCGTAGGCGGGCAGCGGCTGCTCGCCGCAGGGGTTGGTGGCGGCAATCGACTCGAGCCCGTCCAGCGGGTTGTCGCGTGCGATGGCATCCAGGAAGAGCACGCCCGGGTCACCGTGGTCGCAGGCGCTGTGCGCCAGCCGCGCCAGCAGCGAGCGCGCCGACACGGTCGCGTGCACCCACTGTCCGTCGGCCCTGCGTGCCGCCCCCGCCCGGGCAGGCTCGCCGCGGTGCAGCAGCGGCCAGGGCCCGTCGGCCAGCGCCGCCTGCATGAAGGCGTCGGTGAGCGCCACCGACAGGTTGAAGTGCACAAGGCCCCCCAGGCGCTTGGCCTCGATGAAGGCATCGATGTCGGGGTGGTCGCAGCGCAGCACCGCCATCTGCGCACCGCTGCGCGCGCCCATGCCCTGGATGGTGGCTGCGCTGCGTTCGAAGACGTGCAGGAAGCTCACCGGGCCGCTGGCCACACCGCCCGTTCCGCCCACGCGGCAGCCCTGCGGCCGGATGCGCGAGAAGTCGTAGCCCACGCCCCCACCGCGGCGCATCGTCTCGGTGGCCTCGGCCAGCGCCACGTAGATGCCCGGATGGCCACCCTCGGTGTGGAAGATCGAGTCGCCCAGGGGCTGCACGAAGCAGCTCGCCAGCGTCGCCGCCGAGCCCGTCCCGGCCGCGGCTAGGATGCGGCCCGAGGGCAGGAGGCCAGCTCGCATCGCCTGCAGGAAGGCTGCCTCCTGCGCGTCGCAGGAGGCAGCGGGCTCGATGGCTGCCAGCGCGCGCGCCACGCGCTGCAGCGCGTCGTCCAAGCTGGCCTCACCCGGCTGCAGGTACTTGCGCGCGAGCACCTCGCGCGCGGCAGGCTGGGCCTGAAGGCCGCCGTATGCACCCATGCGGCACGATACGATGCGCTGGCCAGCCAGGCTTGCGTGCTCTCAAGGCTCTGGCAACCGGACCTTGCGCCCCCATGGACCCGAAGCCCTCGACCCTCTCGCCCACCGCGCAGCTCGACAGCGACCATCCGGCCATCGTCGCCTTCGCGCGCACGCATGCGGTGGGCCACGACGTGCGCAGCCGCGCCGTGGCCCTGTACCTGGCGGTGCGCGACGGCTTTCGCTATGACCCCTACCGCATCGACCTCTCCCCGCACGGCATGCGCGCGAGCACCGTGCTCGAGCTGGGCATCGGCTGGTGCGTCACCAAGGGCGCACTGCTCACCGCGGCGGCGCGCGCAGCCGCCATCCCGGCCCGGCTCGGATTTGCGGACGTGCGCAACCACCTCAGCACGGAGCGCTTGCGCCAGACGATGAAGACGGACCTCTTCGTCTGGCATGGCTACGTGGAGATGTGGATCGACGGCGCCTGGCGAAAGTGCACGCCGGCCTTCAACCTCACGCTGTGCGAGCGCTTCGGGTTGCTGCCGCTGGACTGGGACGGGCACGGCGACTCGCTCTACCACCCCTACGACCGCGCCGGCAACCGCCACATGGAGTACGTGCACCAGCGCGGCACCTTCGACGACCTGCCGCTGGCGCAGATCGCGGCCGACTTCGAGACCACCTACCCGGGCTGGGCCACGATGGCGCGCGCGGACTTCGACACCGACGTGGCGCGCGAGTCGGGCCAGGTGCGCTGAGCACGCTGCGTCGCGGCCGCTGGCCGCCTGCGGCCCGGGCTCAGGTCGGCCGGGCGCGCTGCACGCCCTCGCGCAGCGCGCCGGCAGCCTGCCAGTGCGGGCTCTCGAAGAAGGGATCGTTGCGCAGGGCGGCTGCCAGCATCGGCAGTGCGTCGTCGCCCCAGAAGAGATGGCCGTCCACTTCGAAGGTGGGCACACCGAAGACGCCTGCCTGCGTAGCGCGTGCAGTCCACGCGCGCAGCTCGTCCTTCACCTCGGAGCCGCGCGGGTCGCGCACAGGCACCAGGCTTTGCTCCAGCGCAGCCAGCCGTGCCGGGTCCTCGGCGTCGGCGCCGCCGACCCAGGCGTGGCGCATCACCGCTTCGACGACGCGCCGGTTGGGGGTCTGGCCCGCCTCGCAGCAGGCCAGCGCCAGGCGCAGCAGCGGCAGCGGGTTGAAGGGGTGGCGCTGCGGCAGCGCGAGCGGCGTGCCCTGCACGTGCGCGCGCCAGGCGACGTCGCGGTAGGTCCACAGCCGCTTCGGGGCGATCTCTGCCGGCCCCTTGTGCCCGAAGTGCTGCAGCAGGCCAGCAAAGAGCACCGGGCGGTACTCGACGGCGTGGCTGATGCCGGCCAGCGCCTCGGGCAGCCGCTCGAAGGCCAGGTACGCGTAGGGCGAGACCGGATCGAACCAGAAGGCAACGAACTTCATCGCGCGGGCCCGGCAGGTGGCCCATCCGGCTCGGGCCAGGCCTCGGCAGCCAGCAGGGCCTGCAGCCGGGCCCGCCGCTCGGGCAGCAGCCGCCACACGCGCAGCTTCGCCTCGTCGGGCAGGCTGCCCCAGGCCGCGATCTCCTCGAGGGTGCGCGCGCAGCCCTCGCACCAGCCGCTGCCGGCGTGCATGCGGCACACGTTCACGCAGGGAGAGGGCAGGCCCACGGCCGGGGGCTCCTTCAACCGGCCGCAGCCGCGGCGGCCGCCCGGCGTGCCAGGATCGCACGCGCCACGCGCGAGACCGGGGGCCGGCCGAGCACGCGCGTGATCGCGGCACCCGCGTCCACCAGGCGATCCAGCTCGATGCCCGTCTCGATCCCGAGGCCGTCGAGCATGAAGACGACGTCCTCGGTGGCCACGTTGCCGGTGGCTCCCTTCGCGTACGGGCAGCCGCCCAGGCCCGCCACGCTCGTGTCGAAGTGGTGGATGCCCATCTCCAGGCAGGCGTAGATGTTGGCCAGCGCCTGGCCGTAGGTGTCGTGGAAGTGGCCCGAAACCTCCTCGAGCGGAAAGTGGCGCAAGGCCTGCTCCATCGCCGCCTGCACGCGCCCGGGGGTGCCCACGCCAATGGTGTCGGCCACGCCGCAGTGCTGCACGCCCAGTTCCTTCATCAGGCGCACCACGCGCTCGACCTCCTGCGCCGTGACCTCGCCCTGGTAGGGGCAGCCCACGGCGCACGAGATCGCACCGCGCACCTTGATGCCGTGGGCGCGCGCGGCCCGCACGACAGGCTCGAAGCGCTCGATGCTCTCGGCGATGCTGCAGTTGATGTTGCGACGGCTGAAGGCCTCGCTCGCGGCGGCGAAGACGACGATCTCGTCGGGCTGGCAGGCCAGTGCCCCCTCGAAGCCCTTGAGGTTGGGCGTGAGCACCGAGTAGCGCACGCCGCTGCGGCGCGTGATGCCGGCCATCACGGCCGCGTTGTCGGCCATCTGCGGCACCCACTTCGGGCTCACGAAGCTCGTCACCTCGATCTCGCGCAAGCCGGCATCCTGCAAGGCGTGCACCAGCGCCACCTTGTCGGCGGTGGACACCGGCACGGCCTCGTTCTGCAGGCCGTCGCGCGGCCCCACGTCCACGATCGTCACCCGTGCGGGCAAGCCCATCTTCGTCCTTCCGTCTCGTCTCGGTGGCCACGCGCAGGGGCGGCCGCCTGTTCCGACATTGTGCCGACCCGTGGACGGCCCTCGTGCCCAGGGCCCCACGCGGCAAGCCACCCTCAGGGCTGCAGCCGCAGCAGCTCCGCCCCTTCGGCCACCTGCTCGCCCGCGGCCACTAGCAGCTCCTGCACCACCCCGTCGCGTGGCGCGTGGATCGTGTGCTCCATCTTCATGGCCTCCATCACGGCCAGCGCCTGGCCGCGGCGCACCGCCTGCCCAGCGGCCACCGCGATCGACAGCACCTTGCCTGGCATCGGCGCGCTCAGCCGTCCCTCCACCGCCGCATCGCCAGCATGGGCGAGCAGGTCGAACTCGAGCACCTCGGCGCGCTGGGCACCCGCAAACACCGTGCAGCGGCCCGCCGCGGCGTGGGCCTCGATCACGCGGCGCTCGCCGCCGAGCGTGACATCGAAGGTCTCGGGCGCAATCGGGGCGACCGAAAGAGCCAGCCGATCGTCGCCCAGCTGCACCACGCAGCCCCCGTCGTGGCTGCGCTCCAGCCGCACCGGGTGGTGCACGCCTTCCACCTCGAGATCCAGGCGGCGCCTGGCTGCACCGCTCACGCGCCAGCCGTCGCGCCGGCTCCACGGGTCGCTGCCCTGCAGGGCCTGCTCGAGCCCGAGCCTGTGCGCGAGCACGCCGGCCACGGCCCAGCGCAGCGGCAAGCCCGGCGCCTCGAACAGCGCCTTGCGCTCGCGCTCGATGAGCGCGGTGTCGAGATCGGCCTCGCAGAAGCTGCGCGAGCCCGCCACGCGGTGCAGGAAGGCCACGTTCGTGTGCAGGCCCACGAGCCGGGTCTGGGCCAGCGCCGCGCGCAGCCGCGCCAGCGCCTGCGCGCGGTCCTCGCCCCAGACGATGAGCTTGGCCACCATCGAGTCGTAGTGGGGGCTGATCGCATCGCCCGCACCGAATCCGGCGTCGATGCGCACCGCGGCGGGCGCCTGCGCTGCATCACCCGCCGCGTTGCGCACGAAGGCCACGTGCTCGGGCCAGCGCGCGACCTCCAGCGTGCCCGTGGCCGGCAGAAAGTTGGCCTGCGGGTTCTCGGCGCAGATGCGCGCCTCGATCGCGTGCCCGCGGATCGACAGGGCCTCCTGCGACAGCGGCAGCGGCTCGCCTGCGGCCACGCGCAGCTGCCACTCGACGAGGTCCAGCCCCGTGACGGCCTCCGTCACGGGATGCTCGACCTGCAGCCGCGTGTTCATCTCCATGAAGTAGAAGCGCCCGTCCTGCTCGGCGATGAACTCCACCGTGCCCGCGCCCACATAGCCCACGGCGCGTGCAGCGGCCACGGCGGCCGCACCCATCCGGGCGCGGCGCTCGGGCGTCATGCCCGGCGCGGGCGCCTCCTCGAGCACCTTCTGGTGGCGCCGCTGCACCGAGCAGTCGCGCTCGAAGAGGTGCACGGCCTGGCCGTGCGCATCGGCGAAGACCTGGATCTCGATGTGGCGCGGCCGCGTGACGTAGCGCTCCACGAGCACGTGGTCGTCGCCGAAGCTGGCCTTCGCCTCACGCTGGCAGCTCGCCAGCGCCGCGGCGAAGTCCTCGGCGCGCTCCACGCGCCGCATGCCGCGCCCGCCCCCGCCGGCACTGGCCTTGATCAGCACCGGGTAGCCGATGCGCTCGGCCTCGCGCGCGAGCAGGGCCGGGTCGTTGTCCACGCCGTGGTAGCCGGGCACGAGCGGCACACCGGCGCGCTCCATGAGCGTCTTGGCCGCGGCCTTGCTGCCCATGTCGCGGATCGCCGAAGGCGGCGGGCCGATGAAGACCAACCCCGCATCGGCACAGGCCTGGGCGAAGTCCTCGTTCTCGGAGAGGAAACCGTAGCCCGGGTGGATGGCCTGCGCGCCGGTGGCGCGGGCGGCCTCGATGATGCGCTCCCAGCGCAGGTAGCTGTCGCGCGCGGCCGCACCACCCACGTGCACGGCCTCGTCGCAGGCGCGCACGTGGCGGGCCTGCGCATCGGCATCCGAGTACACGGCCACGGTGCGCACGCCCAGGCGGCGCGCCGTGGTCGCCACGCGGCAGGCGATCTCCCCGCGGTTGGCGATCAGGATCTTGTCGAACATGCGGCTCTCCTGCCCCCCATCACGCGCGCCAGCCCGGCTCGCGCCGCTGCAGGAAGGCCTGCACGCCCTCGCGGCCTTCGTCGCTGGCGCGGATGTCGGCGATGCGCCGCGCCGTCTCCGCGCGCAGCTCGGGCGTGATGTCGCGCCCGGCCACGTCCTGCACCAGGCGCTTGCAGGCCTTGACGGCCGCTGGGCCGTTGGCCACCAGCGCCTCGACGACTCCTTCCACCGTCGCATCCAGCGCCTCGTCGGGCACGCAGGCGTGCACGAAGCCCATGGCCTGCGCCTGCACGGCGCTGAAGCGCTCGGCCGTGACGAAGTAGCGCCGCGCCTGCTGCTCGCCCATCGCCCGGATCACGTAGGGCGAGATCGTGGCCGGCAGCAGCCCCAGGCGCGCCTCGCTCAGGCAGAAGTGCACACCCTGGGCAGCCACCAGCACGTCGCAGGCCGCAGCCAGCCCCATGCCGCCGGCGTAGCAGTCTCCCTGCAGCCGGCCCACCACGGGCAGCGGGCAGGCATAGACGGCCCACAGCATCTCGGCCAGGCGCACCGCGTCGGCGCGGTTGGCCTCCCAGTCGTAGCCGGCCATGCTCTTCATCCAGTTCAGGTCGGCCCCGGCGCAGAAGGCCTTGCCGTGGCCGCCCAGCACGATCGCGCGCAGCCCGGGATCGGCCCCCAGGCGCGTGAAGGTCTCGCCCAGCTCCGTGATGACGCTGTCGTTGAAGGCGTTGCGCACCTCCGGGCGGTTCAGGTAGACCCGCGCGACGCGGCCTTCGATGCGGATGTCCAGCGTGTTCGTCATGGTCAGTAGCGCTTGGCCGCCTCGTCGAGCATCACCTCGGTGGCCCCACCCCCGATGGCGAGCACGCGTGCGTCGCGCCACAGCCGCTCCACGGGGGTGCCGGTCATGAAGCCCATGCCGCCATGCAGCTGCTGGCAGCCCTGCGTGACCTCGTTGACGAGCTCGCCCGTCAGGGCCTTGAGCAGCGACACGTCCTGCACCACGTCGTGGCCTTGCGTCACGCGCCAGGCGCAGTGGTAGAGGTAGGCGCGAGCCGCGCGCGTCTTGGCGTCCAGCATCGCCAGGCGCTGGCGCACCGCCTGCTTGTCCCACAGCGTGCCACCGAAGGCCTGCCGCGTGCGCACGTGCTCGAGCGCCAGGCGCAGCGCCTGCTGGCAGTGGCCCACCGCCATCGCACCCAGCGCGATGCGTTCGGTCTGGAAGTTCTTCATCACGGCGTAGAAGCCCTTGCCTTCCTCGCCCAGCAGGTGGCCGGCGGGCACCCGCACGCCGTCGAAGTGCAGTTCGGCCGTGTCCGAGCAGCGCCAGCCGGTCTTGTCGAGCTGGCGTCCCACCGTGAAGCCGGGCGTACCCTTCTCCACCGCGAAGATGGAGATGTCGCGCGCGGCCTGCCCGGTGCGCGCGGCCACGAAATACAGGTCGGCGTGCACGCCGTTGGTGATGAAGAGCTTGCTGCCGTCGATCACCCAATGCTCGCCGTCGCGGCGCGCGCGGGTGCGCATGCCCGCCACGTCCGAACCCGCGCCGGGCTCGGTGATGGCCACCGCCGTGATCGTGCGCCCCGCCGTGATGCCGGGCATCCAGCGCGCCAGCTGCGCCGGGCTGCCGGCGTGGTGCAGGTGGGGGCTGGCCATGTCGGTGTGCACGAGCACGGTCACGACGAAGCCGCCGAACGTGCTCTGGCTCAGCGCCTCGGCAAAGACGAGGTTCGTGAGCGCATCGGCCCCGGCGCCCCCATGCTCGGGGGCGTACATGATCCCGAGCAGCCCGGCGTCGCCCATGCGCTGCAGCACCTCGCGCGGCACGCAGCCCTGTGCCTCCCAGGCCGCGCCGTGCGGCTCGACCTCGCGCGCCAGGAAGCGCGCCACCTGCTCGCGCAGCAGCTCGCGCTCGGGGCTGAGGTGGATGTGCTCCATGCCCGGTGCACTCACATCCGGAACACGCCGAAGCGCGGGCTGGCCGGGATCGGGGCGTTCAGGCTCGCCGACAGGCCCAGCGCCAGCACCCGGCGCGTGTCGGCCGGGTCGATCACGCCGTCGTCCCACAGCCGGGCGCTGGCGTAGTAGGGGTGCGACTGGTGCTCGAACTGCTCCAGGATGGGACGCCTGAAGGCGGCCTCCTCGTCGGCGCTCCAGCTGCCCCCGCGCGCCTCGATGCCGTCGCGCTTGACGGTGGCCAGGACGCTGGCGGCCTGCTCGCCGCCCATCACGCCGATGCGCGCGTTGGGCCACATCCACAGCAGGCGCGGCGAGTAGGCGCGTCCGCACATGCCGTAGTTGCCCGCGCCGAAGCTGCCGCCGATGATGACCGTGAACTTCGGGACCGTGGCGCTGGCCACGGCCGTGACCATCTTCGCGCCGTGCTTGGCGATGCCCTCGCTTTCGTACTTGCGCCCGACCATGAAGCCGGTGATGTTCTGCAGGAACACGAGCGGCACGCGGCGCTGGCAGCACAGCTCGATGAAGTGCGCACCCTTCATGGCCGACTCGCTGAAGAGCACGCCGTTGTTGGCCACGATCCCCACCGGCATGCCCTCGATGTGGGCAAAGCCCGTGACGAGGGTGCTGCCGTAGCGCGCCTTGAACTCGTCGAAGTCGCTGCCGTCGACGATGCGAGCGATGATCTCGCGCACGTCGTAGGGCTTGCGCGCATCGGTGGGAATGACGCCGTAGAGGTCGCTCGCGTCGAAGAGCGGCTCGCGCGGGGGCTGCAGCAGCAGCTGCGGCTCCTTCTTCCAGTTCAGGTTGGCCACCACCGCGCGCGCGATCTGCAGGGCGTGAAGGTCGTTTTCCGCCAGGTGGTCGGCCACGCCCGACAAGCGCGTGTGCACGTCCCCGCCGCCGAGGTCTTCGGCGCTCACCACCTCGCCGATGGCGGCCTTCACCAGCGGCGGGCCGCCCAGGAAGATCGTGCCCTGGTTGCGCACGATGATGGTCTCGTCGCTCATGGCCGGCACGTAGGCGCCGCCGGCCGTGCACGAGCCCATCACCACCGCGATCTGCGGGATGCCCTGCGCGCTCATGTTGGCCTGGTTGTAGAAGATGCGCCCGAAGTGCTCCCGGTCGGGAAAGACCTCGTCCTGGTTGGGCAGGTTGGCCCCGCCCGAGTCGACGAGATAGATGCACGGCAGCCGGTTCTGCTGCGCGATCTCCTGCGCCCGCAGGTGCTTCTTCACCGTCATCGGGTAGTAGGTGCCGCCCTTCACGGTGGCGTCGTTGCACACCACCATGCACTCGACCCCGCTCACGCGCCCGATGCCCGCCACCATCCCCGCACACGGCGCGGCGTCGCTGCCGTCGCGCTCGGGGTACATGCGGTAGGCCGCCAGCGCCCCGATCTCCAGGAAGGGGGTGTCCGGATCGAGGAGCATCTCCACGCGCTCGCGCGGCAGCAGCTTGCCGCGCGCCACGTGACGCTCGCGCGACAGTTGGCCTCCGCCCTGGGCGACGCGCGCGAGCGTGTCCTGCAGGTCATCGACCTGCGCGCGCATCCAGGCGGCGTTGGCCTTGAATTCCTCGCCGCGCGGGTTGAGCTTGGACGTGAGGGTCGGCATCGCGGGTCTCCTGCGCCCGATTCTAGGGGCCGCCTCCGCCCTCAGGGACGCCAGAACTGGCGCGTGAAGAGCACCAGCAGCGACAGCAGCTCGAGCCGCCCCAGCAGCATCGCGAAGGTGCACACCCAGGTCTGGAAGTGGGTGAGGCCGGCGTAGTTGACGGCCGGCCCGACCTCACCGAGCCCCGGGCCGATGTTGTTGACGCAGGCCACGACCGCCGTGAAGGCGGTGATGGGCTCCATGCCGCTGAAGAGCAGCACCATCGTCAGCACGACGATGGTGGCGCCATAGGTGATCATGAAGGCGAGCACGGCCTGGATCGTCGCGTCCGGAATGGGCCGGCCGCCCAGCACCACCGGGTTGACCGCCCGCGGGTGCAGGATGCGCGCCATTTCGCGCCGGGCCTGTGCCAGCAGGATCAGCAGCCGCACCATCTTGATGCCCCCGCCGGTGGAGCCCGCGCAGGTAGCCAGGCACCCCAGCAGGATCATCAGCATCGGGGCGAAGAGCGGCCACTGTGCGTAGTCGTGGGAGGCAAAGCCAGTCGTCGTGGCCACCGACACCACGTGAAAGGCCGTGTGGCGCAGCGCCTGCAGCCAGTCCGCGTAGGCACCCTGGGCGACGAGGAAGGCGGTGATCAGGGCGATGCTGCCGGCCAGCACGGCGTAGAAGGCCAGCACTTCCACGTTGCGCAGCAGCGGGGCAAGCGAACGGCGCTGCCAGACCATCACGTACAGCACGAGGTTCACGCCGGCCAGCACCATGAAGACGATGGCAACGGCCTCGATGAGCGGGGAGTCCCAGTAGCCGAAGCTCTGGTCGTGCGAGGAGAAGCCGCCCAGGCTGACGGTCGTGCACATGTGCATGAAGGCGTCCGTCCAGCTCATGCCGGCCCAGCGGTAGGCCAGCATGCAGGCCAGGCCCAGGCCGGCGTAGGCCACCCAGATCATGCGCGCCGTGTCGGCGATGCGCGGGGTGAGCTTCTGGTCCTTCATCGGCCCCGTGATCTCGGCCTTGAAGAGCTGGCTGCCACCCACGCCCAGCAGTGGCAGGATCGCCACGGCCAGCACGATGATCCCGAGCCCCCCCACGAACATCATGAAGCAGCGCCAGACGTTCACGGAAAGCGGCATCGCATCGAGCCCGGTCAGCACGGTGGCCCCCGTGGCGGTGAAGGCCGACATCGCTTCGAAGTAGGCGTCCGTCAGGCTCAGGCCGGGCAGAGCCAGCAGCAGGGGCAGCGCGCCGAAGGCCGGCAGCACCAGCCACGTGAGCCCGACGAGCAGGAAGCCGTCACGCGGTCGCAATTCGCGCCGGAAACGCCGCGTGGCCACGCTCATCAGCGCCCCGCACAGCACCGTGACCGCCGCTGCGGTCAGGAAGGCGTCCTCGGCCGGGTCGGGGCCAGCCAGCGCGAAGGCCAGCGGCACGAGCATCAGCAGCGCGAACAGCAGCACCATGCGGCCAATGAGCGCAACGACGGCAAGCGGACCCATGGGGATGCAGCGGGTGGTGCCGGTGGAACGGTCGGGGGGCGGCGGGCGTGGCCGGCGCGCCCTCAGAAGAGGAAGGTCGCGCTGACCTGGAAGAGCCGCTCCACCTCGCGCACCATGCTCTTGCGCGGCACGAAGATGACGACGTGGTCCAGGCTCTGGATGACGGTGTCGTGGTGCGGGATGATCACCTGCGCCCCGGTCTCGTCCGGCGCCTCGGAGCCATCGGGGCGGTGCAGCCCGCGCACGATCGCGCCGAGCTGTGCACCGGCTGGCAGCCCGAGTTCGTCCACGCGCCTGCCGGCCATGCGGCTCGTCTTGCGGTCGCCCCGCACCACGCCCTCCAGCGCCTCGGCCGCGCCGCGGCGCAGCGAGTGCACGGCCTCGATGTCACCGCGCCGCACGTGGGCGAGCAGCTCGCCGATCACCGCCTGGCTGGGCGAGACCGCGATGTCGATCTGCGTGCCCTGCACGATGTCGACATAGGCCTTGCGGTTGATGAGCGCCAGCACGCGCCGCGCCCCGAGGCGCTTGGCCAGCAGGCTGGCCAGGATGTTGTCCTCGTCGTCGCTGGTCAGCGCCACGAAGAGGTCCATGTCCTGCACGTTCTCCTGCCCCATCAGCGCCTCGTCGGTGGAGTCGCCGTTGAGCACCAGCACGTCGGAGGGCAGCTGGCTGGCCAGGTAGTCGCAGCGCCGGCGGTCGGTCTCGATGACCTTGACCTGCAGCGCCTCGTGGATCTGGCGCACCAGCCGCAGCCCGACCTTGCCGCCGCCGGCCACCATGACGCGGCGCACCGGCCGGTCCACCTTGTGCAGCGCGCCGAGCACGGCGCGGATGTCCTGTGTGGCGGCCAGCACGAAGACCTCGTCTCCCGGGTGGATGCGGGTGACGCCGGCGAGCTCCGTGAGCGCCTGGTCCTGCCGGTAGATGGCCACGATGCGCACGTCGCGGCCCTGCATCAGCGCCGGGATGTCGGCCAGGCCCCGGCCCACCAGCGCCCCGCCGGACTCGGCGCGCACCGCAATCAGGCTCACCAGGCCATGGGCGAACTCCAGCACCTGCAGGGCCTCGGGGTACTCGATGAGCTTGCGCACGTAGCGCGTCACGCTCTCCTCGGGGCAGATCACGTGGCTGACCGCGAAGCCGCTGCGGTCGAGCAGCCCGGCGTCGTCCTGGTACTCGGCCGAGCGCAGCCGGGCAACCGTGGTGGGCACCTGGAACACATCGTGCGCCACCTTGCAGGCCACGAGGTTGGTCTCGTCCATCGGGGCGCAGGCGATGAAGAGCTCGGCGTCGGCCACGCCGGCTTCGCGCATGACGGAGGGCAGCACGCCGTTGCCGGCCACGGTGCGCAGGTCCAGCCGCTCCTGCAGCGCCTGCAGCCGCAGCGGATCGGTGTCGACCACCGTGATGTCGTTGCGCTCGGACACGAGACTCTCGGCGACGCTCTCGCCCACGCGCCCCGCGCCCAGGATGACGATGTTCACGTCATTGCTTGGCGAACAGCTGGCCGATGTCGGCGAAGGCCTTGAACTCCAGCGCGTTGCCCGACGGGTCCAGGAAGAAGAAGGTGGCCTGCTCGCCGGCCAGCCCCTTGAAGCGCACGTGCGGCTCGATGATGAAGCGCGTGCCCGCAGCGGTGAGCCGGTCGGCCAGCACCTGCCACTCGTCCATCGGCAGCACCACGCCGAAGTGGCGCACCGGCACGGCGTCGCCATCCACCGCGCTGGTGGAGGCCAGGCTGCACTCGTCGGGGGCCAGGTGCGCCACCACCTGGTGGCCGAAGAGGTCGAAGTCGACCCACTCCGGCGAGCTGCGGCCTTCGCGGCAGCCCAGCAGGCCGATGTAGAAGGACCGCGCGGCCTGCAGGTCGTGCACCGGGAAGGCCAGGTGGAAGGGGCGGGTGGGCAGGTGGGCAGCGGTTTCCATCCCTGAATTGTGCGCCGGATCGGCCAGGCCAGTGAACCACCGGGTCGGCACGGCGGGAACCCCGGGGCAGGGCCTCGCGCAACGCCCGGCGCCAGCCCTGTGGCGCCCAGCCGGACGGCAACGCCGCTCGCCGACGCAGCCCCCGTGACATTGTTCTCGCCCACGCATTGCGCCGCCTGAACATCCCGCGATCGGGGGGCCTAGCATGGCTGCTCCATGTTCCGGCCATCCGTCCCTTCACCGGCCCGCCACCTTCGGCGCGCCGCCACGCGGCTCGCGCTGGGCGCGTTTCTGGCCGTTGGCGCAGCCAGCGCGCTGGCGCAGCCGGTGCCGCGGCCGGAGCACGATCACCTCGCCCAGATCGCCGCGCAGCGCGGCAAGGTACGGGTGATCGTCGGGCTGAACATGTCCGCGGCGCTCGACCGCCTGTTACCCGCGGCACAGATGCTGCAGCAGCGCCAGGCGATTCGTGACGCCCAGGCCTCCGCGGCCCTGCAGGTGCTGATGGGCACGGCCTCGCAGGTCAAGGTTCAGTTCGACACCGTCCCCTACATGGCCATCGAGGTGGACCCCACCGCTCTGGCCCGGCTGCGCAACTCCTGGCTGATCAAGGAGCTCCACCAGGACAAGCTGTCGCGCCCGCAAACGCTGCGCAGCACTCCCCTCATCGGCGCGAACACCGCCTGGACCGGCGGGCGCACCGGCAGCGGCTGGGCCGTAGCCGTGCTCGACACCGGCGTCGACCGCTCCCACCCGTTCCTCTCCGGCAAGGTCGTCTCCGAGGCCTGCTACTCGACCACCAGCACGGCCGACGGCACGCAGTCGCTGTGCCCGGGCGGCGTGACCTCCAGCGTCGCCACCGGCTCGGCTGCGCCCTGCACGGGCGGCCTGTGCGACCACGGCACCCACGTGGCGGGCATTGCCGCCGGCGGGCTGGCGGCCGACGGTTCCAGCGGCGTAGCCCGTGGGGCCAACATCGTCGCGGTGCAGATCTACAGCCTCTTTCCGAACTACTACGGCCAGGGCCAAGGCGCGGTGCTCTCCTACGAGAGCGACCAGGTCAAGGGGCTGGAGCGGGTGTACGCAATCGCCTCCACCCCGTCCCTGAACATCAAGATCGCCGCCGTCAACATGAGCCTGGGCAGCGGCAAGTACACCGAGACCTGCGACGCGAGCTTCCCGGCGCTCAAGACGGCCATCGACAACCTGCGCGCCGCGGGCGTGCCGACCATCATCGCCAGCGGCAATGCCGGCTACCGCGATGGCATCAGCGGGCCGGCCTGCATCTCCACCGCGGTGAGCGTGGGTGCCACCTGCGACCTGAGCAACACCTCGCAGTGCGCGGCCGGGGTCGATGGCGTGGCCTCCTTCTCGAACATCTCCAGCTTCGTCTCGCTCGTGGCCCCGGGCAGCGCGATCAGCTCGTCGATCCCTGGCGGCGGCTACGCGGTGCTGGACGGCACCTCGATGGCCGCGCCGCAGGTGGCGGGGGCCTGGGCCCTGCTCAAGCAGGCGCAGCCGACCCTGACCGTGCCCGACGCCCTCGCGCAGCTTCGCGCCAATGCCGTGAGGGTCAACGACACCCGTTCCAGCGGGCTGGTCACGGGGTTGCGCCGGCTCAGCGTGGGCTTCCTGGGTTCGGCCGGCACCACATTCGCCCTGCAGGTGAGCAAGACGGGCCCGAACGCCGCGCAAGGAACGGTGGCCTCGAACACGGCCGGCATCAACTGCGGTGCCAGCTGCGAGGCGCCCTTCGCGAGCGGCAGTTCGGTGACGCTCACGGCAACCGCGCCCAGCGGCACGAACTTCGCCGGCTGGGGCGGAGCCTGCACGGGCACCGCCTCCACCTGCACTGTCTCGATGAGCCAGGTGCGCAGCGTCACCGCCACGTTCAACCCGACCCAGCTCGCACTGGCCGTCACCGCCGACCGCGGCACGTCCACGGCATCGGGCTCGGTCGCCGCCTCGCCCACCGCCACCGGCATGCCCTGCAGCACGCCCACGACGGCCGGGACGGCCTCGCGCAACTGCTCCGCCAACTTCGCCTTCAACAGCAGCGTCACGCTCACCGCGACCGCCGCCTCGGGCTCGACCTTCACCGGCTGGAGCGGGGCCTGCACCGGCACGGGCACTTGCACGGTGGCGATGAGCGCCTCACGCAGCGTCACCGCCACCTTCGCGCTGGCGCCGCAGACGCTGACCGTCACCTCCGCCCGGGGCATCACCACGGGCTCGGGCACGGTGTCCTCCAGCCCCGCCGGCCTGAGCTGCGCCACCCCCACGGCCGCTGGCGTGGCAGCGTCCAACTGCTCGGCCAACTTCAGCACCGGCACGAACGTCACGCTCACCGCGACGGCCGGGGCGGGCTCCACCTTCACGGGCTGGAGCGGCGCGTGCACCGGCACCGCCACCACCTGCACCCTGGCCATGACCGCCGCGCGCAACGTGACTGCGAACTTCGCGCCGGCCACAGCCGCCTTCGGCCTGACCATCAACGCAGCGAAGTCCAACTCGACTGCGGCCGGCTCGGTGAGCACGGCGCCGGCCGGCCTGTCCTGCACCACGCCCACCGTGGCGGGCCAGACCCAGACCGCCTGCACGCGGAGCTTCTCCACGGGCGCCGCCGTGACACTCACGGCCACTCCCGCCAGCGGCAGCACCTTCAACGGCTGGAGCGGGGCGTGCACGGGCAATGCCACCACCTGCACCGTGACGATGAGCGCGGCGCGCACGGTGACGGCCACCTTCGGCACGACCAGCCAGACCACCTCGGCCACGCTGACCGTGAACGCGGCACGCGCCGTCACCACGGCCGGTGGCTCCGTGAGCTCCAACCCTGCCGGCATCAGTTGCGCCGCACCCACGAGCGGAACGGCCATGCAGACGACCTGCAATGCCGCCTATCCGACCACCGCCTCGGTCACCCTGACGGCCACGCCAGCGTCCGGCAGCGTCTTCACCGGCTGGAGCGGCGCTTGCACGGGTGCCGCCACCACCTGCACGGTCTCGATGAGCACGGCGCGCACGGTGACGGCCACCTTCACGAAGCGCTTCGCGCTGGCGCTGACCGTGACCAAGGCGCGCGCCGCCAGCTCCGGCACCGTGAGCTCGGCGCCTGCTGGCCTGTCGTGCGCCACGGCCGCGACGGGCACCACGGCCAGAAACTGCTCGGCCAGCTTCGACAGCGGCACTTCGGTGACGCTCACGGCCACACCGGCCACCGGCACCACCTTCACGGGCTGGAGCGGCTCATGCACCGGCACCGCGCGCACCTGCACGGTGTCGATGAGCGCGGCGCGCAACGCCACCGCCGCCTTCAACTGACTGGCGGCGCGGGGGCCCCTCCCCCGCCTCCCCCCGCAGCCAGGCGGGGTCGGGGGCGTGTTCTCACGCGGGTGCGCTAGCATGCCGGGCAGAGCCTTGGAGGTCCTGCCATGCCGCTGCTGCGCCACCTGCGCCAGACCACGTCCCGCCTCGCCCTGGCCGTCACGCTGGCCGCGGGTGCGGCCTGTGCGCTGGCGCAGCCCGTGCCCACCGCGGAGCACGACCATCTCTCCGGGCTCGCCGCCCAGCGCGGCAAGGTACGGGTCATCGTCGGGCTGAACGTGCCGGCGGTGCTCGACCGGCTGCTGCCGGCCGCCCAGATGCTGCAGCAGCGCCAGTCCATCCGCGATGCCCAGCAAGGCGCGGCGCTGCAGGCGCTCATGGGCACCACCTCGCAGGTCAAGGTGCTCTTCGACACCGTACCCTACATGGCCGTGGAGGTCGACCCCACCGCGCTGGCCCGTTTGCGCGCTTCCTGGCTCGTCAAGTCCATCCACGAGGACAAGCTCTCCAGGCCCCAGATGCTGCGCAGCGCGCCGCTCATCGGCGCGCCTGCGGCCTGGAATGCCGGGCGCACCGGCAGCGGCTGGGCAGTCGCGGTGCTCGACACCGGCGTGGACGGCACGCACCCCTTCCTGGCCGGCAAGGTCGTCTCCGAGGCGTGCTACTCCACCACGAGCCTCACGGACGGAACGCAATCGCTGTGCCCGGGCGGGGTCGGCTCCAGCGTGGCACCCGGCTCGGCGGCACCCTGCGGGGGCGGCCTGTGCAACCACGGCACGCACGTGGCGGGCATCGCCGCAGGCGGCCTGGCCAGCGACGGATCCAGCGGCGTGGCAAGGGGCGCGAACATCGTCGCCTTGCAGGTCTTCAGCCTGTTCCCCAACTACTACGGGCCCGGCCAGGGAGCGGTGCTCTCCTACGAGAGTGATCAGGTCCGGGCGCTCGAGCGGGTGTATGCGCTGGCCACGAACCCGTCGCTGAACCTCAACATCGCTTCGGTGAACATGAGCCTGGGCTCGGGCAAGTACACCGAGACCTGCGACCTGAGCTTCCCTGCCCTCAAGACCGCCATCGACAACCTGCGTGCCGCCGGCATCCCCACGATCATCGCCAGCGGCAACTCGGGCTACCGCGACGGCATCAGCGGGCCGGCGTGCCTGTCCTCGGCTGTGGCCGTCGGCGCAACCTGCGGCTTCGCCGACACCAGCACCTGCGCCGCCGGCGTGGACGGAGTGGCCTCCTTCTCCAACATCTCGAGCCTCGTGTCGCTGGTGGCGCCGGGCAGCGCGATCGGCTCGTCGATCCCGGGCGGCGCCTACATGGCGATGAGCGGCACCTCGATGGCCGCGCCCCATGTGGCCGGTGCCTGGGCGCTGCTGAAGCAGGCGCAGCCCGGGCTCGGCGTGGCCGATGCCCTGGCGCAGTTGCGCGCCAACGGGGTGGTGATCAACGACACCCGCCCCAGTGCAACCGTCACGGGGCTGCGCCGGCTCGACGTGGGCTTCCTCGCTTCGTCCGGAAGCACCTTCGTGCTCCAGGTGACCCGGACTGGCGCCAGCGCCGCGCAGGGGACGGTCACGTCGAACGTGGCGGGCATCCAGTGCGGCGCCGTGTGCGAAGCCCCGTTCACCGGCGGCACCTCCGTGACGCTCACCGCCTCGGGCGCAGCCGGCACGGCCTTCGGCGGCTGGGGCGGTGCCTGCAGCGGAACCGCGCCCACCTGCACCGTCGTCATGACCCAGGCACGCACCGTGACGGCCACCTTCGTGCCTGCACAGCAGACCCTGACCGTGACGGCCAACCGCGGCGCCACCACGGCCTCGGGCTCGGTGAGCTCCAGCCCCGCCGGGCTGAACTGCAGCACGCCTGCGGCTGCCGGTGTGGCGGCGGCAAGCTGCTCAGCCAACTTTCCCCCCGGCACGGCGGTGACGCTCACCGCCCGCCCGGCCTCGGGCTCGGCCTTCAGGAGCTGGAGCGGCTCGTGCACGGGGCAGTCCACCACGTGCACGCTGGACATGAGCGCTGCGCGCAGCGTGACCGCCAACTTCGAGCCAGCCTCAGCAGGAACCCTGCCGAGCTCGTCCACGCTGACGGTCAAGGCGGCCCGCAACGTCACGGGCGCGGCCGGCACGGTGAACTCCGAACCCGAGGGCATCCGGTGCGCGGTGCCGGCCACCGGGGCGGCACAAGTCGCCTGCTCGGCCCGATACGCCAGGAACGCACAGGTGACGCTCACCGCCTCGCCTGCCGGGTCGAGCCACTTCGCAGGCTGGAGCGGCGCCTGCACGGGCACGGCCAGCACCTGCACGGTTTCGATGAGCGCCGCCCGCACCGTGACGGCCACCTTCACGCTGCGCTACCCCCTGGGCATCTCGGTGAGCAAGGCGCGCGCGGCCAGCGCCGGTGAGGTGGTCTCCGAGCCCGCCGGCCTGATGTGCGGCACCGCAGCCGCCGGCACGGGCAGCGCCTACTGTGCGGCACTGTTCCCGCGCAGCACCTCGGTCAAGCTCACCGCCCTTCCCAAAGCGGGCACCACCTTCGCGGGCTGGGGTGGCGCCTGCTCGGGCACGGCGCCCACCTGCACGGTTTCCATGAGTGCGGCGCGCGGCGTCACCGCACGCTTCAACTGAGCACGCGCGGAACGGGGCGCCCCCCCGGGGCGCACACCGTCTCAGGCCAGCGCGCGCCCGATCAGGATCTTCTGCACCTCGGAGGTGCCTTCGTAGATCTGGCACACGCGCACGTCGCGGTAGATGCGCTCCACCGGGAAGTCGCTCACGTAGCCGTAGCCGCCGTGCACCTGGATGGCGTCCGAGCACACGCGCTCGGCCATCTCGGAGGCGTAGAGCTTGGCCATCGCCGCCTCCTTCAGGCAGGGGCGGCCGGCGTCCTTCAGCGCCGCAGCGTGCCAGATGAGCTGCCGCGCGGCCTCGATGCGCGTGGCCATGTCGGCAAGCTTGAACTGCACGGCCTGGTGCTCGAAGATCGGCTGGCCGAAGCTCGTGCGGGTCTTGGAGTAGGCCAGCGCCGCCTCGAAGGCCGCGCGCGCCATGCCCAGGGCCTGCGAAGCGATCCCGATGCGCCCCCCCTCCAGGCCCGACAGGGCGATGCGCAGGCCCATGCCCTCCTCGCCCAGGCGGTTGGCCACCGGCACGCGGCAACCCTCGAAGACGATCTGCGCCGTATCGCTGGCGTGCTGGCCCATCTTGTCCTCCAGCCGCGCCACGGTGTAGCCCGGGGTGGAGGTGGGCACCAGGAAGGCGCTGATGCCCTTCTTGCCGGCGGCCTTGTCGGTCACGGCCATGACGATCGCGACGTCACCGTTCTTCCCGCTGGTGATGAACTGCTTGACGCCGTCGAGCACGTAGTCGTCGCCGTCGCGGCGCGCCGTGGTGCGCAGCCCCCCCGCCTCCGAGCCCACGTGCGGCTCGGTCAGGCAGAAGGCGCCGAGCATGTCCCCGCGCGCCAGCGGCTTGAGGAAGCGCTCCTTCTGCTCGTCGTTGCCGTAGGCCATCAGGATCGAGCACACGGGGCAGTTGTTGACGCTCACCACCGTGCTCGTGGCGCCGTCGCCGGCAGCAATCTCCTCCAGGATGACGGCCAGCGCGAGGTAATCCAGGCCCGCGCCGTCCCAGGTCTCGGGCACGGCCACGCCGTAGCAGCCCAGGCCGGCCAGGCCCCGCAGGGCGGCCTTCGGGAAGGCGTGGGACTTGTCCCAGGCCGCCGCGTGCGGCGCAATCTCGGCCTGCACGAAGGCGCGAACCGCCTCCTGGACGGCGAGGTGGTCTTCGCTCAACAGCATCATGAACTCCTTGCAGCCAGCCACTGCCCGACGGCCCAGGCCAGGCGCTGCGCCTCGTTGCGCACGCGAAAGGCGTGCGTGGGCAGGCGCTGTGACCAGCCGAATTTTCGCGTGCGCCCGCCCGAGATCGTCGAGGGGCTGCCGTCCTGCGCGTGCACCGGGCTGGGCGTGACGATGCGCAGCCGCTGCCGGTAGCTCCAGGGGCGCTCCAGGGCGTGGTCGTAGGGCAGCCGCATGGGCGCCAGCGCCCGCAGCGCGGCTTGCGCGGCGGCCCGGTTGAACATCAGCGCCGCGGTGTTGCCCTGGCGCGAGAAGGGCACGGCCAGCCGGTAACCCGGCAGCAGCTGCATCACCGGGGCGGGCGAGCCACGGTGGAAGCCCGAGAGCTTGACCACGTCCCAGCGCCGCGCCTGGCGCAGCAGCGCCTCGACCACGGCACGGCAGTCGGGCCCGGGCAAGGCATCGTCCTCGAGCAGCAGCAGGTGGCTCGCGCCGCTGTCGGCAAAGGTGCGCAGCGCCTGCAGGTGCGAGAGGTAGCAGCCCACCTCGCCTGCGGCCACGGGCTTGCCGTGACAACGCGCGTAGCCGGCCTCGTCGACGCTGCCGGCCGGCCAGGCCGGCAGGGCGGGCCCGTCCACGGCCTGCACGCGCTGCCAGGGCAGGCCGAGCAGGCGCAGCCGATCGGCCATCGCAGCGAGCCGCTCGGGAGAGCGGTCCAGGTTGATGACGAGGGTCGCGAGCGTGGTGCCATCCGGCGCCGTCCACACGCCACCGGCCGCCCCGGGGCCGGCTGCCGGGGCGGGCGCGGTGCCCGTCACACCCGCTCCAGGCACATCGCCGTGGCCTCGCCGCCGCCGATGCAAAGCGCCGCTACGCCCCTCTTGAGGCCCCGCTGGCGCAGCGCGCCCAGCAGCGTGACGACGATGCGCGCCCCGCTCGCACCGATGGGGTGCCCGAGCGCGCAGGCGCCTCCATGCACGTTGACGATCTCGTGCGCGAGCTTGAACTCGGCCATGGCTGCCATCGTCACCGCCGCGAAGGCCTCGTTGACCTCCCACAGGTCGACGTCGCCCACGCCCCAGCCCGCCTTCTTCAGCGCCTTGTCGATGGCGCCGGCGGGGGCCGTGGAGAACCACTCCGGCGCCTGCGCATGCACCGCATGGCTGACGATGCGCGCCACGGGCCCCAGGCCCCACTGCGCCGCCGTGCTCTGGCGCACCATCACGAGCGCGGCTGCGCCGTCGGAGATGCTCGAGGCGTTGGCCGCGGTGATCGTGCCGTCCTTCTTGAAGGCAGGCTTGAGCGAGGCGATCTTGTCGATCCTGGCCTTGAAGGGCTGCTCGTCATGGCGCACCGTCACCTCGCCGCCCTTGGCGGTCATCGTCACGGGCGCGATCTCCCAGTCGAAGCTGCCGTCCTCGTTGGCCGTCTTGGCGCGCGTGGTGGAGGCGATCGCGAAGGCGTCCTGCGCCTCGCGCGTGAAGGCGTACTTCGCCGCGCAGCTCTCGGCGAACACCCCCATGGCCTTGCCGCGCTCGTAGGCGTCTTCCAGCCCGTCCATCGCCATGTGGTCGAACATCGTGGCGGCACCGTAGCGCACGCCCTTGCGCGCGAACATCAGGTGCGGGGCGTTGGTCATGCTCTCCATGCCACCGGCCACCACCGCATCGGCGCTGCCCGCAGCCAGCATGTCATGGCCGAACATCATCGCGCGCATGCCCGAGCCGCACATCTTCGACAGCGTCACGGCGCCGGCCGAGTCGGGCAGCCCGGCGCGGCGCATCGCCTGCCGTGCCGGCGCCTGGCCCTGGCCGGCCATCAGGCAGCAGCCCATCAGCACCTCGTCGATGCGCTCGGCCGGCACGCCCGAGCGCTCCACGGCGGCACGGATGGCCACACCGCCGAGCTCCCAGGCGGCCAGGCCGGCGAAGTCGCCGAGCATGCCGCCGATGGGCGTGCGCGCAGCCGAGACGATGACGATCGGATCGTTGTTCATGGTGGGGCTCCTCGTGTGCAGGGGGCAGGAAGCGGCAGGGGTGCGAGGATCAGCAGAGTGTGGTCAGTACCGTGCCGCGCTCCTCTTCGGCCACCTGGCGGATGTAGGCCTGGAACTCCGGGTCCTCGCCGCGCAGCAGCAGCGGCAGCGCGTTGTGGAAGTCCTCGCGCCGGCACCACTCTCGCATGTAATCGTCCCACGAGTTCCAGCGCCGCTGCTCGGTGGGGTTCATCTGCGGCTTGTGGGCCACCAGGTAAGCGCGCTCGAAGAGCGCGACGAGCATGTCGAAGATCACGAGCATGCGCTCGCGCTGCTCGGGGGTCGGGTCGGGCAGCGCGGAGGAGGTGCGCAGCTGCAGGTCGGCGTGGGCCAGCACCACCTTCAGGAATTCGTTGTAGGCGTCCGACAGGTGCTGGAAAGCCTCCTCCTCCTCGTTCTCGCGCTCCTTGCGCTGCTCGACGATGAAGACCCACACCGCAAAGGGCAGGGCGAACACGGTGACCGCAAAGCTCGCCAGCTCCAGGGCCTCGCGCCAGCCGTTCATCACGCGGGCTCCTGAGCACCCGCGCGCCGGTGCGCAAAGCGCCGGGACGGCTCGTAGGGAAAGACGTCGTGCACATGGCCGGCCCGGATGCGCGCCTGGTGGCCCTGCCAGTAGCCGGCGTCCAGCAGCTCGGAGTGGTGCTTCATGAACACCTCCCGCACAGCCGGGTTGCCCAGCAGGAAGGGGCCGAAGGTCTCCGGGAACACATCCTTCGGGCCCACGGCGTACCAGACCTCGCCCGAGAGTTCGTCGTCCTCGTCGCGCGCAGGCGGCACGCGGCGGAAGTGACAGTCCGTGACGTACTCGATCTCGTCGTAGTCGTAGAACACCACCTTGCCGTGGCGCGTGACACCGAAGTTCTTCCACAGCATGTCGCCGGGGAAGATGTTGGCCGCCACGAGGTCCTTGATCGCGTTGCCGTACTCCACCACCGCGCGCGCCATCTGCTCGTTGTCGCCAGACTGCGCCGCGTCCTGCAGGTGGATGTTGAGCGGGATCATGCGGCGCTCGATGTACAGGTGCCGGATCACGAGCATGTCGCCGTCTTCCTCCACCATGCTCGGGCAGAAGTGGCGCAGCTCCGCCAGCAGCTCCTCGCCGAAGCGGTGGCGCGGGAAGGCCACGTTGCTGTACTCGAGCGTATCGGCCATGCGCCCCACCCGGTCGTGCTGCTTGACGAGCAGGTACTTGCCCTGGATCTGCTCGCGCGTGGTGTCCTTCTGCGGGGGATAGAAGTCCTTGATGACCTTGAACACGTAGGGAAAGGACGGCAGGTCGAAGACGAGCATCACCATGCCCTTGATGCCCGGGGCGATGCGGAAGGGGTCGCTCGACAGCCGCAGGTGCGCGAGGAAGTCGCGGTAGAAGAGGTTCTTGCCGTGCTTTTGCAGGCCCAGCGCGCTGTAGAGCTCGGCGCGCGGCTTGCGCGGCATGAGGCTGCGCAGGAACTGCACGTAGGCGCTGGGCACCTCCATGTCGACCATGAAGTAGGCGCGCGCGAAGCTGAAGACCATCAGCAGCTCGTCCTCGCTCAGCAGCGCCGCGTCGATCACGAGCTGGCCATGCCCGTTGTGCAGGATGGGCAGGCACATCGGCAGCTCGGTGTAGCCGTTGATCACCTTGCCCACCAGGTACGCGCCCTTGTTGCGGTAGAACAACGAGGACAGCACCTGGATCTGGAAGTTCGTGCGCAGCTTCCACTGCGCCAGCGGCAGGCCCAGCGCGCGCTGCATCGCCTCGACGACGGCGCCGATGTCGCGCCGCAGGTCCTCGAAGGGGCACTCGAGCTGGAAGTTGTCCACCACCCGCACGAGCGTCTCGTGCAGCGTCTCGCGCGTGGGGTAGTAGGCGCGGTAGGTGGCCACCGCAGCGGGCTCGTCGTTCTCGATGTACTCGGTGCTCACGGCCGGGCGCACGAAGATGAACTCGTTGCGAAAGTAGCTGCGGTGCAGCAGCTTGGACGTCACCGAGTTGAAGAAGGTCTCGGCCAGCTCGGGCTGGTGGTGGTCGGTGAGCAGCCCGATGTAGTGCAGCTTGGCCTGCTGCCAGGTGTCGGCCGGCAGGCTGGCTGCGTCGAACTCGGTGCGCAGCCGCGCCACGGCCTCGTTCACCCGCTTGTCGTAGAACTCGATGCGCTCGCGCTGCGCGCGCTGCTGGCCGTGCCAGTCGGCGCGCTCGAAGCGTGCCTTGGCGCCGGCACTGGCCTCCCGGAAGAGCCGGTAGTGCCGGTCGAAGCCCTCGAGCATCGTGCGCGCGATGGCGAAGGCACGGCTGTCGGTGAGCTGGTGAGGGAACATCGGCGCGGCCCGTGCAGCTTCAATCGGCCTCGGCTTCGTCGGCTCCTGCGGGCCGCTCCTCGCCGGCTGGCCCCAGGCTGCTCGCACCCCTGGGGTAGCGCTTGAAGGCCGCCGAGAACACCGGCACCACCTCCTCGGGCCGGTCCATCGTCACCTCCAGGTCCTTGAGCAGCCCGTCGCGCAGCCCGTAGATCCAGCCGTGCACGGCCACCTCCTGGCCGCGCGACCAGGCGTCCTGGATCACGGTGGACAGCGCCACGTTGCCCACCTGCTCGATCACGTTCATCTCGCACAGCACGTCCTCCTGAGCCTGCGGCTCCAGGTGGTCCAGCCGCTTGCGGTGGCGCAAGCGCACGTCGTGCACGTGGCGCAGCCAGTTGTCGGCCAGCCCGATGCGCAGCCCGCGCATCGCCGCGCGCACGCCGGCGCAGCCATAGTGGCCCACGACGATGATGTCGCGCACCAACAGGTGCTCCACGGCGAACTGGATCGTCGAAAGGGCATTGAGGTCCGAGTGCACCACCACGTTGGCCACGTTGCGGTGCACGAAGACCTCACCCGGGTCCAGCCCCACGATCTCGTTGGCCGGCACGCGGCTGTCGGCGCAGCCGATCCACATGTAGCGCGGGCTCTGCTGGCGCGCCAGGCGCGTGAAGAAGCCCGGTTCGCGCGCCTCGATCCTTTGCGCCCACTGGCGGTTGCTGTGCAGGAGTTCGGTGAGGTTTCGGGTCATGTCAAGACGTCGGCTGGAAGATGCAAGGACCGGCCACCGCTCACCGGTACGCCGCGTAGAGCACCCGGTCGATGACTTTTCCGCGCTTGAAGGCGCTGCGAGGCTGCACCGCCTCCAGCCGCATGCCCGCCTTACGGGCCACCCGCACCGAACGGTCGTTGCCGGCGTGGATGGGGGCGAACACGCGTGTGACCTCAGGCAGGGCGAAGGCCTGCGCGACGACCCGCGCCGCCGCGGCGGACGCCACGCCCTGTCCCCAGTGGTCCGGCTGCAGCCACCAGCCGACTTCGACGTTGCAGCGCAGGAAGCCGGTCTGAGGATGCAGGCCTGCGCCGCCCCAGGGTGTGTCGTCACGGCACAGCGCCCAGGCCATCCCGCTGGCGTGCTGCCCCGTGCCGATCCACCAGCGGGCGTCGTCCTCGGTGTAGGGGCTCGGCCAGGTGTCGGACATCCACTGCAGGATGCGCTCGTCGTTGGCCGCCCGCGCCAGTGCGGCCACGTCGTCCTCGCGCCAGGCGCGCATCGACCAACCCGGCTGCGGCAGGACGATCGTCGAAGCGGTGTTCACGCCGTCTCCGCGAAGAGCTCCCGGCCGATCAGCATGCGCCGGATCTCGCTCGTGCCCGCGCCGATCTCGTAGAGCTTGGCGTCGCGCCACAGCCGCCCGAGCGGGTACTCGTTGATGTAGCCGTTGCCGCCGAACACCTGGATGCCCTCGCCGGCCATCCAGGTGGCCTTCTCCGCGCACCACAGGATGACGCTCGCGCAGTCCTTGCGCACGCGGCGCACATGCTCGGCCCCCAGCGCATCGAGGTTCTTGCCCACCGTGTAGCAGAAGGCGCGCGCGGCCTGCAGCACCGTGTACATGTCGGCCACCTTGCCCTGGACGAGCTGGAACTCGCCGATGCTCTGGCCGAACTGCTTGCGGTCGTGGATGTAGGGCACGACGTTGTCCATCACCGCCTGCATGATGCCGATCGGGCCGGCGGCGAGCACGGCGCGCTCGTAGTCCAGCCCGCTCATCAGCACCTTGGCGCCGCCGTTGAGGGCGCCCAGCACGTTCTCGGCCGGCACTTCCACGTCCCGGAACACGAGCTCGCCCGTGTGCGAGCCGCGCATGCCGAGCTTGTCGAGCTTCTGCGCGATCGAGAAGCCCTTCATGCCCTTCTCGATCAGGAAGGCCGTGACGCCGCGCGCGCCGAGCTCTGGCTCGGTCTTGGCGTAGACCACGAGCGTGTCGGCATCGGGCCCGTTGGTGATCCACATCTTCGAGCCGTTGAGCACGTAGTACCCGCCCTTTTCGACCGCGCGCAGCTTCATCGACATCACGTCCGAGCCCGCGCCCGGCTCGCTCATCGCCAGCGCGCCTACGTGCTCACCGCTGATGAGCCGGGGCAGGTACTTCGCGCGCTGCGCCTCGCTGCCGTTGCGCTTGATCTGGTTCACGCACAGGTTGCTGTGCGCCCCATAGCTCAGGCCCACGCTGGCGCTGGCGCGACTGATCTCCTCCATCGCGATCATGTGCGCGAGGTAGCCCATGCCGGCGCCGCCCTAGTCCTCGGGCACGGTGATGCCGAGCACGCCGAGCTCGCCCATCTTGCGCCACAGGTCCATCGGGAACTGGTCGCTGCGGTCGATCTCGGCGGCGCGGGGCGCGATCTCGGCCTGGGCGAAGTCGCGCACCGCGTCGCGCAGGGCGTCGATGTCCTCGCCGAGCATGAAGTCGAGGCCGGGCAGGTTCATGGGGTCTCTCCGGAAAGGCTCTGCAGGATCATAGCCAGCCCCCTGAGCGGGGCCTGACGCCGGGTCCGGAGGCCAGATCGGGAGATCAGGGCTGCTGCGCGGCGCGCAGGCGCTCCTCTAGGCCTGGATGGCTGCTCAGCCAGGCCGGCGGCTCGGCACCTCCCCGACGGTCCCGCTCGGCGCGAAACTTCATCCACAGCCCCACCATGACCCGCGGATCGATGCCCACCCGCGCCAGGCACTCGCGGGCATGGGCGTCAGCCTCACGCTCGGCGGCGCGGGAGTGGCGCAGGAACTGGATGCCGCTCACCGTCGTGGCCAGCACGCTGGAAAAGTCGGACAACACGACGCCGGCCACGGCCAGCAGGCCCATTGCCTTCAGGAGACGGCCCATGCCGTGGCGGTAGGCCACGTGGCCGATCTCATGGCCCAGCACCGCCAGTGCCTCCTCTTCGGAGAGCACGTCGAGCATGCCGTCCAGCATGACGAGTGTCCCGTCGGGCAGCGCGAAGGCGTTGAACCCGGGCTCTTCGCGCATCCGCCGGACTTCGAAGGTGTAGCTGCGCCCCTGCCCGCAGGCCTGGGCCATTTCGTGGAAGCGCCGGCGCAGCCCATCGATGTCTGCGCCCCTGCTCGAGGCGACGAAGTAGTTGGCGTCCAGGTTCTTCATGAGCTGCTTGCCCACGTTCTCGTCGATCTTGAGCGGCACCAGCGGCAGCACGGCCTGGGCGGCCAGGCCCGCTCCCTGGCGGTCGATCCACACCAGGACGGCCACGAGAAGCGCCAGGCAGGCCAAGGCCGCTGGCCAGGAGCGCCACAGCCGCTGCGCGCCCGAGCGCCTGCCCGCCCCGCGCAGCAGCGCATCGACGAAACCCGCCGAGCCGGGGTCGTCACCGTCGACCCACAGGGTGCCGCCATCGGGCAGCCCCACCGGGTAGGGGCCGCTGCGCCAGCGGTCCCCCAGCGCCAGGGCACGGAGCGGGTAGCGGATGCAACGCCGTTCGGGAGCCACCTGCGGCACATCGGAGGCGCCGTCGGCTTCGGAAACCGCCCCTGCCGGGTCGGCGGCCTCGGTGCCGCCTGGCGTCCGGACCGCAGACTCGACCGCGAGATCGGACCCTTCGATCCAGGCACGGGCAGCCAGGACGTCCGTGGAGCAGCCGTCGAACAGGCGCCCCCGCTGGCCTGCGGTGGCTGCCGTCGCAGCCTGCGACGGCCCGTCGGCGCCTGTCGTGCCCGGCTGCATCGTCGTCACCACCCCAAGTCCAGGCCGAACATGTCAGCGGCCCCGTCGCCCGCCGCCCGCCCATCGGTGACAGGCGCGGCAAGCACGCGCATCCCGGGCAACGGCGCATCGCCCACCACTTGCAGGTGCTCGATGCGGTAGCGCGCGATCGCCACCGCTGCGAACGGCCAGTACAGGCCGGCAGTCAGCAGCGTGAGCACGGTCTGGCCCACCGCCAGCTTCCACAGCGCCCATCCCCGCATCTGCCCGGCAAAGCCCACGCGGCCGGCAAAGCGTGTGTGGCCCCAGACGATCTGCTGGGTGCGTGCCGCGAAGTAGGGCCACACTGCAATCCAGATCGCGAGCACGAGCCCGCCCGACAGCAACAGCAGGTCCAGCAGCATGCGCGTCTCACCGCCTGCAGCAGGGGAGGCCATGTCCCGACGGACAGCCGCCACGATCCCAACCACCAGCGCCAGCCCCATTCCCCCGACGATCGCCAAGACGAAGCCCTTGCTGTAGAGGCCATAGAAGGCGGCGCCCGCCGGTTCGAAGGCGAAGGTCTGACCGCCGAAGCTTGCATGGGCGTGCTGCAGCCGCTTGAGCCGCGCATGGGCCCAGGGCAGCAGCAGGGCCAGCACCACGGTGGCCCCCATCTCCCAGTTCGTGGGCGCCCCGGCTGCGGCCAGCGCGGTACCCAGCGTCCACACCACCAGGAGCGGCACGCACACCAGATAGACCTCGCTCCGAGGCGCGTGAAAGCCGAAGCGCAGGCCCCGCCAGCTGGTATTCGCGAGCTTGAAGCGCTGGGCCCCGGCGAAGAGCACGGGCCCGGCCACCAGCATCAGCCCCAGCACCGCGAAACCGAACCACAGCGCGATGTCGAAGGACCAGGTCCACAGCGCCAGCAAGCCGAGTGCGAGCACACGTCCGAGCAGGATGCGCCAGGGGTCCCCGTGGTAGTCGAAGCGGTCGCCCAGCAGCGAGGTGTGCTGCGCGAACCAGCGCGCCTTGCGCACCTTGGCCCAGGCCGAGTACACGCCCAGCGTGAGCAGCGTCAGCAGCAAGTTGACGACCCAGATGCGGAAGTACTCCGACCCCTGGCCGTCGAAGACGAGCCGGGCGCGAAAGACCGGCTCGGGTGCTGGCGGGAGGTCGGGCGGTGCCGGCGGCTCGCCCAGGAGCTCGCGCCTGAGCGGCCCGTCCTCGAGGTCTTCGGCCAGGCTGCGCCTGCGCCTGCCTGCAGGCGCGGAGCCAGGTGCCGCGTCCTGCTCTTCGGGCGGGTGATGCGGCACTGGATCGGGCGTCGACATGACCCGTGCTCCCCCTACTCCATCGGCGGCAGCAGCGCCTCGTGCAGCACCGCGCGCTGCGCCCGGAAGTCGGGCACCACCGAGCCCACCACCTCCCAGAAACGCGGGCTGTGGTCCATCACGCGCAGGTGGGCAAGCTCGTGCGCCACCACGTAGTCGATGACCGGCAGCGCGAAGTGCACGAGCCGCCAGTTCAGCCGCACCGAGCCGTCGGCCGCCGCGCTGCCCCAGCGCGTGGCCGCCGAGCTCAGCGCCAGGCGCCGCACCTGCACGCCCAGCTCGCGCGCGTAGTGCGCGCAGCGCTCCTCGAAGATGCGCCGGGCCTGGCGCTGCAGCCAGCCCTGCACGGCCTCGCGCACCTGCTCGGCCGCCGCACCGTGCGGCAGGCCCACATGCAGCGTCAGGCGCGGCACGCCGGGCAGGGCCTGAGCATCGGTGTGCAGCACCACGCCCGTGGTGCGCGGGTCGAGCACCACGATCACCGTCTCGCCCAGGAAGGGCACGCCGGCGCCGTCGCCCCACTCGATGCGGGCCTGCTCCAGGCGCCGCGCGCGCTCCTGCTGCTCGTGCAGCTTGCGCACGATCCAGGCCGCCTTCTCGCGCAGTGCCGCCTCGATCTCCACCGTGCCCGTCCAACGCGGCGCGCTCACCGCCAGGCCCTCGGGCCCGATGACGAAGCCGATGCTGCGCCGGCGCGCACGGCGCAGCTCGAAGCCCACGCGGCAGCCCTGCAGCATCAGCTCGTGGCTGGCGCGGGGGTGACGGAACTCACGGGCAGCTGGCTCCGCGCGCGGAGGCGACAGCCTTGCGGCGGGGGGAGTCGGTGCGACCATCACGGCAGGCTCGGGCGAGGCGGCGACTTGCCCGCCGTCACCGAAGAGCGACAGTTGCTCAGGCTGGGGAGGAAGTGGCAACGCGGCCATGCAGGCCGCAGTCTAGGGCCTGCGCGCCTCGGGCGTCGACGTGGGATAAGCCTGCGGGTCCAGGCGCCGCATTTCCGCCTCGATCCAGGTCTCCACCTCGCGCATCAGCTCCTCGGGATCGCGCCCGGCACTCGGGATGGGCCGGCCGATGCTCACCGGGATCACGCCCGGGCGCAGCAGGAAGCTCTTGCGCGGCCAGCAGCGCGCCGAGGCCACGGCGATCGGCACGATGGGCACGCCAGTGGCCACGGCCAGACGCGAGGCGCCCGTCTTGTAGCTGCCCTGCTCGCCGCGCGGGGTGCGTGTGCCTTCCGGGAACATGATCACCCACACGCCTTCGCTGAACAGACGCCGGCCCTGCTCGGCCACGCGGTTCCAGGCCTCGGTGCGGCGGCTGCGGTCGATGTGCACCATGTCCAGCCGCCCCATCGCCCAGCCGAAGAAGGGGATGCGCAGCAGTTCGCGCTTGAACACGTAGGCCAGCGGGTGCGGCATCAGCGTGGGAAAGAAGAAGGTCTCCCAGGTCGACTGGTGCTTGGGCGCGAGCAGCACGGCCGAGCGCGCGTCCTGCGCCGTGGGCACGTGCTCGAGGCCTTGCACCTGCGCGCGCACGCCGCAGATGACGCGCGCGCCCCAGATCGAGGCGCGCAGCCATTGCACCGCCACCCAGTAGAGCCTCGGCCCGCGCCAGGCGATGGAGGCCAGCAGCACCACCACCGCCCACGGCACGACCGTGACGATCAGGAACACCAGGTACAGCGCCGAGCGCAGCGCGCAGGCCAGGCGATGCGCGGGGCTCACAGGGCCGCCCCCGATGACACCCGCTCCTGGCGCAGCAGGTGCTCGGCAAAGCCGCACAGGTCGCGGTGCACCCGCGTGCCAGGCGCTTCGTGCAGCATGGCCTGCAGCTGCGCCTCGTCCAGGTGCGCGGCGCGCCCGCTCATCACCAGGTGCGGCGGGCATCCGGCCGAACGCGCGGCCAGCAGGTCGCGCAGCGTGTCGCTCACCACCGGCACCTGGTGCATGTCGACCCCATAGCGCCGGCCGATGTCGAGCATCATCCCCGGCAACGGCTTGCGGCACTCGCAGTGATCCTCGGGGGTGTGAGGGCAGAAGAAGACGGCATCGATGCGCCCCCCCACGCGCTGCGCGCAGCGGATCATGTGGGCATGGATCGCGTTGACCGAAGCCATGTCGATCATGCCGCGGCCGATGCCCGCCTGGTTGGTGGCCACCACCACGTGCCAGCCCGCCTGGTTCAGGCGCGCCACCGCCTCCAGCGCTCCCCGCACAGGCTGCCACTCCTCGGGTGACTTGACGTGGTCGTCCCGGTACTCGTTGAGGATGCCGTCCCGGCCGAGGATGATGAGCTTCACGGCTGCTAGGTCCCGTCTGCGCGTGCGTGGCGTTGGTCCGGGGCCGAGGCGCTGCGCCTCAGCCCGCCAGCCGCGACAGGTCGGCGACCTGGTTCATCGCCGCGTGCAGGGCGCGCAGCAGCGCCAGCCGGTTGACTCGCAGCGCCGCGTCCTCGGCGTTGACCATCACGGCATCGAAGAAAGCGTCCACCGGGGCCTTGAGCGCGGCCAGTTCACGCAGTGAGGCAGTCAGGTCACCGGCCGCGCGCGCGGCCTCAGCCCGAGGCCCGGCCTCGCCCAGCGCCGCCCACAGTGCGTGCTCGGCGGGCTCGACGAGCCGGGAGGGGTCCACGTCGGTCACCGGGGCGTCGTCGGACTTGCGCAGGATGTTGCCCACACGCTTGTTGGCGGCCGCCAGCGCCGGCGCCTCGGCCAGCGCGGCGAAGGCGCGCACGGCTGCCAGCCTCGCGGGCACGCCGGCCCACACATCGGGCCGCAGCGCCAGCACGGCATCGACCTCGCGCGCGCTCGAGCCCTGCTCGCGCAGCCAGCCGGCGAGCCGGTCGTCCAGGAAGCGCAGCACCTCGGCCTGGGCCGCGCCGTGGCCTGCCGGGAAGGCGGCGAAGGCCTCGTGCACCAGGGCAGGCACGGAAAGCGGCAGCGCGCGCTCCACGAGCATGCGCACCACACCGAGCGCGTGGCGGCGCAGCGCGAAAGGATCCTTCTCGCCCGTGGGAAGCTGCCCGATGCCGAAGAGGCCCGCCAGCGTCTCGAGCTTGTCGGCCAGCGCCACCACCAGGCCCACCTCACCGCGCGGCAGGGCGTCGCCCGCAAAGCGCGGCTTGTAGTGGTCCTCGATGGCGTCGGCCACCGCCTCGCGCAGGCCGTCGTGGCGCGCGTAGTACGCGCCCATGATGCCCTGCAGTTCGGGGAATTCGCCCACCATGTCGGTGAGCAGGTCCGCCTTGGCGAGCGTGGCGGCCTCCTCGGCCAGGTCGGCCAGCACCAGACCCCCGAGTTGCTGCCCGATGGCACGCGCGATGGCCTGAACACGCTGCACGCGATCGGCCTGCGTGCCGAGCTGCCCGTGGTAGACCACACGACCGAGCTCGGGCACGCGCGAGGCCAGCGTGCGCTTGCGGTCCTGGTCGAAGAAGAACTTGGCGTCGGCCAGGCGCGGGCGCACCACGCGCTCGTTGCCGCCAATGACGGCGGACGGGTCGGCCGGCCGCACGTTGCTCACGACGAGAAACCGGTTCGTCAGCCTGCCCGCGGCGTCAAGCAGCGGGAAGTACTTCTGGTTGGCCTTCATCGTGAGGATCAGGCACTCCTGCGGGACGGCGAGGAACTCCTCCTCGAAACGGCAGGTGAGCACGTGCGGGCGCTCGACGAGCGCCGTCACCTCGTCGAGCAGAGCCTCGTCCTGGACCGGCTGCAGCCCTTCGCGGCCCGCGGCCTGGGCAAGCTGCCTCTCGATCTCGGCGCGCCGGGCCTCGAAGGACGCGATGACGGCACCCTTGTCTTGCAGCACGCGTTCGTAGTCGCCGGCCACAGCCAGCTCGAGTGCGGCCGCGGCCGCCTCGAAGCGGTGGCCACGCGTGAGCCGGCCCGCCTGCAGCCCGAGCAGGGCCACCGGCACCACGTCTGCCCCGTGCAACGCCACGAGCCCGTGGGCCGGGCGCACGAAGTCCACGCTCGTCCAGCCATCGGCCAGCTGATAGCGCATCACCTTGGGGATGGGCAGGCGGGCCACCGCCTCCTCCAGCGCCCGCTGCAACCCGTCGGCCAGCGTCGCGCCCGGCTGCACCACATCGAGGAAAAGGAGCTCGGACTTGCCGTCCGAGGCACGCCGCAGCCCGGTGGCGTTCGATGGGTCCACACCCAGCGCAGCGAGTTTCTTCTGCAGGGCCGCGCTCGGTCGGCCCTGTGCATCCAGGCCCACGGCCACAGGCATCAGCTTGTGCGACACCGGCCGGTCCGCAGCCTGCGAGCGCACTGCCGCCACACGCGCAGCCAGGCGGCGCGGCGAGGCGAAGGTCTCCAGGCCCGCATCGGCTTCGCACAGGCCGCGCGCGCAAAGCCCATCGCGAAGGCCTTCCGCGAAGGCCTGCCCAAGCTTGCGCAGCGACTTGGGCGGCAGCTCCTCGACGAAGAGCTCCACCAGCAGCGCCTGTACGGCGCCAGACGACGTGGCACCCATGCTCAAGACCCCTTCCCGACCGCAGCCACCCCGCGCCCGGCCTCTCGTTCGGCCGCCTGCGCGAGCTGCGCCTGAACGGCCTGCGCCCACTCGCGCGGGGCCATCGGGAAACCCAGCCGTGCGCGGCTGTCCAGGTAGCTCTGCGCCACGCTGCGCGCCAGCGCGCGGATACGGCCGATGTAGGCTGCGCGCTCGGTCACGCTGATCGCGCCGCGCGCGTCGAGCAGGTTGAAGGCATGCGCAGCCTTGAGCACCTGCTCGTAGGCGGGCAGGGCCAGCTGCTCGGCCATGAGCCGCCGGGCCGTCTTCTCGTGCGCCGCGAAGGCCGAGAACAGGAACTCGACGTCGCTGTGCTCGAAGTTGTAGGTGCTTTGCTCCACCTCGTTCTGGTGGTAGACGTCGCGGTAGCTCAAGCCGTCGGTCCACACGAGGTCGTAGACGTTGTCCACGCCCTGCAGGTACATCGCCAGGCGTTCCAGCCCGTAGGTGATCTCGCCCGTGATCGGCTTGCAGTCGATCCCGCCGACCTGCTGGAAATAGGTGAACTGCGTCACCTCCATGCCATTGAGCCACACCTCCCAGCCCAGGCCCCAGGCGCCGAGCGTGGGGTTCTCCCAGTCGTCCTCGACGAAGCGCACGTCGTTGGCCTGCAGGTCCAGCCCGAGCGCCTCGAGGCTGCCCAGGTACTGCTCCAGGATGTCGGCTGGCGCCGGCTTGAGCACCACCTGGTACTGGTAGTAATGCTGCAGCCGGTTCGGGTTGTTGCCGTAGCGCCCGTCCTTCGGGCGGCGGCTGGGCTGCACGTAGGCGGCGCGCCAGGGCTCCGGGCCGAGCGCGCGCAGGAAGGTGGCGGTGTGGCTCGTGCCCGCGCCCACTTCCATGTCGTAGGGTTGCAGCAGCGCGCAGCCGCGCTCGGCCCAGTAGGCCTGCAGCCGGAGGATGATCTGCTGGAAAGTCGGCATCGCGCAGCGGCCGTGTCCGGCCCCGGGGAAAACCCCCGATTCTAGGGCGCAGCCCGCGGGCCGCCTGCCCTTGCGAGGAGCAGGACCATCGCGATGGCCGCCAGCGCCAGCGGCCACAGCCCGTAGGCACCGGCCCAGCGCGCGTAAGGCGTGAGCCCGTGCCGGCCCTCCACCTCCCCTTCCAGCACGCCCGGGCGGAAGGCCGGCAGCCGCGCCACCACACGGGCGCGGTGGTCGACGATGGCCGTCACGCCGGTGTTGGTGGCGCGCAGCATCGGCCGCTCGAGCTCGAGCGTGCGCATGCGCGTGATGTGCAGGTGCTGCGGCAGCGCCACCGTGTCGCCGAACCAGGCGATGTTGCTCAGGTTCACGAGCACCGTAGGGGCCTGTGCGGGGTCGGTGAAGCGTGCGGCCAGCTCCTCGCCGAAGAGGTCCTCGTAGCACACGTTCGGGCCGAAGCGCTGGCCCAGAGCCTCGAAGGACTTCGCGCGCAGCGGGCCGCGCGCGAAGTCGCCCAGCGGGATGTGCATGCGCTCGGTGAACCAGCGAAAGCCCGTCGGGATGAACTCGCCGAAGGGCACGAGGTGGTGCTTGTCGTAGCGGTAGGCCAGCCCCGCGCGCACGCCCGCCACCGAGTTCGTGTAGCCGAGCTCCAAGTCGCCCAGCGGCACCCCGATCAACGCCGCGCGGCCACTGCGTGCGATCGGCTCCAGGTGGGTGGCCCACCAGTCCGGAGCAAGGGCGCCGAGCTGCGAGGGCAGCAGCGGCACGGCCGTCTCCGGGGCGACGATGAGCTGCCCGCGCGCGCGCTGCACCTGCTCGCCCAGTGCGGCCAGCAGGCCGGGCATGCGCGCTGCAGTGAATTTCTCGTCCTGCGCCACGTCGGTCTGCACCAGCGACACGCTGACGCGTCCTGCGGGCTCGGTGAAGTGCAGCGCCGCCCCGGCAGCCGGGGCCAGCAGCACGGCGGCGCCCGCCCCGAGGCTCGCCCAGCGTGCGCGCCCACGGCACCCACCCAGCCCACCGAGCAGGGCGGCTGCGAAGGCCAGCAGCGCCCCGATTCCGTAGACCCCGACCCAGGGTGCGAGCCCGGCCAGCGGCGCGTCCACCAGCGCGTAGCCGCTGGCCACCCACGGGAAACCCGTCAACAGCAGGCCGCGCGCGAGTTCGGCCAGCAGCCACAGCGCGGCAAAGAGCAGCGCGTCGTGAGCCGGCCGGCCGGGTCGCCAGCGCGCCCACGCCGCGCAGGCCATTGCCAGGTAGACCGACAAAGCCACGGACAGTGCCGCCACCGCGGCCGCCGCCATCCAGGCCGGCAAGCCGCCGTAGCGGTGCATGCTCACGAAGAGCCACCACACGCCCGCACCCAGCCAGCCGGTGCCGAAAGCCAGCCCGATCCCCGCCGCGCGCCAGGGGGTGCTGCCGCGCAACCACGCCACCAGCACGGCCAGCGCCACCACCGACAGCGGCCACAGGCGCTGCGGATCCGCATAGGCTGGCGTGTGCAGCGCGCCCAGCAGCGCGGCTGCGGCGACGTACACCCAGGTGAGGTGCCGCCCGCCAGCCGGTGGGCTCAACTCAGCTGCCCCCGCCCGAGCCGGGAGCCTCGGAGGGGGATGCAGCTCGCTGGACGCGGAACCAGCGCACCGCGCCGCCGCGCGTGAGCATCACCGTGAAGACGAGCCCGCCCAGCACGACCGACTCCGAGCGCCGCGGCACGCGGCCGAACTGGTCGGCCACCAGCCCGCCGATGGTGTCGAACTGGTCCTCGGGCAGGGCCACGCCGAAGGCCGCGTTGACCTCGTCGATCCCCGCGTCGCCCGCCACGCGGTGCGAGCCGTCGGCCATCGTGTAGACACCGGAGTCGCCGTCGCGCTCGTCGAACTCGTCCTCGATCTCGCCCACGATCTCCTCGAGCACGTCCTCGATCGTGATCAGCCCGGCGGTGTTGCCGAACTCGTCGATGACGATGGCCAGGTGGTTGCGGTTGGAGCGGAAGTCGCGCAGCAGCTCGTTCAGCCGCTTGCTCTCGGGCACGAAGACGGCCGGTCGCAACAGGGTGCGCAGGTTCAGCTCGGGCGCACGCTGCAGCTTGAGCAGGTCCTTGGCCATCAGGATGCCGATGATGTTGTCGCGCGCGCCCTCGATGACCGGAAAGCGCGAGTGCGCCGTCTCGATCACCACGCCCAGCAGCTCCTCGTAGGGCGCCTGGATGTCGAGCACGTCCATGCGCGGGGCGGCCACCATCACGTCGCCGGCCGTCATGTCCGCCATGCGGATCACGCCCTCGAGCATGGCGCGCGACTCGGGCTCGATCAGCTCGCGCTGCTCGGCCTCGGCCAGCGTCTCGATCAGCTCGGCACGCGAATCCGGGCCCGGTGAGATGAACTCCACCACGCGCTCGAAGAAGGTGCGGCGTTCGGCGGAGCGTTCGGCCGCTGGGCGGCCGGGGGGCCTGTCCGCGGCACGTGCAGGTTGCGTGCGCGCGGACCGTTCAGGGTGTGGGTCTGACACGACAGTGTCGGAAGTGGCGACAATGCGAAGAATACCCGAGCGCCGCACTCGGCCGGGTTGAAGCCCCTCCGGCCGCCCTCAGGTGCAGCCAGATCCTCCACAGAAGTTGTCGACACGCAGCCCCATGTCCCTCATTCCTGCCACCATCCTCACCGGCTTCCTCGGTTCGGGCAAGACCACCTTGCTCAAGCGCGTGCTCACCGAGGCCCACGGCCACAAGATCGCCGTCATCGAGAACGAGTTCGGCGAAGAGAACATCGACAACGACATCCTGGTGGCCGACACCGAGGAGCAGGTCATCCAGATGAGCAACGGCTGCGTGTGCTGCACGATCCGCGAGGACCTGCGCAGCACGCTGTCGGACCTGGCCGCCCGGCGCCGCAAGGGCGAGCTCGACTTCGAGCGCGTGGTGATCGAGACCACCGGCCTGGCCGA